>CAZUZB010000004.1:46599-61741 GCA_964624695.1 uncultured Anaerolineales bacterium | reverse complement strand
GAATGCTGCGTCGATCGCGGCCATGATCCTGACCACCGAGGCCTTGATCACGGACATCCCCGAGCCTGAGCCGCCAGCGCCGCAGGGCGGACCGGGTGGCATGGGCGGCATGCCCGGCATGATGTAGTCTGCTAGAGAATAAAAGACGGCCCCCTGCTGAGGGGGGCCGTCTCTCTTGGGTGGTAGGTAAAGCAAAGCGGCGGGGATCCGATCTCGGATCCCCGCCGCTGCGTGTGTCGCTCTAGTATCTAGTCTTTGGGCAACACCTTGATGGTACGCGGCTTGATCGCCTCCTGCTTGGGAATGGTGAGCGTGAGCACGCCCTTGTCAAAGTTCGCCTCGGCCTTGTCGGCGTCCACCGGGATGTTGAGGCGGAGACTACGACTAAAGGTGCCATAGGCGCGCTCCTGCAGGACATAATCCACATTGTCCAGCGGGCCGGCCACCTCGCCCTTGATGGATAGATTGTTGCCCTCGATGGTGATCTCCACGCTGTCGGGATCCACACCGGGGATGGCCGCCGAAACGACGATCTCCTCATCCGTGGTATAGACATCCAGCGGCAGCGAGAGGCGCGTGGCCTCGGTCGGCGTCCAGCGCGTGCCGGGCCGGACAAAGCTATCCTCAAACAGACGGTCCATGGCCTCGCGCAACGTCATCAAGTCCTTGAACGGTTCCCAGCGGCTGATCGTCATCTTGACCTCCTCATGAATGCCTTGCTGTGAGCGAGAGCCCTTGCTCTATTGTGTCACTAGCGAGCCTTGACGCGGATCCTTTTCGCCTTGGCTTCTTCGCGCTTGGGGATCGTAAGGGTCAGCAGCCCGTTCTTGAACTCGGCCTGGGCCTTGTCGGCCTGCAACCCGGCGGGCAACGAGACGCAGCGCGTGAACTCGCCACGGGCCATCTCGCGCCAGAGGTACTGCCGGCCCTTTTCCTCCTCCTCTTCGGCGACCTGACCACGGATGGTCAGCATATCGCCCGAGAGGGTGATCTCGATGTCGTCGGGATCGATGCCTGGCACTGCGACCTGCGCTACCAGTTCTTGGTCCGTCTCATAGACGTCCATGCCTAGGTCGAGACCCTTGCGTGCGACGTCAAAGGGTCGCACATCCCGTCGCCGCCCCCACGGCTCACCGATCAACTCACCAAACGGATCCCATCTGATCAGACTACTCATACTACACCTCCCAATACGATCTTGATGCTGAGGCGCCCAAGACGCGCCGTATCTTTTCGGCCACCATTATAGCGGCTATGCGGGAATCTGTCAAGAACTTTTGCTATAAAACTATCGGAAAATCTGAGTCCCCTATTATCAAGTTCCTTGACAGGCTCGGGGCGCGCATCTATAATGGACCCAAGACTGACAAGTGGGCGACGTGCATGGCTGATTCGCCGGACGGAAGCTGGGTGTTGATGGAGTACAAGGACTATTACCGTGCGCTGGGCGTGAGCAAGGATGCGCCGACGGAGGATATCCGCAAGGCGTATCGCAAGCTCGCTCGCAAGTATCATCCCGATGTGAACCCGAACAACAAAGAGGCCGAGGAGCGCTTCAAAGAGATCAACGAGGCGTACGAGGTCCTTCGTGATGCGGAAAAGCGCCAAAAGTATGACCAGCTAGGCGCCCAATGGCAGCAATACCAGCGCACGGGCGGCTCGCCCAATGGCTTTGACTGGACCCAATGGTTCTCTGGTGGCGGCCAGCCAGGCGGTGGCAGGGTTCACACCGAGTACGTCGACCTGGATGATCTCTTTGGTGGCGATAGCTCGGGGCGCTCGTTTGGCGGGTTTTCCGAGTTTTTCGAGTCGGTCTTTGGCTCGGGGATGGGCGGCCGCACGGGCGCGCGCCCGGGCGCTGGCGGAATGCTGCGGATGGATGGCCGCGATGTGGAGCAGCAGGTCCCCATCAGTTTGCGCGAGGCCTATGATGGGACCGTTCGCCTTGTGGATACCGGCTCGCGTCGGCTGGAGGTCAATATCCCGGCGGGTGTGCGCACAGGCTCGCGCGTTCGCATCGCGGGCGAGGGCCAGCCTGGTGCCAATGGGGGCAGGCCTGGTGATCTCTACCTGGTCGTTCAGGTCCGTGAGGACCCTCGCTTCGAACGTCGCGGCGATGACCTATACCTGACCCGCCCCGTGGATCTGTACACGATGATCCTGGGCGGCGAGGTGGTGGTAGAGACGCTCAAGGGGCGTGTGTCGCTGCGGATCCCCCCAGAGACCAAGACGGGGCGTGTGTTTCGCCTGAGGGGGCAGGGCATGCCACGGCTGCGCGATGCCTCCGAGCACGGCGACCTGCTGGTGCGGGTGATGCCGACGATTCCGCAGGACCTCTCCGAAGAGGAAAAGAGCCTCTATCAGCAGCTTGCCCACATGCGAGGATCGTCGTAGGAGAGTGTGAGCTATGGACGAGTCGATCTGGGGCGATGAGCCCTGCTTCTTTATCAGTGTTGCCGCGCGGATGGTGAGCTTGCATCCGCAGACGTTGCGCTACTATGAGCGGATCGGCCTGGTCAAACCCTCGCGAACCAGGGGACGGACCCGGCTCTATTCCCAGACCGACATCGAACGGTTGCGCAAGATCAGTCGCCTCACCGACGAGTTGGGAGTGAATCTGGCGGGCGTCGAGGTGATCCTGAACATGAGCCGCCGCATCGAAGAGCTGCAGAACGAGCTCATGCGTGTGCAGCGCGAGGCCGTGCGGCAGATAGAGCTGCTGGAACGTGAACTGGCCAAGCAGACGGGAGAGAAGGAGGCTGCTCCCGCCGACTATGAGATTCTCGATGCGGGCGCGGTTGATCAGGGCGGCGTGAGGCCGAGCGTCTCTCGGCCGACACAGGAGGAATCCGAATGATTACCAAAGCAGAGCTCGCAGGTCTGGTGGGGTATGAGGGCAAGCAGCCCGTTCTCAGCGTGTATCTGGATACCGATCTGGCCGACAAGTCCAAGGACGAGGTCAAGCTGATGCTGCGTCAGCGGCTCAAGGCGATGGAACAGGAGGCCGCGGCGTGTGACGTGGAGCGGGTGCTCCGCTTTCTAGACTACGAGTACGACTGGCAGCCACGGGGCGTAGCCCTCTTTTCGGCCAGTCAGGAGCTTTGGCAGGCGATTCCGCTGCCCATCAGCGTGCCGACGCGGGCCTACTGCTCCAGCAAGCCGATGGTGCGCGTGCTGATGGATGTCATCGACCGCTTTGGACGCTACGCGGTGGCCCTGGTAGACCGGGAGGCGCTACGCCTCTTTGCCGTGGAGGCCGGCAAGATCACGCCTCTTTCGGAGGTTGTGGGCGAAGAGCTCAAACGGCATCGGCAGGGCGGCTGGGCGGCGGCGCGGTATCAGCGCCATGAGGATCATCTGGCGCTGCATAACCTCAAGCAGGCCATCGAGGTGATCGACCGCTATACCGAGGATCACGACCTGCAACGGTGGGTGCTCGGCGGCAGCGAAGAGGTGCTGGCCCAGGTCAAGGGGCTGTTGCCGCCCAGGCTGCGCAAGGGCCTCATCGGCGAGTTTGCGGTCAACATGGCGGCCCGCCCCGCCGAGATCCTCCATCGCTCGCTCGACATCGCCATGAAGGCCGACGCCGAGCAGGAGCGACAACTGGTGCAAGAGGCCATCACGGCGGCGAACAAGGGAGGGGCGGGCGTCATCGGCCTGGCGGACTCCTTGTATGCGCTGCAAGAGGGCCGTGTGCAACTGCTGTTGGTGGACGAGGATTTCAGCTCTGCGGGAACTATGTGCACCAACTGCGAGTATATCGCCCCGCATCTGAGCGGCGCTTGCCCGTTCTGCGGCGGCACCGAGTTCCGCGAGGTCGCGGATGCGATCAACCGCGCCATCCACAAGGCCGTCGATGCCGGGGCCAGCGTGAACATCGTGCGTCAGAACCCGGCCCTGCAAGAGGCGGGCGGCATGGCGGCCCTCTTGCGCTATTAGATGCTTTGAGCGTGACGTATCGATTGGATGGATAGACATCTCTTGAGAGGTAGTAGTTTGCGATGAACCTGAACCGCATGACACAGCGGGCTCAGGAGGCCCTGGCGGCCGCCCAAGAGCTCGCACAGCAAAGCAACCATAGCCAGATCGAGGTGGAGCACCTGCTGCTGGCGCTGCTGGAGCAGCCCGACGGCGTGGTGCCGGCCATACTGGCCAAGTTGGGCCTACGGCCGTCTAGCCTGATCGCCGATCTGCGAGCGCATCTTGAGAGCCAGCCGCAGGTGCAGGGGCCGGCGCAGCTCTACATGTCCCAGCGGCTCTCGGCGCTGCTGCAGGCCGCCACGCAGCATGCCGAGCAGATGCGCGACGAGTACGTCTCGACCGAACATCTGCTCTTGGCGTGCCTGGACAAGGATCGCGGCCACGCCGGCGAATCACTGCGTGGGCAGGGGCTCTCGGTCGATGCCGTGCTCAAGGCGCTGGCTGGTATTCGTGGGTCCCAGCGCGTCACCGACCAGAACCCCGAGGCGCGCTACCAGGCCCTGGAAAAGTACGCCCGCGACCTCACCCAGGCGGCCCGCGATGGCAAGCTGGATCCGGTGATCGGCCGCGACGAAGAGATCCGGCGGGTCATCCAGGTGCTATCGCGCCGCACCAAGAACAACCCGGTGCTGGTGGGCGAGGCTGGCGTGGGCAAGACGGCCATCGTGGAGGGACTCGCTACCCGAATCGTGCGGGGTGACACGCCGCGGGGGCTCCAAAACAAGCGCCTGGTCGCCCTGGACTTGGGCGCCCTGATTGCCGGCGCCAAGTATCGTGGCGAGTTCGAGGAGCGGCTCAAGGCCGTGCTCAAAGAAGTGACCGACGCCGAGGGCGAGATCCTGCTCTTTATTGATGAGTTGCACACGGTGGTGGGCGCCGGCGCCGCCGAGGGCTCGCTGGATGCATCCAACATGCTCAAGCCCTTGCTGGCGCGGGGCGAGCTGCATTGCATCGGCGCCACCACGCTGAACGAGTACCGCAAGTATATCGAAAAAGACGCGGCGCTGGAGCGCCGTTTCCAGCCGGTGTTTGTGGATGCGCCCACGGTGGAAGAGACCATCAGCATTCTCAGGGGCCTCAAGGAGCGCTACGAGGTTCATCACGGCGTGCGCATCCAAGATGGCGCCTTGATCGCTGCGGCCATGCTGTCGGACCGCTACATCGCCGACCGGTTCCTGCCGGACAAGGCGATCGACCTGGTCGACGAGGCCGGTGCCCGTCTGCGCATGGAGATCGACAGCTCGCCGCGGGAGATCGACGAGTGCGAGCGCCGCATCATGCAGCTACAGATCGAGCAGCGGGCGCTGGACAAGGAGCGCGACGACGCCAGCAAGGAGCGCCTAGAGCGCATCCGCCAGGAGCTGGCCGATCGCCAGGAGGAGCTGGCCGCCCTCAAGGCGCGCTATGATCGCGAGCGCGAGGCCATTGAGGCGCTGCAGACGACCAAGGCACGCCTGGAGGAGCTCCGTTCGCAGGCCGAGATCGCCGAGCGCAATGGCGATCTTGAGACCGCGGCCCGCCTGCGCTACTCGGACATCCTCGAGCTGGAGCGTCGGCTCAAGGAGCAGGAAGGGCGGCTGGCCGAGGCGCATCGCGACCAGAGCCTCCTCAAGGAGGAGGTCACGGAGGAGGACATCGCCGAGATCGTCTCCAAGTGGTCCGGGATACCCGTCTCGCGTCTGCTAGAGGGCGAGGTGGCCAAGCTGGTGCAAATGGAAGAACGGCTGCATCAGCGGGTGGTGGGCCAGGACGAGGCCGTGCGTGCCGTCTCCAACGCCGTGCGGCGGGCGCGATCGGGCCTGCAGGATCCCAACCGTCCCATCGGCAGCTTTATCTTTTTGGGGCCCACTGGCGTGGGCAAGACCGAGCTGGCTCGCGCTTTGGCCGAGTTTCTCTTTGATGATGAGGAGGCCATGGTGCGGCTCGATATGAGCGAGTACCAGGAGCGGCACACCGTGGCGCGCATGATCGGGGCGCCTCCCGGCTATGTCGGCTACGACGAGGGCGGCCAGCTTACCGAAGCGGTGCGGCGGCGGCCCTATGCGGTGGTGCTGCTGGATGAGATCGAGAAGGCGCACGCCGAGGTGTTCAACCTGCTCCTGCAGATTCTGGACGATGGACGCCTGACCGACGGCAAGGGCCGCACCGTGAGCTTTCGCAACACCGTGGTCATCATGACGTCCAACGTGGGCAGCCAGTGGATCGCCTCGGCGAGCGATCCCACCGAGGAGCAGACCCGCGAACGGGTGATGCGGGCGTTGCGCGAGCAGTTCCGCCCCGAGTTCTTGAACCGCGTCGATGAGATCATCATCTTCCATTCGCTTACGCGAGAGCATCTGCTAGATATTGTCGGTATCCAGTTGCGTCGCCTGGGGGCCTTGTTGGCACAGCAGCAGATCCAGCTCGAGGTGACTCCCGCGGCCAAGGCTCGCCTGGCGGAGGAAGGGTACGACCGCGTCTATGGCGCGCGTCCGCTCAAGCGGACCATCCAGCGGCAGCTACAGGATCCGCTGGCCATGGAGCTGCTCCAAGGCCGGTTTGGGGCCGGTGACACTGTGCGAGTGGATGTGGAGGATGGGGGGTATGTCTTTGCCAAGGCCCCGTTTTATGCCAAAGAGGTTGAGTAGGCTTGGGGCAAAGCTTTTTTGCGAGAGATGCGTTCTCTCGCTATAGTCATAGCATCTCGGTTGAGGTGGGCCGAGGGAATGGCCCTCCAGCACATATCTTGTAACCCGAGATGGGCCGGGCTGCGCCGCGAGGGGTAGTCTGGGAGAGGATTGTACCATGGCAAGTCACGATAGTTATCAGAGGTTTAGCAAGGAAGCGCAAAAGTCGCTGAACCTTGCCTATGAGAAGCGAAGACGCTATCGGCATCCGCAGATCGATGTGGAGCATGTTCTGTTGGTGCTCTTTGAGGAGCCCGACGAGGTGCTCACCGATATGTTCGACATGCTGGCCGTCGATCGCGCCCGTGTGGTGCGGCGGGTAGAGGATGTGTTGCGGGGCAACCCCCGTCTGGCGATCCACACCGCCTCCGCCTCGGAGGATAGCTGGCTGGCGACGCCGCGGGTGCAGGAGATGATCCGGCGTGCTACGGAAGAGGCCGAGCGCCTCGACGACGAGATCGTCTCGACCGAGCATCTGCTGCTAGCCATCGCCTCCGAGCCCGGCAGCGTCGCCGCTCGAATCTTGGCGGATGAGGGCGTCACCCGAGAGCGGCTGCTGGATGCGCTCAGCCAGAGCGATCGGCCGTCGGCTCAGCCCGATTCCGAGGAGGCGCCACGCGCTCGTCGCTACAAGACCCTGGAAAAGTACGGCCGAGATCTCACCGAGTTGGCCAAGCAGGGCAAGCTCGATCCGGTGATCGGCCGCGATGTAGAGATCCAGCGGGTGCTGCAGGTGCTCTCGCGCCGAACCAAGAACAACCCTGTGCTGATTGGCGAGGCCGGCGTTGGCAAGACGGCCATTGTGGAGGGCTTGGCCCAGGCCATCGTCGATGGCGACGTGCCCGAGCCCCTGCTGAACAAGCGGATCATCTCGCTCATGCTGGGCGCCATGGTGGCGGGCTCGCGGTTCCGAGGCGAGTTCGAAGAGCGGCTCAAAGCAACGCTGGACGAGATCAGCCAGGCAGAGGGCGAGATCATTCTGTTCATCGACGAGCTGCATACCGTGGCCGGCGCCGGTGGTGCCCAAGGCGCCATCGATGCATCCAGCATGATGAAGCCCGCGCTGGCTCGCGGTGAGCTGCGTTGCATCGGCGCCACCACGCTGGACGAATATCGCCAGCATATCGAAACCGATAGCGCCCTGGAGCGTCGGTTTGCGCCCATCTATGTGGAGGAACCGTCTCTCGAAGAGACGATCGAGATGCTCAAGGGGCTGCGTTCGCGTTATGAAGAGCACCATCAGGTACGCATCACGGACAAAGCTCTCGATGCGGCGGCGCATCTCTCGGAGCGCTATGTCAAGGACCGTCACCTGCCAGACAAGGCCATCGATCTGGTCGATGAGGCCGGATCACGGCTACGAATCCGCATGTTCAGCCTGCCGCCAGAGCTCAAAGCATTGCGCAAGCGCCTGATCAACCTGGCACAGGAAGAGGAACAAGCGGCGGCGGAGGACGACTATCGGCGCAAGGCCGAGATCACCACGGCGCGGTTGCGGCTGGAGCAAGATTTCCAGGAGCAGCGGGCCGCCTGGCAGAAGGAACAAGACCTGGATGAGGTAGTCGACGCCGACGAGATCGCCGAGATCGTGGCCATGTGGACCGGGATACCGACCGTGCGCCTGCAGGAGACCGAGACCAAGCGCCTGCTAGAGATGGAGGCGGCGCTCAGCCAGCGGGTGGTCGGCCAAAGTGAGGCCATTGACGCGGTTGCCGACGCCATCCGACGGGCCCGTTCGGGGCTAAAGGATCCCCGGCGCCCGATTGGCAGTTTCATCTTCCTGGGGTCCAGCGGTGTGGGCAAAACCGAGCTAGCCAAGGCGTTGGCAGAGTTTCTCTTTGACGACGAGGATGCGCTGCTCTCTATCGACATGAGCGAGTATGGCGAACGGCATACGGTCTCCCGTCTGGTGGGAGCGCCTCCGGGCTATGTGGGTTACGACGAGGGCGGCCAGCTCACCGAGGCAGTGCGGCGACGCCCCTATCGCGTGATCCTGTTCGACGAGATCGAAAAGGCGCACCCGGATGTCTGGAACGCCCTCATGCAGATTCTAGAAGAGGGGCGCCTGACCGATGGCCACGGCCGAACGGTGGATTTCCGCAACAGCGTCATCATCATGACGTCAAACATCGGGACGCGCTTTGCCGCACGGCGCGGTGGCGTGCTGGGCTTTCGGACGGTGTCCGATCGGGCGGAGGAGCGCGAGCGCTATGAGGATGAGGTGTCCGAGGCGCTCAAGCGGACCTTCCGTCCCGAGTTTTTGAACCGCGTGGATGAGGTGATCATCTTTAGCGCGCTAGAGCACGACGAGATGGTCCAGATCGTCCAGATTCAGATGGGCGAGATCCGCGAACGGCTTTCCGAGCAAGGCCTGTCGTTCGTGCTCAGCTCCGAGGCCGAAAGCTGGCTGGCCGAGCGCGGCTATGATCCCCAGTTCGGCGCGCGCCCGGTGCGACGCATGCTCCAGCGTCACGTGGAGAGCCCTCTCTCCAAGCGGTTGCTGGCGGGCGAGTTCGCGGCCGGCGATGTAATCGAGATCGGCGTGAACGCCGAGGGCGATGGCTTGAGCTTCCGGAGGCGATCAGACGATGGCCTGGCGCCGGCCGAGCTGGAGGAGGCCGTCGTTGAGCAGTAAGGATGCCTCTGCTGACAAACAGGGGGTTGACGTGCGCACGGCTCTGGAGGGATGGCCCCCCAGAGCCGTGGCCGCGCTCCAGGAGGCGCTGGACGACGCCCGCCTGGGAGAGGCGGCGCTGGCGCTCCGTCCCGCTTGTGAACAGATCGCCCGTTCGCTGGAGGCAGGCGGCACGCTCTTTTTGTGCGGCAACGGCGGCAGCATGGCCGATGCGCTGCACATCTCGGGGGAGCTGCTCAAGAGCTTTGCGCTTCCGCGGCCTGTTCCGCAAGAGCTTGCTATGCGCCTCGCCAACGTCCCATTGGGGCCAGAGTTGGCAGAGCATCTCCAGCGTGGGCTGCGCGCCCATGTCTTGGGCTGCAACCCGGCCCTGGGCTCGGCGGTGGCGAATGATGTGCCCGCTCCTGGCATGGTGCTCGCCCAGGAGCTCTACGCCTTGGCGCGTGAAGGCGATGTCCTGCTGGCGCTGAGCACCAGTGGCAAGTCACAGAACGTGTTGCGCGCTGTTGCCTTGGCACGGGCCTTGGGCGTGAGCTCGATCGGGATCACGGGGCGGGCGCCCAATCCCCTGGCGGACATGGCTGATCTGGCGCTATGCGTGCCTTGCGACCGCACCGACTTGGTGCAAGAGCTGCACCAGGTCCTCTATCACCGCCTCTGTCTCATGCTCGAGGCTCGCTTTGTGGCGAACTGGTCCTAGCGACGCGTCTTCAGGGCGTCCAGATTGACAACGCTCTCGGGCGTCTCTCCCCGCAGCACTTTGAGCGCGATCTCGCAGGTCATGCGGTAAAGATCCTCGCGGGCCTGCGGCGAGTAGGCGGCCACGTGGGGCGTGAGGATCAGGTTGTCGAACTCCAGCAAGGGCGAGCTGCTGGGCAGAGGTTCCTGCTCGGTGACATCGAGGCCCGCCGCCCAGAGCCGTCCCGAGCACAGGGCGTCAGCCAGCGCCACTTCGTCCACGATGGGTCCGCGCGCGGTGTTGATCAAGATGGCACCATGACGCAGTTGCGCGAACGCCTCAGCATTCAGCATGTGATGGGTCTCGCTGGTAAGCGGGCAGTGCACGGTGATGATCTCGGATTCGGCCAGTAGGGTCTCCCAGTCAACCAACTGGGCGCCGAACTGCTCGGCTCGCTCTGAGGGAATATACGGGTCGTGCGCCAAGAGCTTTGGCTGCCAGCCAGCTAGTCGTCTAGCCACCGTGCTGCCGATGCGCCCCAGGCCGATGATGCCGATGGGGGCGCCCTCTAGCCGCCGCTTGGCCCCGAGCGCCAGGCGCGGGTGAGAGGCACCGCGGACGGACTGCTCCCCCCGCGGGATGACACGTAGGCACGCCAGCAACAATGCCACGGCATGATCGGCGACCTCGGCCGTGCAATAGGCGGGCACGTTGCAGACCATGATGCCCTTGGCAGAGGCGGCCTCGCAATCGACGCTATCATAACCCGCCCCCATGCGGACGATGCAGCGACAGCGCTCGAGCTGGGCGATGACGTCAGCGTTGAGCAAGGGGCGCACGCTCTGGATCACCACGATGTCGGCCTCTCGAGCGATATCCAGCGCCTCATTTGGCGTGGTGGCTTGGTGGGATTCCCAAACGGCCCCCACGGGAGCCAAGAGCGTTGTTTCATTGCCGAGGGGCGGGAACAGCTCGGGATCGTATTCGAGCAGCACGACGCGCGCTGGATCAGACATGGCTCGCCTTTCCTGATGGCTGGTCTGGGCGCAGTGTAGAGGGTCGGCGCGGTCGACGCAAGGGGGAGAGTGGCTCTCGGATGCTCCGCGTTGTCGCGGTCTGCGTTCGATGGTATACTTGCTCACCGTGCATCTAGGGTCGTCATGCTAGATTGCAGAGATGGAGGAGGAGTGTGAGGGGTCAAATGCCGGTACCCGGAGTTGTACTGGGAGAACATGGCAGGGCTGCCATGCTGGAGGGATTCACCTCCATAGGGCGGCTCCTCGCGATGACTCTCGGGCCATCTGTTGGCACCATTGCCAACGATCGCCATCCCAATCAGGCGCCAGAGCTACTGACCGACGCGGCCACCATCGCCCGTCGGATCATCCAGTTGCCAGAGCGCGGCCAGGATGCTGGCGCGATGATGATGCGGCACCTCGTGTGGCGCATGCGCGAGGAGGTTGGCGATGGCAGCGCCACGGCCGCGGCTCTTGCTGATGCTCTGGCGCGAGAGATGGACAAGGTGATCAGCGCAGGCGCCAACGCCATGATGGTGCGGCATGGCGTGGAAGCGGCGGTCGACGCGGCTGTGGCGGCCATTGATGCGTTGGCCATCCCTCTGGATAGTGAGGAGACTATCGCCGCCGTGGCGGCAGCCGCTACGGGCAACGCCGAGATCGGCAAGATCCTCGGCGAGATGTACGATGTGCTGGGCCCGAATGCCAATATCATCATCACTGGCTATGTCGCCACCTACCACGACCGTGCCTACCACGAGGGCGCACGCTTCAAGGGCAGCTACGTCTCGCCCTATCTCATCACGGACGTGGCTCGCCGCGTGGCTATTCTCGAGAACGCCCATATCCTGGTGACGGATCAGGTCATCGACACGGCGGAGAGCGCCTCTCGTGTGCTGGACGCCGTGGTTCGCCGTGGCGGCAAGAGTGTGCTGATCATCTGCAAGCGGATGGGCGATAAGGCTATCGGCGTGCTGACAGCCAACAACGACCGTGGCACCATCCAGTCTTGCGCGGCGACGATCAAGGCCTACGGCGATCCCCGCGCTGAAGTGCTGAACGACCTGGCCATTCTGACGGGCGGCCAGCCGCTGATCAGCCCCAACGACTCGGAGCTACCCGATCTCGCGCCAGAGCTCTTTGGCATGGCCGAGCGGGTGTTGGTGGATCGCGAGCGTATGGACATTGTCGGCGGCAAGGGCGACCGCGCCCGCATCAACGAGCGGGTCAAGGGGCTCCGTCGCAAGTTACGTGAGGCCAAGGTCAACGAGGATCGGGAGGCGATCCGCGATCTGCTGGCGCACTTTTCCTCTGGCATCGGCGAGCTGCGCATCGGGGCCCTCACCGAGGACGACCGTAAGGCGCTCAAGGCTTCGGCCGAAGAGTCGATGAAGGCCGTTATGTGCGGCATGGAGGGCGGCGTGGTGGCCGGCGGCGGAGCCGCCTACCTGGCCTGCATTCCGGCAGTGGAGGCGCTCCACCTCCGCGGAGACGAGGCCATCGGGGCCAAAATCGTTGCTCGGGTGCTCGAGGCGCCCATGCGGCTCATCGCCACCAACGCCGGGGAGCATCCGCCCATTGTCGTCGATGCGGCGCGTCGCGCTGGCCCTGGTTGGGGCTTTGATGCCAAGACCAAAGAGATCGTGGATATGGCCGAGCGAGGGATTCTCGATCCGGCCATGGTGGCCAAGCACGCGCTACGGCTGGGCGCCAGCGGCGCCTTGATGCTCATGACCACCGACGCGCTCGTGTTGCATCGCAAACCCAAGGAGGATTTCAAGCCATGAGCGTTGCCCAAAACACGCAGGGGTCAGAGCCGAACGCTGGCTGGACCACCCTGGGGCCCATCGCTACGGGGGGGACGGTGTTCGGCGTGGCGGTGTCACCTCTGCCCCATATCCGCCGCTTCTGGATCGCTACAGGGTGCGGCATCTTTGCATCCGACGACGAGGGCGCGACGTGGGGCCAAGTGCTCAACGGACTGGGCACCCCGCTGCTCAGCGCGCTGGCCGTGGCGCCCAACGGAGCGCTGCTTACCGGAGCCCTCGATGGTGGCCTCTTTGTCTCGTTCGACTATGGTCGGGCCTGGGAGCAGGGGCGCGTCCCCTCCGAGTTCCTGGCGCCCGTTACAACCTTGGCCATGTCGCCCAACTTTGGCAAGGATGGCGCTGCCTTTGCGGCCACCGATGGCGGAGGGCTCTTGGCGAGCCGCAGCTCGGGGCGCAAGTGGGAGGACAGCGGCTTTGGCCTGGGCGATGACGTGGTCTGGGCCTTGGCGGTGACCGACGACTGGTCCGAGCGCGAGGTCATGTTCGCCGCGACCAGCGAGGGAGTGTTTGTCTCTCAGAATGGTGGGCGCTCTTGGCGGGCCAGCGAGCTGCTTGTCGATGATGATACCGTCAGTGTCCTAAAGGCCAGCCCCACCTTTTCCCAGGACAAGACGGCTTGGGCGGTGACGGAGAACGGCGTGGTGTACCGCACTGTAGATGGCGGGCGCACGTGGGATCTGGTTGCCGAACAGGTGGGCGACGGCCCCATCAACGGCCTGTGGGTCCATCCTGCCTACGCCGAGAACGGGAGCCTGGTAGCCGCGGTCGGCGCCGAGATATGGCTCTCTGACGATGGCGGCGAGAGCTGGCGTGCGGCGCAAGAGCTCCCTGGCGCTGTGCTCAGCCTGGGCGGCGACGCTGATGTGGTGCTGGCGGGCCTGCACGCCCACGGCGTGTGGCTCTCCCGCGATGGCGGCGAGACCTGGGCCGATTGCAGCCCCAATCTGGCCGCGCGCGGCTTTGCCAAGCTCGTGCCAACGCAGAATGCGCTGTACGCACTGGGCCCCCAGGAAGGCCTGTGGGTCTCTCATGATATGGGTAATAGCTGGGCGCCCGTCGACGGGTTGCAGCCTTATCAGGCCCTGACGGATCTGGTGGTCGGCGATGCCCTGCTGGTAGCCATCCAGGGTGGTGGCATCCTCCGTGGCGTCGATGGTCAGTGGTCGCAGGTGAGTGATACGGAGGACGTGCAGTCGCTGCTCTGGATCCAAGGCACCCAGGAGGCCTGGGCGGGCACGGCCGATGGCCGTCTACAGCGATCCCAGGATGGTGGTGAGACGTGGGAGGACGTGGCCTCGCCTTGCGAGGGGCAGCCTGTGCTCTCGTTGGTGGCATCACCCAACTATGCGGCCGACCACACCCTGTTGATGGGAACGGCGATCCCTGCCACGGGAAGCCGCGATGCTCGCGTAGCCCTTTGGCGTAGCACCAACGGCGGCGAGGATTGGCGGCAGCTCACAGCGCAGACCACCGATGCCCGCTGGCTGGATATCGCGGTGCCGGAGGACGATCCCGAGGCCATCAACCACGTGGTGATGGTGACCGATGCCTACTGCCTGCGTCCTCTGTTGCGGGCCAAGGATGTCTGGATCAGCACCGCCGTGGATCCGCGGGGTGCCAACGCCCTCTCGGTGGAGGCCATCGGCCCCGTGGATGGCGGTGGCGTGCTCTATGTCTCCACTGGCAATGGCATCTATCGCTCGCAGGATGGCGGCCGAACCTGGCATCTCTGTAGCCAAGAGATCGAGCCAGCGAGCTTTGTGGCGCTGGCGGTCACACCGCCGCCCGATCGACGCCTGCTTGCGCTTAGCCTGGGGGGCGTGGTTTACAGCCTCGCCCTGGCCTGATCGGCGCGCAGCCACGCAATGAGGGGCATTTCCTGGGGGAATGCCCCTTTGTTCTCTCGATAGCAGTTTTGGGCGATGATCGGCAGGTCGTGAGGGGCGCATGAATCGCACGTTTGTGGCGCTGGATCTCGAACTAACGGGCCTGGATCCCGTGCGCGATGACATCATCGAGGTGGCCCTGGTCAAGTTTCGCGGCGACGAGGTGCTGGATACCTTTTCCAGCCTGGTACACAGCTCACGTCGGCTGCCCCTGCGGGTGGAGCGGATGGTGGGCATCACCCCGGAGGAGCTGCGTTCCGCGCCGCCTTTTGAAGCGCTCGAAGCTCGTTTGACTGCCTTTCTCGAGGGGCAGCCGGTCGTAGGCCATAGCGTCGAAACCGACATCAGTTTCCTGAAGCGGTACGGCCTGCCGGCACCGCACCAGGCCGTCGATACCTTTGAACTCGCCTCGATCCTGGTGCCCGAGGCCAGGCGCTATACGCTATCGGC
>CAZUZB010000004.1:37026-46499 GCA_964624695.1 uncultured Anaerolineales bacterium | reverse complement strand
CGAGAGCCCATCGAGCCGCTGGACGTGGATGCGCTGGCAGCTTTGTTCGAGCCGAGTGGCCCCTTTGCCAAGACCCTGCCTGGGTACGAATACCGGGACGAGCAGGTGCAGATGATGCGTGAGGTGGCCCAGGCGCTCAACGGCCCCTACCATCTGGTGGTGGAGGCCGGCACCGGCGTCGGCAAGTCGCTGGCGTACCTACTGCCTGCCATCACCTTTGCCATGCAGAATGGCCGCCGTGTGGTGATCTCCTCCAATACCATCAACCTGCAAGATCAGGTGGTGCAAAAGGATATCCCCGACCTGCGGCGGGCCCTGAATCTCGACTTCCGCGCGGCCGTGCTCAAGGGACGGGGCAACTATCTCTGCCAGCGGCGGCTGCGGGTCTTTCGCCGCTCCAGGCGAGCGGACGCCACCGAGGCGCGCGTGCTGGCCAAGGTGCTCTATTGGCTGGGGCATACCAAAACGGGCGACCAGAACGAGCTTCTGCTGGTCGATGACGAGCAACAGGTCTGGGAGCAGCTTCAGTCGACGTCCGAATCGTGCTTGGGTGAGCGCTGCCCGTATCGAGCCAACGGCGAATGCTCTTACTATCGCGCGCGGGCCAGGGCCGAGCGGGCGCACGTGATCGTGGTGAACCATGCCCTGCTCTTGGCGGACCTGGGTGTGGAGAGACGCGTACTGCCTCCCTACGACTATTTGATTGTGGACGAGGCGCACCATCTGGAGGATCGCGCCACCGACCAGCTTTCGCTGCGTGTGGGCCGTCGTGAGATCGACATCCTTCTCTCGGCCGTGGGCCTGGGGGGGACGGCGGCGCGAGGCATTGTGGGGCGCCTTCCCATGCTCTTTCTCGATGGGGACCAGGAAAAGGCCCGCCAGAAGGCCGCTCAGCTTCTGGAGGAGGTGGGAACCCAGGCAGAGAGAGCCAGGCGGGGAGCGGCAGCGCTGTTCCAGCGCCTGGAAGAGTTCTTCAAAGAACAGCGCGCCCTGGGCGGTACCTATGATCAGCAGATCATGATCACCTCGGCTACCCGCATCCAGCCCGATTGGAGCGACGTCGAGATCGCTTGGGAAGCGTTCTCCATGCCCATGCACCGCGTCATGGCGGGGCTGGAGGGAGTGGCTCGTCTGGCCGATGAGGCCAATTCTGCCTCGTCTGACGAGGACCGCCAGGATCTGCTGCAAGAGCTGCGGACCCTGGTGGGGCGGGGGCGCGAGCTGACGGGGGCTGTGGACCAGATCATCATGGAGCCCAGCGACAATGGCATCTACTGGGTGACCATTTCACGGCGCGATGGCGAGATGGCGTTGGAGAGCGCGCCCCTCGAGGTGGCCCCGATTCTGAGGGAGGCCCTCTTTCAGGCCAAGCCTTGCGTCATCCTGACCTCTGCTACCATGCGGACGGCCGGGAGCTTTCGCTATATCGAGGGGCGCGTGGGGCTGGAGGAGCCCGAGGAGCTGGCCGTTGGATCGCCCTTTGACTATAAGTCGGCCGTGCTGCTGTATGTGCCCAACGACGTCCCCGAACCCAACGAGCAGGGCTACCAGCAGGCCGTCGAGAATGCCGTCGTGGAACTGTGTCAGGCCACCGAAGGGCGGGCCCTGGTGCTGTTCACCTCGATCAACCAGCTCCGCACAACCTACTATGATGTGCGGCGCGAGTTCGAGCGCTCGGACATCCTGCTGCTGGGCCAGGGTATCGACGGATCACGCCGCCACATCCTGGACACCTTTCGCTCGTCGGAGCGGGCGGTGCTGTTCGGCACGCGCAGCTTTTGGGAGGGCGTCGACGTCATGGGCGAGGCGCTGAGCTGCCTGGTCATCGCGCGGCTGCCCTTTGCGGTGCCGTCGGACCCCATATTCTACGCCCGAGCCAAGACCTTTGAGGACCCCTTTAACCAGTACCAGGTCCCCGACGCGATTCTGCGTCTGCGGCAAGGCTTTGGCCGGCTGATTCGTTCCAAGGAAGACTATGGTGTGGTGGCCGTCCTGGATCGGCGTCTCCTCACCAAGCGCTATGGGATGACCATGCTGCGGTCACTGCCATCCTGCACGGCTCGCCAGGGGCCGGTGGACTCGTTGCCCGGTGTGGCGCGGGCATGGCTGGATCCGGCGCTACGGTCTGGCAAGAGCAAGGATCGCTCCTGAGGGGGGTTTGGCTGCGCGTCACGGACGGGGTACAATAGCGCGTCACCTGTTCCCAGCAGAGGAGCAAGAGCTGCCATGATTACCGTAACGCAGCTTCGCAAAGGCGTCACGTTCGAGGATGACGGTCAGTTGTGGAAGGTGCTCGAGTACGACCACTACAAGCCTGGCCGTGGGAAAGCGATCATCCGCACCAAGCTGGTGAACCTGCGCACCGGCTCGATCATCAATCGCAACTTTTTGTCGGGAGACAAGGTGCAGGACGTGCGTTTGGACCATCGCACCGTCCAGTTCATGTATACCGATGGCGAGCTGTACCACTTTATGGATACAGAGACCTACGAGCAGCCGGCCCTCTCCAAAGAGATCCTGGGCGATGCGATCCCCTACCTAAAGGAAGGGATCACCCTAGAGCTGCAGCTCTATGAGGGGGAGCCGCTGGACATCGAGCTGCCCATCACGGTGGACCTGGCCGTCGCGGAGGCGCCTCCCGGCTATGCCGGCGATACCGCCACCGGCGCCACCAAAGAGGTGGTCCTCGAAACGGGGCTGCGGCTGCAGGTGCCTCTCTTTGTCAACACGGGCGATGTCTTGCGCATCGACACGCGGTCGAACGAGTATCTGACGCGGGTCTAGCCGTGTGGATTTCGTCATGGCTCGGCAGATTGCCAAGGCCAAGGCGATCTGCTATAATCGCCGTATACAACTAGGTCACGGACGGAGGCGTCTCCTCAATGCTGCTAGCGGCGTACGAGGGGGCGTTTTCGCTTTTGATCAGGGACAGAATATGCTGGTAGCCTCGCATTTGTTGTGCTGCCTGGGAGGTGTGTGATGCCGGCCGTCATCGTAATCGGTGCCCAATGGGGTGACGAGGGCAAAGGAAAGATTGTCGACCACCTGGCGGAACGCGCCAGTATGGTGGTGCGGTACCAGGGTGGCAACAACGCGGGCCATACGGTGGTGATCGGCGATACCGTCCTCAAGCTGCACCAGGTGCCGGCTGGGATTCTCCGCCAGGGCGTGGCCGCCGTGCTGGGCAACGGCATGGTGGTGAACCCGCCGTCGCTCGTGGAGGAGCTCGATCGGGTTGCCTCGCAGGGCGTCGTCATCGAGGATCTCTACATCTCTGACAAGGCCCATGTGGTGATGCCCTATCACCTGGTGCTGGACGAGCTGGAGGAGCGCCTCCGTGGCAGCGATCCGCTAGGCACCACCAAGCGGGGCATCGGCCCGGCCTATGCCGACAAGTTCGCTCGTCGCGGGTTGCGCGTGGGCGATCTGGTCGATCCGGCACGATTTGGGGCCAAGCTCGAGGTCGCCCTCGAATACGTGAACCGTCTCCTGGTTGACGTGTTCCATGCCGAGCCCTTTTCCGCCGAGCAGATCCGCGCCGATTACCAGCCCGCCATCGACCGCATGGCTCCCTGGGTGACCGACACATCCCTTCTGGTGAGCCAAGCCCTCCGTCGCGACGAGGTGGTGCTGCTGGAGGGCGCTCAAGCCACCATGCTGGACATTGACTTTGGCACCTACCCCTATGTGACATCCTCTTCACCCACCGCGGGCGGTGCTTGTCAGGGATCGGGCGTGAGCCCTGTCCACGTGCGCGAGGTGATTGGCGTCGTCAAGGCGTACACGTCCCGTGTGGGCACGGGGCCGTTCCCCACCGAGCTGCATGACGAGGTGGGCGATTGGATCGTCGAGGCGGGCCACGAGTATGGCACCACCACCGGTCGCCGCCGTCGGCCGGGCTGGCTGGACGCCGTTGGCTTGCGATACGCCGCACGGGTCAATGGCTTCACCGGTCTCGCCCTCACCCGGGTGGACGTGCTCGGGGGCCTGGACGAGGTCTGCATCTGCACGGGGTACCGCCTGCCGGATGGCTCCGTGACTGAGCACTATCCCGCCGATACCGAGCTGCTGGCCGTCGTCGAGCCGGTGTATGAGCGGCATCCCGGCTGGAATGCCGACATCAGCCACATGCGTTCCTGGGACGTTCTGCCCGCCAACCTGCAGCGCTACTGTGAGCGGGTGGCCGAGCTGTTGGGTGTGGGCGTGGATTTGGTCTCTGTGGGCGCCGAACGTGACGACCTGGTGCCGCTGCGTTGGCCGGTGTAGGGATGCGCGATTCGGATCGAGTTGGGCCTCTGGTACAAGAGGAGGAGAGATGACGCAAACGCCCGAGAGCTGGCAGGTCGCTTATACCTTTGATGACGTGCTGCTGGTGCCCGGCGATTCCGCCGTGCTGCCCGCCGAGGTGGACATCTCGGCGCAGCTCACCTCCGAGATCCGGCTGAACGTGCCGATCCTCTCTGCCGCAATGGACACTGTCACCGAGGCGCGCATGGCCATCGCGCTGGCGCGCGAGGGGGGCTTGGGCATCATCCATCGCAACTGCTCCGTCGAAGTTCAGGCTGCCGAGGTCGACAAGGTCAAGCGGTCCGAGTCGGGCATGATTGTAGATCCGATCACCCTGCCGCCGACGGCGACCCTGGGGCAAGCTCGGCGGATCATGTCTACCTATCACATCTCGGGCGTCCCCATCACCGAGGGACCCAAGCTGGTCGGCATCCTCACCAACCGCGACATCCGCTTTGCCGATGACGATGACCAGCTCGTCTCAGCCTACATGACCCATGAGAAGCTGATCACGGGATCATTGGGGACGACTCTGGGCGAGGCGCTGGCGATCCTGGCCGAGCACCGCATCGAAAAGCTGCCACTGGTGGACGAGAACTATCACCTCAAGGGGCTCATTACCGTCAAGGATATTCAAAAGAAGCGGGATTACCCCAACGCGGCGGCTGATGCAGGCGGGCGCCTGCTGGCCGGCGCCGCCATCGGCGTGGGAGACGATATGCCAGAGCGCGCCGATGCGTTGGTGGAGGCCGGCGTGGACGTGTTGGCCATCGATGCGGCCCATGGTCACTCCAGGATGGTGCTACAGGCCGTGGAAAAGCTCCGGGCCAAGTACCACGACGTATCGCTTCTGGCGGGGAACGTGGTCACCGCCGAGGGCACCAAGGATCTCATCCTGGCGGGAGCTCAAGGCATCAAGGTGGGCGTCGGCGCCGGCTCCATCTGCACCACCCGCGTGGTGGCTGGCGTGGGCATGCCCCAGCTCACCGCGGTGATGAACTGTGCGGAGGCAGCCGCTCCCTATGGCGTGCCCGTCATCGCCGATGGCGGCATCCGCTACTCGGGCGACATGGTCAAGGCTCTGGCCGCTGGTGCCAGTTGCGTGATGCTGGGCAACCTGCTGGCAGGCCTGGACGAGAGCCCCGGCGAGACCGTGATCTATGAGGGGCGTCGTTTCAAAGAGTATCGGGGCATGGGATCCTTGGGCGCTATGCGGGGCCAAGGGGCTGACCGCTACGCCTCGATGCAAGGCGATGGGCGCCCCATCTCGGCGCGGAGCAGCGGCAAGCTGGTGCCCGAGGGAATCGAGGCGCGGGTGGCCTACAGGGGTCGACTCGGCGACTATATCTACCAGCTCGTGGGCGGCTTGCGGTCTGGCATGGGCTATGTGGGGGCTGCCAGTCTGCGGGATCTCCAGGCCAAGGCCAAGTTCGTGCAGATCACCAATGCTGGCTGGGTGGAGAGCCACCCCCATAGCGTGATCATCACCAAAGAAGCGCCCAACTATCAGCTCAACCCATAAGCAAGGCCAACGTCATACCACGAGGCAAAGGCACACCTGGTGATAACCATCTATCGCGTCCAGGTCTCAACCCGTCCCGAGTATGCTCCCCAGAGGCTCCTGCTCGATGACATTGCAGCGCTGGGCATTGCCGGCGTTCAGCGCGTCGAGCGAAGCGCCCTCTACTTTCTCGGTGGTGACCTCTCTCCCCAGGCCGTACAGCAGCTCTGCGATCGGCTCTTGGCCGATCCGGTGGCCGAGCTGGTGACCTGGCGCCTGGTCGGCGAACCCGACCGGGGAGCGGCTGGCACCACGCGGGTGGAGGTCGGCTTTCTGCCCGGGGTGACCGACACCGTGGCGCAGAACGTGCTCCATCGGGCCTCGCAGTTAGGGCTGGTGGGGCTCGATGCCGTGGCGACGGGGCAGAGCTATGCGATCCATGGCGACCTGCCTGAGGATGACGTGCACGAGATCGCCCGGCGGCTGCTCAGCAACGCGGTGATCCAGTACTATCAGATTGGCAGCCTGGAGCCGCAACTTGGTGCGCGGATCAGCGCGGATCATCTGGGTGCCCAAGAGGTGCCCCTCGCGGGCCTTGGCGACAAGGCGCTGCTGGCGCTGTCGCGCGAGCGATTGCTCTCGCTGGATCTGGCCGAGATGCGGGCTATCCAGGCCTATTTTGCTCAAGAGGGGCGCGACCCCACTGACGTGGAGCTCGAGAGCCTGGCCCAAACCTGGTCGGAGCATTGCGTCCACAAGACCTTTCGGGGCGTCATCGACTACCAGGAAGAACGCTCCGGCGGGACGCGGCACGAGCGCATCGACGGCCTGCTGCGCACCTACCTTCGCGCAGCTACCGAGTCCATCGACGCGCCCTGGGTGCGCTCGGCGTTCGTGGATAACGCCGGTATCCTCGCCTTTACCGATGACTATGACGTGTCTATCAAGGTGGAGACGCATAACCATCCCTCGGCCCTGGAGCCGTTCGGCGGCGCCAACACCGGCGTCGGGGGCGTGGTGCGCGACATCATGGGCGTCTCGGCCCGTCCCATCGCCAACACCGACGTGCTCTGCTTTGGCCCGCTGGACACCCCCTGGCACTCGCTGCCCACCAACGTCCTACATCCCCGCCGCATCTACGAGGGCGTGGTGTCCGGTGTCGAGGACTATGGCAACAAGATGGGCATCCCTACGGTGAACGGGGCCATCGTGTTCGAAGAGGGCTACACCGCCAACCCGTTGGTCTATTGTGGGTGCGTGGGCATCGCGCCCAGAGGCTCACACCCGCGCCAAGCCAACCACGGTGACTTGGTGGTGGTGCTCGGTGGGCGCACGGGGCGGGACGGCCTGCACGGCGCGACCTTTTCCTCCGCCGAGCTGACCCACGAGACCGGCGAGCTGGCCGGCGGCGCGGTGCAGATCGGCAACCCGATCACCGAAAAGATGGTGCTGGACGCCATCCTGGTTGCGCGCGATGAACGGCTCTATTCCGCCATCACCGATTGCGGCGCGGGAGGGCTCTCATCGGCGGTCAGCGAGATGGGCAGCGAGCTGGGCGTCGACGTCGAGCTGGACCGCGTCCCGCTCAAGTACCAGGGCCTGCAGCCGTGGGAGATCTGGCTCTCCGAGGCGCAGGAGCGGATGGTGCTGGCGGTTCCGCCGGAGAACGAGGCCCGTTTGCGCGAGATCTGCGACGGGCTGAGCGTCGAGATGACCGTCATCGGCTCCTTTGCCGAGGACGGCCGGCTGCATCTGCGCTACCAGGGCGAGACGGTGGCATCCATGGCGATGGCATTTCTGCACGATGGCCTGCCGCGCAGGCACCTGACGGCCATCTGGCGCCAGCCAGAGCAACGTGAGATGGCCCGTCCCGCGGCGCGCGAGGGCGATGCTCAAGAGACGCTGTTGCGTATCCTGGCCCACCCCAACGTGCGCAGCAAAGAGGATATAGTTCGTCGCTACGACCACGAGGTGCAGGGCGGCACGCTGCTCAAGCCGTTCGTCGGTGTACACGACGATGGCCCGTCCGATGCGGCGGTGATTCGCCCGCTGGAGACGCTGGATCAACCGCGGGGCCTGGCCTTGGGCTGTGGATTCGCCCCCTCCTATGGGGAGCAGGATCCCTACGCTATGGCGGTCGCCTGCATCGATGAGGCGGTGCGCAACGTCGTGGCCGTGGGCGCCGATCCGGCCCGCGTCGCCATTCTGGACAACTTTTGCTGGGGCGATCCGCTCAAGCCCGATCGGCTGGGCGCCCTCGTGCGGGCCTGCCAGGGCTGCTACACGGGGGCTCGCCTCTATGCTGCGCCTTTCGTGTCCGGCAAGGACAGCCTGAACAACGAGTACCTCGATGGCGCCACCGGCGAACGGGTGGCGATTCCGCCGTCGCTGTTGATCACGGCCATCGGTATGGTGCCCGACGTAGCCCAAACCTGCACGCTGGATCTCAAGCGGCCGGGCAACTTGCTCTACCTGCTGGGGACGACGCGGCGCGAGTTGGGCGGCTCCTACTATGCTCGAGTCTTGGGGATCGAGGGCGGTGTGGTGCCACAGCCGGCCGAGTGGGGGCCCCGCGTCATGCGGGCGCTGCATCAGGCCATGCAAGACGGCCTCGTAGCCGCCTGCCACGACTGCTCCGACGGCGGATTGTCCGCTGCCCTGGCCGAGATGTGCATCGCCGGGCGGTTGGGGGCCTCGGTCTCCTTGAACGGGATGCCCGTGTGTGGCGCTGATCCGCAGGACGATTGGCTGCTCTTTTCTGAATCCGGCGCGCGGTTCGTCGTCGAGGTGCCATCCGGTAGCCAGGATGCCTTTGAGCGTTCCCTGCGCGACGTGCCCCTTGGCCTGCTGGGCCAGGTGACCGAGGTGCCCGAGCTGGTGATCTCGGGGTTGCAGGGCAAAGAGGTGTTGCGTGCTCGCGTGGATGCCCTGTGCCAGGCCTGGCGCGGGCACCTCGATGGCGCGGCAAAGGAGGCGGCCCGATGAACCAGCCCCGCGTACTGGTCCTGCACGCCCCCGGCACCAACCGCGATCGCGAGGCGGCCTTGGCCTGCCAGATGGCCGGCGGCTTGCCCGAGATCGTGCATATCAACCAGCTCGCTCGCGGCCAGCGCACGCTGGCCGCCTATCAGATGATGGTCTTGCCGGGCGGCTTTTCCTACGGCGATGACCTGGGCGCCGGCCGCCTCTGGGCCACCGACCTGCAGTTTCACCTGACCGACCAGATGGACGCCTTTGTGGCCACCGGCAAGCCGGTGCTCGGCATCTGCAACGGCTTTCAGGCCCTGGTCAAGGCCGGTTACCTGCCTGGATGGGACGGCCCCAGCGCCACGCTGACATTCAACGCCGTCGGCCGCTTCGAATGTCGCTGGGTGCGATTGCGTGTCCAGGCCGATAGCCCCTGTCTGTTCCTACGTGGGCTTGATGAGGATATCCTCTGCCCGGTGGCCCATGGCGAGGGGCGGTTCATCCCCAACGATGACGAGGTCCAGCGGCGTCTGCTGGCGCAGCAACAGGTGGCGCTGACCTATGTGGCGGTGATGGATTCGGCCGACGAGACGAATCCCAGCGCCGATGTGCCCGTCCGCGAGCGCGCTGGCTATCCCGCCAACCCCAACGGCTCCTGGGCCGATATCGCCGGCATCTGCAATCCGGCCGGCAACGTCTTGGGGCTGATGCCGCACCC
>CAZUZB010000004.1:31756-36926 GCA_964624695.1 uncultured Anaerolineales bacterium | reverse complement strand
ATGGCGAGCTGAGCGAGCCCTTTGGCCGGCATCAGGTGGGCTCCTCAGCCATGCCGTTCAAGCGGAACCCTATCGCGTCTGAGAACGTGTGCTCCCTGGCGCGCTATGTGGCTAGCCTGGTGCAGGTCACCTGGGAGAACGCGGCCTTGTCGGCCTTGGAGCGCACGTTGGATGATTCGGCTAACCGCCGTACCGTGCTGCCCGAGGCGTTCCTGGCCATCGATGAGATTCTGATCAAGCTGGGCCGCGTGGTCTCGGGGTTGCAGATCAGCCGGGAGGCCATCGAGCGAAACCTGGAGCGCTATAGGCCGTTTGCGGCCACCGAGCCGTTGCTGATGGCGTTGGTGCGAGCTGGGGCCAGCCGTCAAGCGATGCACGAGTGCATCCGCGAGTGCAGCATGCAGGCTTGGGCGGCCGTGCAGCGCGGTGAGACGAACCCGTTGACGGACTTGTTGGCGGCCGATACGACGGTTTCACGCTACTTGTCGGCTGACCAGGTGCGGCAGGTGATGGCCGAGGGCGCCAGCGCTGGCGATGCGCCGGCGCGCAGCCGCCGCATGGCCAAGCTGGTGCGGCGCGCAGTAGGTACGGGTGAAGAGGCGTAGGACAAAGGAGATTGGCGATGGGCAACAAAGAGATCCAGTTCGGCGAAAAGCTGGCGGAAGGCAAGACCAAGATCATCTATGCGCACCCCGACGACCCGTCTCTCGTCATCATGACCCACAAGGACAACCTCTCGGCCGGCGATGGCGCGCGTCGCAACGTGCTGCCGGGCAAGGCCGCGGCAGCCTGCGAGACGACCTCCAACGTCTACCAGGTGCTGAACGCAGCCGGCATCGCCACCCATTATGTGGACAAGGTGGGCGATACCATCAACATTGTGCGGCGCTGTGAAATGATCCCGCTGGAGGTGGTCATGCGCCGCGTGGCGGCGGGCTCCTACCTGAAGCGGCATCCCGAGGTGGCCGAGGGCTCCCGCTTTGAGCCCGTGCTGGTCGAGTTCTTTTACAAAGATGACGCCGCCCACGATCCGCTGGTGACCGATGAGCAGATCGTCGAGATGGAGGTCGCGGATCAGCTCGAGATCGAGGCCATGCGCGCCGGTGGCCGTGAGGTCTTTGAGGTGATCGAGGCCAAGTGGGCCGAGCAGGATGTGGTCCTGGTGGATTGCAAGATCGAGTTCGGGCGGACCGATGACGGCGCCTTGCTGGTGGCTGATGTGATCGACAATGACTCGTGGCGCATCTGGCCCGGCGGCGACCGCGCGCGCATGCTCGACAAGCAGATCTATCGCGAGATGCCCGAGGTCACGGACCAAGGGCTGGCTGAGCTCTTGCGCAAGTACGTACAGGTGGCCGAGCTGACGGCCGAGTGGCTGGCCTGATCGGCCGAGGAGGTGGATGTGGCTTCTGTTGCTATCATCATGGGCTCCAAGAGTGACTTGGCACACTGCCAGGCCATCGCGGACGCCCTGGGGGCTTTGGGGATCAGCAGCGAGATGCGCGTGGCGTCGGCCCACAAGTCGGCGCGACACGTGCTGGAGGTGCTGGCCGCCTATGAAGCCGATCCGGAGACGCGGCTGATCATCACCGTAGCGGGGCGATCCAACGCTCTGGGGGGGATGGTGGATGCCAACATCACCCGCCCCGTGATCACCTGCCCGCCGGTTTCGAGCGCCTTTGGCGGCGCGGATATCTACTCGTCGCTGCGGATGCCCAGTGGCGTGGCGCCCCTGCTGGTGCTCGATCCAGGGGCAGCGGCATTGGCGGCGGCCAAGATCCTGGCGCTGGAGGATGCCGCGCTCAGAGAGCGAATCCAGGCGTACCAGGCGGCATCAGCGGAGACGATCGTGGCCGATGATCACGAGCTGCGTACCGCATCGGAGGCGGCAAAGAACGTATGACGACCCAGGATATCGCGGTGCCCCGTGATGGCCCTGTAGAGGAGTGTGGTGTCTTTGGCATCTATGCGCCCGGTGAGGACGTGGCCAAGGTCACCTTTTTCGCCCTCTTTGCGCTCCAGCACCGTGGCCAGGAGAGCGCTGGGATCGCCGTTTCCGACGGCGAACGAGCCACGCTCTACAAGGACATGGGCCTGGTCTCCCAGGTCTTCAAAGAGGAGAGCCTCGCCCCCTTGCAGGGGCACATGGCCATCGGGCATGTGCGCTACTCCACAGCCGATTCGTCGCGGCGTTTGAGCGCGCAGCCGTTCCTGCTAGAGTCCCGCTTGGGGCCTGTGGGCATGGCTCATAACGGCAACCTGGTGAACTCCGATGACCTGCGGCAGGAGCTGCTCGAACGCGGCGTGGGCCTGGCCTCTTCATGCGACACCGAGACCATGATCCAGCTTCTGGCGGGCGCCCCCGGCGACACCTGGGTGGAACGGTTACGCTACCTGATGACCAAGGCTATGGGCGCCTATTCGCTGACGGTGCTGACGCGCGACCGCGTCTATGCCATGCGCGATCCGTGGGGTTTCCGCCCCCTGGCCCTGGGGCGATTGAACGGTGGCTGGGTGGTGGCATCAGAGACCTGCGCGTTACAGACCATCGGCGCCGAGGAGATTGAAGAGATCCCACGGGGGGCCATCCTCGAGATCGGTCCGGACGGCCTCAAGCGCTATCAAGGCGTGCCGCCAGCCAAATCGAACCTGTGTATCTTTGAGTATATCTACTTTGCTCGCCCCGATAGCGTCTTGGATGGCCAACTGATCCAGGAGGTGCGCCAAGAGCTGGGGCGCGAGCTGGCGCGTGAGCATCCCGTCGAGGCGGACCTGGTCATGTCAGTGCCTGACTCGGCCACGGCGGCGGCCGTCGGATACGCGCAGGAATCCGGCATCCCCTATGGCGAAGGCTTGATCAAGAATCGTTACATTGGGCGGACGTTCATCCAGCCCAGCGACCGCCTGCGGCAGGCTGGCGTGGCGCTCAAGTTCAACCCCCTGTCACAGCTTCTCAAAGGCAAGCGGGTGGTGGTAGTCGATGATAGCATCGTGCGGGGCACCACCAGCGGCCCCATCGTCAATCTGCTGCGCCGGGCTGGCGCCAGCGAGGTGCACCTGCGCATCTCGTCCCCGCCCATCAAGCATCCCTGCTTTATGGGGGTGGACATGGCCACCTATGACGAGCTGATCGCCCACCAGCTCTCGGTGCAAGAGGTGCGGGACAAGATCGGGGCCGACTCGCTGGGGCACCTGAGCCTGGAAGGGATGATCAAGGCGGTGCGACGCCCCATCTCGAGCTACTGTGTGGCCTGCTTTAACGGCTCCTATCCCTTTGAAAAGCGGGCGGGTGGGTTCATGCCCACCGCCTGCGAAGAGGAGGCTTAGGGTCATGCGGGTATTGGTCGTCGGTTCCGGGGGGCGTGAGCACGCGCTGGCGTGGGCCCTGTCTCGGTCGCCCGCGGTGAGCGAGCTCCACGTGGCGCCAGGGAACGCGGGCACGCAAGCGCTGGCGACCAACATCCCCATCTCTGCGGAGGACGCGAGCGCCCTGCGCGAGCACTGCCGAGGGGAGCGCTATGACCTGATCGTTGTGGGCCCGGAGGCGCCTCTGGCCGAGGGCCTGGCCGACTTGCTGCTGGAGGATGGTCTGCGCGTCTTTGGCCCCCGCCGCCAATGCGCCCAGATCGAGGCCTCCAAGGCGTTCAGCAAGGATTTCATGCGGGCACATGGCATCCCCACGGCGGCCTATGCCACGTTCACCGACTATGACGAGGCGCGCCGCTACCTGGATGAGCACGGGGTGCCCGTCGTCGTCAAGGCCAGCGGCTTGGCAGCGGGCAAGGGCGTCATTGTCTGCCAAACGCTGCCAGAGGCGCAAGAGGCGCTGGACGCGGTCATGCGCCAGCGGGCCTTTGGCGCAGCCGGTGACGTGGTGGTGCTGGAGGATTGCCTTACGGGGCAGGAGGCCTCGGTGCTGGCCTTTACCGATGGCGAGACCGTGGTGCCCATGGTGGTGGCTCAAGACCACAAACCCGCCTATGATGGCGATCGCGGTCCCAACACGGGCGGTATGGGCTGCTACGCGCCGGCCGACGTTGTCGATGAGGCCATGGTCGGCCGCGTGGTCGCCAAAGTGCTACAGCCGGCTGTGGACGGCCTGCGAGCCGAGGGTTGCCGCTATGTGGGTGTGCTCTACGCCGGGCTGATGCTGCAGGACAATGCCTTCCAGGTGCTCGAGTTCAACTGCCGCTTTGGCGATCCCGAGACCCAGGTGATCCTCCCGTTGCTCGAGACCGATCTCGTTGAGATCATGGAGGCCTGCATAGACGGGAGGTTGGCCGAGGTCGAGGTGCGCTGGCGACGGCAGCATGCCGTCTGCGTGGTGATGGCCTCCGGTGGCTATCCCGGCGGCTACCCCAAGGGGCTGCCCATCGAGGGGCTGGACGAGGCGGCGGCGCAGGCCAACACGATGATCTTTCACGCGGGGACACGCCTGGAGGGCGGCCGCGTGCTCACCGACGGAGGCCGCGTGCTGGGCGTGACGGCCTGGGACGACACCCTGGCCCTGGCCAAGGCCCGCGCCTATGAGGCGGTGGAGCGCATTCACTGGTCTGGGGCCATGTATCGCACCGATATCGGGGCCAAAGGCCTGAGGAAGGCAGGAGAGGCATGAGCGACAAGGGTGCCTATGGCGCGGCCGGCGTCGATCTGGACGCGGGCAACCGCGCCGTACGGTTGATGAGCGATGCGGTGCGCTCTACCTATGGCCCGGAGGTGCTTTTAGGGATCGGGGCCTATGGCGGATTGTGGGACGCGCGTTGCCTTCAGGCCATGCGCTCTCCCGTGCTGGTGGCTTCCACCGATGGCGTGGGCACCAAGACCGTCGTGAGTGCCGCCATGGATCTGTACGAGAACCTGGGGCAGGATATCGTCAACCACTGCGTGAACGACATCCTGGTTCAGGGCGCCGAGCCGCTGCTCTTTTTGGACTATGTGGCGATGCCGACGCTAGACCCGACCCAGGTGGCCCGGCTGGTGGCGGGGGCGGCGGCGGCTTGCCGTGAGGCCGGTTGCGCGCTGATCGGCGGCGAGACCGCCGAGATGCCGGGCGTGTACGCCGAGGGCCAGATGGACCTGGTGGGCACCATCATCGGCGCGGTGGAGCGCGACGAGATCGTCGATGGCACGTCGATCACGGCGGGCGATCTGCTGTACGGGCTGCCCTCCA
>CAZUZB010000004.1:27504-31656 GCA_964624695.1 uncultured Anaerolineales bacterium | reverse complement strand
ATCGTCGATGGCACGTCGATCACGGCGGGCGATCTGCTGTACGGGCTGCCCTCCAACGGGCTACACACCAACGGCTTCTCCCTGGTCCGCCGCGTGTTCCCGCCCGAGCGCTGGAGCAGGCACGAGGCCGAGCTGGGTCGAACACTGGGCGAGGCTTTGGCGGCGCCGCATCGATCCTATCTTGAGGCCTATCGCGCGCTCAAGGGGCGGGTGCTGGTCAAAGGGATGGCGCATATCACCGGCGGCGGGTTTCCCGATAACCTCCCGCGCATTCTGCCCGTGGGCTTGACGGCCATCGTGCGGAGAGCGACGTGGCAGGTGCCGCCGCTGTTCGCGCTGATCGAGCGCGCGGGGCGCGTCGACCACGACCAGATGTACCGCGTGTTCAACATGGGCATCGGTATGGTGTTGGTGCTACCGCCCGAGGATGGCCCGCACGCGCAGCGGTTGCTGCCCGAACTGGCGCAGATCGGCGAGGTGGTGGCATCCGGCGAGGGCAAGGAGGCTGCAGAGGCCCAGGTGGAACTGGCATGAGGCGGATCGCCGTGCTGGTATCGGGCCGCGGCAGCAATCTGCAGGCCATCCATGAGGCCTGTGTGACGGGCCGCTTGCCTGATGCGGCGGTCGTGGCCGTCGTGGCCAACCGCAAGGCCTCCTATGGGCTGCAGTGGGCCATCGAGCACAGCATCCCCAGCCTCTACCACCCGCTGGCCAGCTATCGCGAGTGGGGGCGCACCCGCGAGGTCTACGACGCCGATCTGGCCGCTATCCTGCTGCGCTACCAGCCCGACGTCGTCATGCTGGCGGGCTGGATGCACCTGTTCAGCATGGCTTTTCTCCAGCATTTCCGCGGCCGCGTGCTCAATATCCACCCCGCGCTGCCCGGGACCTTTCCTGGGACCCATGCCATCGAGCGAGCCTACGAGGCCTATCAGCGGGGCGAGATCACCCACACCGGCGTGATGGTGCACCGCGTGCCCGATGAGGCGGTGGACGAGGGCCCCGTGGTTCTGCAGCGCGAGGTGCCGATTCTCCCCGATGACACACTGGAGGCGCTGGAGGCACGCATCCACGCCGTGGAGCATGTCCTCTATCCCGAGGCTGTCGCCAAGGTGCTGTCCGAAGGGTAGAGCAGCCGGCTACGGTAAATGGGCATTAGCGGCTCTCGGCGGATCCGCTCCCCAAGTGAACCCCTCTAGTTCCACTCACGTCCGTGCCGGACCATCACCGAGTGCAGGTCGGCAGTGCAGGCTGGGCAGTAGGGCCACCCCATCCGCTCCTCGTCGCGGGTGAGAGCCACCAGCGCCGTGATGCTCTCGGCGTGTCGCATCACACACCGGTTGGTACAATGGCGTTCGGCGCCCTGTCGCTCCACCTCTGCCGCACGATCTGGAGCCGGAATCTCCAGGGCATGCCCGAGGCTGTGGCGAACCAACCGGCTCAGCGCCTGCTCCGCCAGGGGCGTAGGCAGGTCTCGCAACGGGGCGGTCGAGAGGACGGCTGCAATGCCCGGAATGCTGGATGAAAGACAGCGGCCATGGGTCTCGGTGGGCAAAAGCCGCGGGTGGAAAGCCGTCATCGGCTCGCCCAGCAGCGCCAGGTCATAGTGGGGCTCGCTTTGCTGCCATGGTTCGTGTCGCACCAGCTCCAAAAAGAGCGGGGCGATGACGCTCTGGGTCTCGGCGTCGGTGGCGCGGTCGACGTACCATTGGGTGCCCCAATAGGGCTGATCGGGCATCAGGCCCGGGATCACCCACGGGCCAAAGGCGCGAACGTCCAATGGCGTGTGGCCAGGCTCTCCAGGATGTCGCAACAGCAACCACTGCAGCACCTGGTTGACCGTGTGCATCAAGACCTGGCTGTGCACCTCAGAGACCGACTCGGACCATGTCAGCGACACAAAGGTGGTCATCGGCAGCTACACCCCGCTCGATGGCCGCTAGGAGCGGACGAACTCGCTCACCTCTACCGGCAGGCCTCGCTCGATGGAAGCGATCTCGGCCATGACCAACCCGACGGCGTTGCGGGCGGCCAGTGGCGTGCAACGTTCGGGCTCATGCCCGCTGCGAGCGACATCGCAGAAATAGCGGATCTCGTTGGTGTAAGCGTCGTCGCCCACGAACTGCGGTACCTCTGGCTCGCCCTCTTGGCGGTAGATGCGCAGCAGCGGCTCCTGGCTGCTATCCATCTGGAGGTAGGCCTGCTCGTAGCGGACGTGGGCGCGGTAGGCGAACGGCAAGTTCACGTCGGCCCAATGGGCTGTGGCGGATACCTGTAGACCCTGCCCATAGTCAAAGCTGGCCAGCACATAGTCGTAACCACGCTTGGGGCTGACGCTACAGCCTCCCTGGGCATAGACCCGCTGCGGCAGGCCCAGGGCGTACTGGATATAGTCCACGTCATGGATGTGCAGGTCGAGGATGGCGCCGCCGCTAAGGGAGGCATCGCGCATCCAGGATTGGGTGCTGGGGGTGGCGCTGCCGCGCCAAAGCTGCATGGAGAGCAGCTTCCCGTACCCATCCGCGCCGGTACTGGTGCGAATCAGCTCGTACTCGTTCCAGAACCGCAAGCATTGGGCCACCATGAGAGGCTTGCCGGCTTGCGCGGCGGCCTCGATCATGGCATCGCAGTCCTCCAAGCGCAGGGCCATGGGCTTTTCGCAGAGGGTGGGCAGGCCGCTCTCGAGGGCCGCGATAGCGGCCTCGGCGTGCAGGTAGGTGGGGAGGCAGATATCGACGCAATCCAGCTCCTCCGAGACGAGCAGCTTGCGATAGTCCTGGTACCAGGCGATGGCCTCTCTGCCAGGCGGTAGCAAGCGATCGAGGTTCTCGTCGGCGCGCAGCTCCTCAGCCCGGAGATCCGCCACTGCCACGATCTCTGCATCCTCAATCTTGGTATAGGACGCCGCATGCGCGCGCCCGATCGTTCCCAGCCCGATGATCCCTACTCGCATCATGTTCTCTCTCCTGCACGCTGCTCTGCGTTGGGTCGTTGACTGTCTCACGGGCGATTGTAGCCGGGGTGGATCCCAGCGCAAACGGCGCGCTGGGCGTTTGACAGCCCCCCGGGCGGCCCTAGAATCGGTAACCGTGAAAGAGTCCACGCAGAATCGCAAGAACGCATGGCCTTGGCTGGCGGCTGGCCTGGTCTATGCCGCTGCGGCTGTTCTGGTCACTTGGCCTCTGGCGCAGCGGATGGTCACCGACCTTCCCGGTCCCTCGGCCGACTCGCTGCTGCACTATTGGAATGGCTGGTGGGTCCGTCAGGCGCTGTTGACGGGTAGCAATCCCTATCGGTGTGATCTGCTCTTTTACCCAAACGGCGTCAGCCTGGCGACGCACAACCTGGCTTGGGTGCAGATCGCTCTCTGGTTGCCCCTGCAGGCGCTGTTTGGCGGCCTGGCGGGCTACAACCTGGCGCTGCTGATCACGCTGGTGGCGTGCGGCCTGGCGGCCTATGCGCTGGTGCTAGAGTTAACGGCCGATCACCGCGCCGCCCTGGTGGCGGGGCTGATCTATCTGGCTTGGCCGTTTCGCATCTCCCAGCTCGATCACCCCAACCTGGTGGGGACCATGCTGGTGCCGCTGTTGCTGCTCGGTATGATCCACCTGCTGCGTCGGCCACGCTGGTGGAGCGGGCTGCTGGTGGGCCTGTGCGCGGCCGGCGTGGGCGTGGCGCGCTGGCAAGCCCTGATTCCGGCCGGCCTCATGGTCGTGGTATGGCTCGCGTTCCAGGGGCGGCCCCTGTTCACGGCGCCCCGTCTGCGGGCGTTGCTGGTGGGCGGTGTGGTCGCGGCCCTGCTTCTCGCGCCCTTTGCGTTCATGCTGTTCAATGCCCAAGAGGCCGCGCCGACAGAGTTGATCCGCGAGGAAGAGGCCATGCAGACCGATCTGCTGGCCTTTGTCACGCCCCCGGCGGGGCATCCGCTCGTGGGGCGGCTGACGGGGCTGCTCTATGATCGCTATTACGCGCAACGCACGCCCCATCGGCGGGTGCCCATGTATCTGGGTATCAGCGTGTTGGCGTTAGGCGTCGCTGGGTTGATGACGGGCCGCCGAAGGGCCTGGCCGTGGGCCGTGATGGCGCTATTGGTGGGTGGCCTGGCGCTGGGATCCACCTTGCGGGTGGGCGGCCGCGAGGTCGCTGGCGTGC
>CAZUZB010000004.1:15416-27404 GCA_964624695.1 uncultured Anaerolineales bacterium | reverse complement strand
GGCGGCCGCGAGGTCGCTGGCGTGCCTACGCTGTACGGGCTGCTGGCGCCGTTGCAGGTGTTCCGCCTGATGCGCGAGCCCGATCGCTACGGGCTGTTCCTGGCGTTACCGATGGCGGTTCTGGCGGGGCAGGGGCTGGCTTGGTTGTTGGGGCGCCGCGGGCTCCAACGCGCTGGCTGGGGCTTGGGGGCTACGGCCTTGGTGGGGTTGATCGTCGTGGGCGAGTACCTTCAGATCCCCGTTTCGACCATGCATCCGGTGCTCTCGCCCTACTCAGCCCAGTTGCGCGCCGATCCCGATGCCGGCGCCGTGCTCGACCTCCCGCTGGATACCATGCAGGCCAAGTGGTACATGTTCGCCCAGACCACCCACCAGCGCCCCATCGTCGTGGGCAACCTGTCGCGCTTGCCCGCTGACGCCCTGGCCTATGTGTCCGCCGATCCGTGGCTGAGCGAGCTGGCCGCTCACGACGAGATGCCGCCCTGGCAGACGTCGGTGACCGAGGCGTTGGGGCGGCTGCGCGCCGATGGGGTGACGCATATCGTCCTGCACAAGAACCGCGTCGGCGCCGACCGCATCGCCCATTGGCGCCGCTACCTGGCGATGCAGCCGATCTATGAGGATGATGCGATCGTCGTGTATACCACGGCGCCGCGCGCCAACCAGCACTATGCTCTGGTGCCGCTCTGGGAGCGGCTCGGTCCGGTGGATGTGCGGCTCTCCACCGACTGCCAACGACCAGGCGGCATCGTGACGGTGGACGTCGTCTGGGGCACAGCGGCCGAGGTAGCGCCCGTGCCCAACCTGCGGCTGGTGCTAGAAGATGCTGCGGGCACAGCGATGGTCGAATCGACCTATCCGCTGCTGGCCGACGTGGGCGCCGATGGCCTTCCCGCCGACGCGCTCGAGTGGGGCTCTTATGTCTTGCGGTTGCCGGCGGATCTCCCCGAGGGGAGCTATACGCTGGCGTTGGACTTGGGCGATCCCGCGCTAACGGAGGCGGCCCCTTGCTGGGGGCAGGTGCAGGTGCTGCATGCGGCTTGCCCACCGGTCGAGGACGACGGGCTGACGCCGATGGACGCGGTCTTTGGTGAGCAGCTTCGTCTGCTGGGCTATGCGCTCGAACCGGCCGAGGGCACGTTGCAGTTGCGGCTGCTATGGCGCGCCGAGCAGCGCATGCCCAGCGACTATACCGTGTTCGTGCATCTCTACGATCAGGAGACGGGTGTTCCCGTCAGCCAGGATGACGCCATGCCTCGCCGCGGCGCGCTGCCCACCCGCTTCTGGATGGCTGGCGACAGGGTGGACGACACGCTCACTATATCGCTGGAGGGTGTGGCCGCGGGAACCTATGGCGTGCTGGTGGGCGTGTACGACGGCCTTACTGGCGATCGGCTGCCCCTGCAGGTGGAGGGGGGGGCGGCCGATCCCGACGGGCGCCTGATCTTGGCAGAGACGTGGGAGGTTCCGTGACGGAAGCGCGCTATGACCTGGCCGGAACGGTTGCCGAACGCGGAGCGGCAGGCATGCCGCGGGCCTGGGTGCATCGCTGGCTGCTTCCCTTGCTTCTGTTCCTCTTGGCGTTCGTCCCACGGGCCCACGCGCCGGTCTCGCGGCCCATCGTATGGTCGGATCGGGCGTTCCACTTTGCCAACGCCGTGCTGCGCCGTGATTGGGCCGACACCTACCGCCGTTATCATCCGGGCGTCACCACCATGTGGCTTTCGGGGTTCAGCTTGCGCTGGTTCGCCCACGCCAATGGCGACCTGACCGCCGAGCAGATGCTGGGCACCGAGCCCGTCCAGCCGGGGACGTTGGACGATGCCGTGGCAGCGGGCGTTCTCCCGCTGGCAGCGGCCATCGCGGCCGCCATCGCCCTCACCTATCCGCTGCTGCGACAGCGGGCGGGAACCACGGTGGCGCTGGCAGGGACCGTGTTTCTGGCCCTGGACCCGTTCCACCTCTCCAATAGCAAGGTGATCCACCCCGACGCCATGCTGGCCAGTTTCATGATGCTGTGTGTGCTGTTCTTCTGGAACTGGCTGAGCTATGGTCGCAAACGCGATCTTGTGGCCAGCGGCGTGGTGGGCGGGCTGTCGTTCCTCACCAAGAGCCCGTCTCTGTTCCTGATCCCCTTTCTCGGCTTGAGCGGGGCCGTGGCCGTCGGGCTGCATATGGCGGTCATCGCCAGCGGCGAGATGCGCTGGCGCGTGGCGCGGCGGGTGCTGGTGGGGCTCCTGGCTTGGGCGGGGATAGCCGCGGTGACCTTTGTGGTGTGCTGGCCGGCCATGTGGGTGGAGCCGGTGGCGGTGCTCCAGCGGATGGCGCAGCGAGTGCTCTACCACGTGGAGGAGGAGCACTCGAACCCCGTGTTCTTTATGGGGGTCAGCGAGTTGCGAGATCCCGGCCCCATGTTCTATGTGGCCACGTTGGGGTTCAAAACCACAATGGTGACCCTGCCGCTAGCGCTGCTGGCGGTGGTCACTGCTTTTTGGGGCAAGGGCGTGCGCCGCCGCCTGGACGTGGCCTTGCTGTTCGTGTATGTGCTCGCCTTTGGCGCCCAGATGAGCTTGGGCGCCTGGAAGCAGACGCCGTATCTGCTGCCTGTCTTTCCGGCGGTAGGGCTGCTGTCGGCGTACGGGCTGGGGTGGCTGGCTGAGCGGGTATCCGCTCGCTGGCGGGCAGCTGGATTGGCGGTGGTGGCGCTGCCGCTGCTGCTTCAGGCCGGCATCGTGCTGCCGCGCCATCCCTACTATGGAACCCACCACAACCTGCTTCTGGGCGGCTCTCGGGTGGCGCAAGAGGTGCTGCCGCTGCAGGATCAGGGCGAGGGCCTGGATATCGCCGCGGCCGTGCTCAACCAGATGCCGTATCCGGAGCGCTCCTCGGCGTGGGTGCATCCGCGTAGCGGGATCGTCTTTCAGCGCGGGTTCGCTGGCTATACCAGTTGGGAGCAGCTACCCTGGATCAACTACCGGGTCTACTATGTGAACCAGGTGATGCGCGGCCTGGATATCGAGGAATGGGGCGAATCCTGGGAACGTGACCGCACCACCGATCCGCTGCTCACGATCTCTTTTGATGGCGTGCCCTACGTGTGGGTGTACGGCGATCCGCCCACCGAGCCGGCTGCCGATGGCCCCGAGCGGGCCATGGGGGTCCGCTTGGGCGAGCACATCACGCTGGAGCGTATCCGCGTCAGTTCGGAGACCCTTGTGGTGGGCGACTTGCTAGAAGTGGTGCCGGTCTGGAGCTCTGACGGGCAGATAGCAGCGAGCTATACGGTCTTTTGCCACCTCTTGGCGGCGGACGGCACCATGGTCGCGCAGGCGGATGGCATTCCCCTGGTGGGCCACCGCCCGACGACCACCTGGCGTGCCGGCGAAGAGCTAGTGGATAGCTACCTGCTACCCCTGCCCGAAGACGTGGCACCTGGGCGGTATGAGCTGTCGCTGGGCATGTATCTCCGCGAAACCATGGAGCGGCTGCCCGTGGTGGACGCGGGGGGCGTGCCTCTGGCCGATGATCGCGTGGTCTATGGGACGATCGAGGTGGTGCCCTAAGGACGGGGTCTTGACGGGCTCTGGAGGCTGGGGTAGGCTCGATGCGAGATAGAGGCGATGACGTTCAGCATGGGAGGACGATGAGATGACCGAGCGGGTGGTCACCTTTGGCGAGATCATGATGCGGCTGGCGCCGCCGGGGTTTCTGCGATTCACCCAAGCGCGCTCGTTCGACGTGGTGTACGGCGGAGGCGAGGCCAACGTGGCCGTGTCGCTGGCCAACTATGGCATCCCCACCGACTATGTGACGCGGCTCCCGGCCAACCCGCTGGGCGAGGCGTGCCTGCGGTTCATGCGCGAGCAGGGCGTGGGCGTCGACCATGTCGTGCGGGGCGGGGACCGTCTGGGCATCTACTTTCTCGAGATGGGCGCGGTGGCCCGTGGCAGCCAGGTGGTGTATGATCGCGCCGGCTCGTCTCTGGCGACCATCGAGCCGGGCATGGTGGATTGGCGGGCTGCTTTCGAGGGAGCGCGCTGGTTCCACTGGACCGGCATCACGCCAGCCATCTCTGAGGGGGCGGCGGCCGTCTGTCTGGAGGCCGTCAAGATCGCCAAGGAGATGGGCCTGACGGTCTCGTGTGACCTGAACTATCGCGCCAAGCTCTGGAAGTGGGGGCGCAAGGCCGCCGACGTGATGGCCGAGCTGGTGCCCTTCTGTGACGTGGCCATCGGCAACGAGGAGGATGCCGATAAGGTGTTTGGTATCCACGCCAAGGGCGCCGACGTAACCGCAGGCGAGGTCGCCGCCGAGCGCTACCGGTCGGTCTGCGAGCAACTGGCAGCGAGGTTCCCCAACCTAGAGACCGTCGCCATCACGTTGCGTGGATCGCTCTCGGCCAGCCATAACAGCTGGTCGGGCATCCTCTGGCACGGCGGAGAGGTCTATACCGCGCCAACGTATGAGATCACCCATATCGTAGACCGGGTGGGCGGAGGGGATGCCTTTATGGGAGGCCTGATCTATGGCCTCTTGGCTTACGGCGACGACCGACAGCGGGCACTGGATTTCGCCGTGGCTGCGTCTTGTCTCAAGCATACCATCTATGGCGATGTGAACCTGGTGACCGTGGACGAGGTAGAAAAGCTGATGGGCGGCGACCGCTCGGGGCGCGTCTCGCGCTAGGCCGTAAGGGCACGGAAGGAGCACAATGGCACGATTCTCGCGGGTGCAGACCTGGTTGACCATGGAGGAGCAGGGCTTGGTGCCCCTCTTTTACCATGCGAGTGCGGATACGGCCAAAGAGATCATCGGGGCATTGGCCGAGGGAGGGGCCCGGCTGGTCGAGTTCACCAACCGGGGTGACCGCGCCTTTGAAGTGTTCCGGGAGCTGGCGTCCTATGTTGCCGAGCGGCATCCTGACGTGATCCTGGGCGTAGGGTCGGTGCTGGATGTGGCCACGGCGGGGCTGTATATCAACCTCGGCGCCGAGTTCGTGGTGGGGTCGGTGCTCAATCCCGAGGTGGCGCGGCTGTGCAACCGGCGCAAGATCCCGTACATGCCCGGCTGTGGCTCGGCCAGCGAGATCTCTCAAGCCGAAGAGCTGGGGGTAGAGATCTGCAAGGTCTTTCCAGCCAGCGAGATGGGCGGCCCCAGCTTTATCACGGCCGTCAAGGGGCCGTGTCCTTGGTCCAAGCTGATGCCAACCGGCGGCGTCAGCGCGTCGTACGACAATCTCAAGGCCTGGTTCGATGCCGGCGTCACCTGCGTAGGCATGGGGTCGGCGCTGGTCCGCAAAGACCTGGTGGCCGCCTGCGACTGGGAGGGACTCGCCGCGCTGACCCGGCAGTGCCTGGCCTGGGTGCAGCAAGCCAGGGGATAGCCGTCGCAGGGCCTACCCGCGTTCCACCAGGGCTGCCAGCATCTGGGGCGAGATCTCGCACAAGCTATCGACGATCAGATCGGCCCCTTGGAGGTGCTCACGCGGGTGCGTGGTGGTGACGGCGAGGCAGGCCATGCCGGCGCGACGGGCGGCTTCCACGCCCACGGTGCCATCTTCGATGACCAGGCAGCGCGCGGGCGGGACGCCCAAAGCCCCCGCTGCCTGAACAAAGATGGCAGGGTCGGGCTTGCTGCGTGGCAAAAAGGCGCCCGATACCAGAGCATCGAAATAGTTGGCGATGCCGAGAGCGTCGATCACCGTCACAATGTTGGCCATCTCGCCCGAGCTGGCCACCGCCTGGCGGTAGCCGCGCTCTTGCGCTGCGGCCAGCAGCGCAAGCACGCCCGGCAGAGCTACCACGTTGCCCTCCACAAACTGCCGGTAGAGCTCTTCCTTGCGCAGGCCCAGCGCTGCCAGCTCCTGGTCCGATGGGCCATCGCCGTACCTGAGCCGTAGGATGGGCAGATTGGCCATGCCAAAGGTCTCGGCGAACTGCTCAGGGGTGATGGACTCGCCTCGCTCGGCAAAAAGCGCTCGCCAGGCGGCCAGGTGCGCCTCGCCCGTATCGGCCAGCACTCCGTCTAGATCCCACAAGATCGCTCCCTGCACCGTGGCCCCTTTCTGTGATGATGCGGTGATGTCTACAGCCATCGCTGGAGGAACGCCACGATGGCGGCGCGGCCGTGGGCCGTCTCAAAGTGGCCCGTGTCATAGCGCAGGAGCTGCCAACGCTCGGCCACGCCCATCTCGGCGTACGCGGCCCGCATGGCCGTATCCACGCGGTCCAGGCCCTGGGGCGGCGTGAGCCGATCGAAATTACCTGCCAACGCCAGATGAGGTCGCGGTGCGATCAACGCGTTGATGTCGCTGGTGCTGAAATGTTTGAGCAGGCCCGGCACGTAGTAGTAGAGGCCGTGCCCGTCCAGCCCTCGCGTCTCGATCAGGCTCTGAAAGTCGGTCAGGCAGCAGATATCCACGCATACGCGAATGCGCTCGTCCAGCGCGGCCAGCCACCAAGCCATGGTGCTGCCCATCGAGATGCCGAGGGTGCCTAGGCGGCCTGCGTCAACCTCTGGGCGCGACGTTACATAATCGACTGCCCGCAGGCTGTCGTAGATCATCAGTCCCCACAGCACCTGGCCTTTCCAGAGCAACTCCTTGAACAACTCTGATTCAGAGCGGCCGCGCCGCTCCCCAAAGTTCCAGCTATCGATGCACAGGCCGCAATAGCCCAGTTGCGCCAACTGCTCGGCATAGGGCGGCGATTGCAAGGCAGGCGTCTCTTCGACGAACTCACGCTTGCCACGTTCATAGTGGCCGCCGTGGGAGTGATTGAACACGATGGTGGGCGCGGGTTCTGCCAGTCCCTTGGGCCGCGAAAAATAGGCGGGCACCGCCTCGATGCCGTTCAAATCCAGGGCTAGCGTCTCTAGCAGATACGAGGACCGTTCCTCGACGCGGATCACCTCGCCAGAAATAGGGCGGTCGCGCTCGGGGAGTTCGCCGAGCAGGGTGTATAGTTGCTGTCGTCGGGCTTGGTGATCGTGCATCGGGTTCTCCTCCGGTCTGACAGGCTACGGCGAGTGTATGCGGGCCGAGCCGCGCGTCAACTGGCCAGAGTGAAGGCTGTTTGCCTATGCTCATTGCCTACGCTATGATTGCTGGCTCAGACGGCTCATTGTGGCGGTTGCTGTGTCATGAGCGGACCTTGGCCAAGATGACCGAGAACAGTTGGGAACAACCGATCACTCGCCGCGGCCTGCTCAAGCTGGGCATCGGCGTGGTAGGGGGCGGGGCGACGGCCATGGCCCTGGGCGCCTTGTATACCACATCGGTGGAGCCCGGCTGGATCGAGGTGGTTCGCCGGGATGTGCCCCTGCCGCACCTCGCGCCGGATCTGGAGGGCCTCACCATTGCCTTGCTCTCGGATCTGCACGTGGGGGCGGTGGTGCCGGCCAGCCAGGTCGCCAAGGCGGTTGAGCTGGCCAATGCGCTCGAGCCCGATCTGATCGCCGTGCTCGGGGATTTTGTCACGGGGGCTGGCGGGTACGCGATCTCTTGTGCTCGCGAGCTGGGGGCGCTGCGGGCGCCGCTGGGCGTGTATGGCGTGCTGGGCAACCACGATGTGTGGAGCGACCCTCGCCTCATCGTCGAGATGCTCTCCCGCAACGGCGTCGCCGTCCTACGCGATGAGGTGACGCTGGTGCCGCGCGGGGGGGCCACCCTGGCGCTGGTGGGTCTGGAGGACTCGGGGCACAGCGGTTCGCCGAGCATTACGCCCGAGGTGCTGGCGTTGCGCTGGCACGGCAAGCTTGTGCTGGCTCGGCGGTTGCTCTCATCAGCGCAGGGAAACGCCCTGACCATCCTGCTGGTGCACAATCCCGACGTCAACGAGTTTCTCGAGGACGAGCCGGTGGATCTGGCCCTGGCGGGGCACACGCACGGCGGCCAGATCGTGCTTCCATTCGTCGGCCCTCCTCTGTTGCCCTCCTCCTTTGGTCAAAAATACGCGTCGGGCCTGGTGCAGGCTCCGTCTTCTCCCGTCTATGTCACCCGTGGCATCGGTATGACGCGGCCAGCGGTTCGCCTGAACTGCCGGCCCGAGGTCACCCTGCTGACGTTGCGCTCGGCCTAGAGATAGGGATCGAGCAGCGACAGAATCCGCTCCAGCGGGGGGATGTCGTCCTCATCGAACTGGCCTGGTTTGTGCGCGTCGATATCGAGCACCCCGCGGACGTCTCCCTCTTTGATCAGCGGCACCACGATCTCACTCTGCGAGCGCGGATCGCAGGCGACGTGGCCGGGGAAGGCGTGGACGTCCGGCACCACCACCGGCTGCCGTGTGCGCGCAGCGTGCAGGCAGACCCCTTTGTCCTTTAGCACCTGGCAGGCCACCGGCCCCTGGTACGGGCCCACGTGTAGCTCGCCGTTTTCTGCCAGCAGGTAGAATCCCGTCCAGGAGTGATGGGGCATCTTGGCGTGTAGCAGCGCGCAGGTGGTGGCCATGGCGGCTATGAGCCCGGGCGATCTGCCCTCGATGAGCTCTTGGAGCTGCTGGTAGATGCGGTCATAGCGGGCCATCCTCTTGGCGTCGATCATGGCATAGATCCCTCTACCCCTATCCATCCGTCTGTCTGGTACTCGCCACCGTAGATGCGGTAGCGCTGCTGGGCCAGGTCGATCTGCACGCTGCCCTCGGGATAGACAAAGGCCTGCACCGAGCCATCGGGTTCTAGCAGGCGATGGTCGACGAGCTCCTGCGTGCCCCATTCGGCATGCAGGGCGGCCATGAGTTTGGCGTGGGTGAGCTGCGATGGCTGGTCCCAATGGTAGCACCCGTAAGGGATCTCGACCTCGGCCAGGCCACGCAGGGCGTACTCGGCCCGCAGATCGCCGTCATAGCCGGCATCGTATACTGCTGGGGTGAGCAGGGCATCGTGGTAGACCAGATTGTGCAGTGGCACCGGGATGCCGATGGGCTCGCCGGTCATAAACTCCCACCGAGGCGCGTCGGCCCAGTGGCAGAAATCGAGATGGGGAATGAACTGATCGGTCGGCTCCTCCGAGCTGATGGCCAAGCCCAGGCCCCGCACGTATTCCAGCGCCTCTGCCCGCCAGCGCAGGCAGTCGCTGCGCGTCATAGGGTGTGTTGGGTCATAGCACTCGTCCAGAGGAAATGCGGCAAAGACGTCGAGATACGAGGCGGTCAGCGGGACGCCACGACCGAGCAACTCCTCAAAAGTGCGGCGCACAAAGGGCAGCGCCTCACGACCACAGATAAAGTTCTGCGCGCCACCAGCCCACATGTCATAGGTCGGCGACTCGCCACGAGGCCCCTTGAGGGTGCGCTGATCCTGGTAGGCGGGGCCATTGAGGTAATAGTCATGGTACTGGTCATGCAGGCCGAATAGGTACCCGCACACCTGCGCCTGGCGCGCAAAGGCGATCAGGCCTTCCCATCCGCCGGCCTCTGGGCAGGGAGGAAGCACGTCAGGATGGTGGGCATCGTAGCCATGAAAGCCCCAGCCATCTATATGGAGATACGCTTTCTCGACGCCGAGGCTGTGGAGCACGTCCAGCCGCTTGGCGAGGTCAGCAAAGGACGTGACGTGCATCTGGGGAGGATGTGACCCTCGTTGGAGCGAGCACACACCTACGGGAAAGATCGTGGAGCCAACCAGCCGTTCCACCACGGGGTTTCGCTCGATCTTTTCCGTGAGCGAAACCCACCGTCCCGTTCGCTGTGCCCACCCACGGTAGACCTTGGCCATCTCAGCATGCGTGCTGGGTCCCATCAGGTGGTAGCGGATGGCGCGGGGATAGGCCAGCTCGCCCAGGCTGGGCATCCAGGCAGGGCTGGCATGGGTGGGGCCGCCGGCAGGGTGCCAGAGGTCCAGCGCGAAATCCAGGTCGGTCTCGGCGATGGCCACGCACGCGCCGTCTCGGGCCATGAGCCCCCACCAAGGCTGATAGAGGGAGCGATCGCTGGCCGGGTGTAACGAGTGGTGGTGGGCCAGGGTATCTGGCGTGTTGCCATCGGGCATGCCGATATCTTGATCATAGTCGGCCGGGATGCAGGTGCCCGACATGTTGGGCCAGAGGGTGCCCTCCAAACTCTGCCCTACCGGCAGGAGCTCGCCGGGGAACCAGACGTCGGCGATGCGCGCGGCACTGCTGGTGGGAAGCGGGGCGATCTCTATCCGGAGCACGGGCTCGTCGTCAGGAAGGGCAAAAGTGATGGAAAGGGCCACGTCGCCGGGCAGTCCGCTGATGTGGTAGGTCATCCGCTGCTCACGGGCGCCCTGGTAGCGCCAGGCACGAATCTCTCGCGCGTCGCTCAGGTGGGCAGTGCTGGTATGCTGTCCGTGCAACACGCGCAGCTCGGCGCCGGGCGCGCGACGAAAAGCCCACGCGGCGCCCGATTCCAGATGGCGCAGCTTGGCCTCCAGCGTGTCCGGTGCAATGGCGACCTCGACTTGGTCGTTGCGTAACGTGGTGCTCTCAGACATGGCTGGCCTCCTGTTTCGATCGGCCGTGTGTTGGGATTGTCCCCAGCTCAAGTCCCAGCTCGTAGCAGCGTTCCAGTGCCTTGACGGGCATGTGGCGTGTGAGAAAGCCGTCGATCCAGAACCGCCCGGGCAGCTTGGAGCCGGGGGCGAGCAGCTTTTGCATCATGGCGGCCACATCGTCGTCAGAGCCATGCAGGTGGATCCCAGAGTCGGTCTGGGCGTGAAAACTGAGGCTCGGGTAGCGCGCCAGATAGCTGGCATGGTCACAAAAGTGCCCGGGCCCATCGATGGTGGTGACGCCCAGATCCTCGACCAGCATGGCATAGTGCTGCATGGCGTGCCCGCAGACGTGAAACGAGCGAGGACCCGTGGTCATGGTGTCGTACAAGCGGCGGTAAGGCTCCAGCAGGAAACGACGCGCCGATGCCGCCGAGATCAGCTGCAGGCTATCATCGGCAAAGCCAAAACCGGCGCGATTGGGCAAAGGCTCTTCATCAGGGTGCGGCGCCAACCTTCGCCAGGCTTGGATGCGAGCGATCTCGGCCTCGGTGAAGGCATCCAGGTAGGCCTGCGCAAAGGCGGGATCCTCTGCCAGGTCGAGACAGAGTTGATCGATGCCCCGCACTTCGGCCGCCTTGGTAAAGATGCCATGGGTGCCTCGCCCAGGCGGGAGCACCTGGACAGGGCGCTCGCAAAAAGTGAGGTCGGCGGCGAGCTCGCAGAGCTCTTGGTAGAGCTGATAGGTACGGCTGGATCGGATCCGATCTTCTGGGTCCAGATCGCGGAGATGGGCCAGCAGCTCGTCTTTGGCGAGGTCTAGCGGCTGCCCCCAGGCATAGTCGTCCTCTTGGTACACCACCTGGCAGCCAAAGTGGGCGTTCTCCTCCATCCAGTGTTGCACCACCACGTTCCATCGGTCCGGCAGCCCGACGGGATGGTCGCCAAGGACGTGGTGGCGGAACCAGTGCCAGCCCTCGAGTTGCGCCCGCAGATGAGTTGCCGCCTCATGGTAAAAGCGACGAAAGCTACAGCCGATGACCTTGGTCCAGATCTGCTCGTCGCACACGAATCGGATGGGGACGCGTTCGTTCTGCTGCTTGGCAAAGGCTTCCATCAAGTCCCGGGTACGTTGCTGATGCTCGTCCAGGCGGGGGACGTTGCTCCATCCGTGGTAGGTTGGTTGCCAGGCGGGCATGTATGCCTCCGATTCGTGGGCATCCGGTGTCAGAGCTCATTGTATGCCCCACTGTGGGACGCGCAACCGGCACGGCCGCTGGCCACGGCGAGTCGCTTTGGACGGCTGGGCCAGGTGTGGTAGGATTTGTGCTGGGTCAGGGGCAAGGCCCCTGGCTTTCCGTGTGCCGGCAGTTCCCCCACCATGGTGCTCGCCGGCCTTGGGTAGGGTGGATCGTTGTCGTTGGGTATCATGCGCGCCGACTCTTAGCCGACGCGAGTTCGCAGTTGCGAGTACGTGTGATCGGTTCCGTCCTCGGGCGTATGGCATCCCTGGCCGAGGCAGGCTCTGTGCCTGCCCCA
>CAZUZB010000004.1:0-15316 GCA_964624695.1 uncultured Anaerolineales bacterium | reverse complement strand
TACGAGCCGCTCCTCCTCCTGCCCATCGGCTTGGGCTGCATCCTCACCAACATCCCCAACACGGGCATGTTCGACGAGGGCGGGCTGCTCCGTGTGCTCTATGACGCAGGCATTGCCAACGGTCTCTTTCCTAGCCTGATCTTTTTGGGTGTGGGAGCCATGACCGATTTTGGCCCCCTCCTGGAGAACCCGAAGTATATCCTTTTTGGTGCGGCGGCCGAGTTCGGGGTCTTTTCGGCCCTGGTTCTGGCCACGCTGGCTGGCTTTAGCCTGACCCAGGCGGCCGCCATCGGGGTGATCGGCTCCGCTGACGGCCCCACCGCGATTCTGATCGCCTCGCGGATGGCTCCGGAGCTGCTTGGCGCTGTGAGCGTGGCGGCGTACTCTTATATCGCGTTGGTGCCCGTTATTCAGCCTCCATTGATCAAGCTCCTGACGACCTCAAAGGAGCGCTCGATCCGCATGCCCCATAGCGAGCGTGAGGTGCCCAAGGGCGAGCGGATCGCTTTCCCCATCGCGGTCACACTGATCTGTGGGGTCATTGCGCCGGACTCGCTCCCGTTGATTGGGATGCTGATGTTTGGGAACCTGGCGCGCGAGAGCGGGGTGGTTGAGCGTATCAACCATGCCGCCCACTATGAGATATCCAACATTGTGACGACGCTGCTCGGTATCACCATCGGGGCGACCATGCAGGCCGAGAGGTTTCTGCGCCTGGAGACGCTGATGATCCTGGGGCTGGGTTTGGCTGCGTTCATGTTCGGCAGCACCTCGGGTATACTCCTGGGCAAACTGATGAACCTGGTATCTGGAGGCAGGGTGAACCCGCTTCTGGGGAGTTGCGGCATTTCGGCGTTTCCCATCTCTGCTCGGGTGGCGCAGAACCTGGCGCACGATGAGGACCCAAGCAATTTCTTGCTCATGCATGCGGTTGGCGCTAGCACCTCGGGGCTGATCGCCTCGGTGGTGACCGCCGGGCTGTTGTTGGCTGTGTTGACTTAGCCGTAGGAGCGGCAAGGTGCTGCCAGCGCGCAGCAATAGGTTGAGGTGCCGATGAAGCGGATCTCGCTGGGGCGCGTGCTCTCGGTGACAGCGCTGAGTTTTGCGCTGGCGGTCTCGTGGAACACGCTCGAACCCTCGCTGCTCGGCCGCAAGGTGCTCGAGCTGGTGCCCGATGGACGCAATACGGCCCTTGGGCTGGCCACCTTCCTCGGTCTGGCGATCGCCTGCCTGGTGCAGCCCATCGTGGGGGTGTTGTCCGATCGGACGCGTTCTCGCTGGGGACGCAGGACGCCCTTTATCGTTGTGGGTACGCTAGGGACCATCGCCAGCCTGTCCCTGATCGCCTTGGCGACCAGCTTCTGGCAGGTGTTGCTGGGGCTGGCTCTGATTCAGATCGCCTCCAACACCGCCCAGGGGCCTTGGCAGGCGCTGATGCCCGATCGGGTGCCCTCGGAGCAGCGCGGCGCTGCATCTGGGGTCAAGGCGGCGCTGGATATCGCCGGTTTCATGGTGGGCCGCTTGGCTGCGGGGTACCTGATCAGCCACCATGCTGACGTGGGCATGCGGGCTGTGCTGTGGACGATCAGCGTCCCCACCCTGATCTGGTTGGTCTGCCTGCTGGCCACGCTGCCCATGTCGCGCGGGCACTCGGCTTTGGTTGCCCCGCCTCGCCGCAGCCTGCGGGAGGCGCTTACGCAGGCCTTTGCGGTGGATCTCAAGACCTATCCCGCCTTTGGGCGGTGGTTTGTGAACCGGGCCTTGTTCTGGGGGGCGTTCATCGCCGTGAACACGTTCCTGCTCTTTTACCTGATGGACGTGATCGGCTTGACCGAGGCCGAAGGCCAGCGCTTTGTGGGCCAGCTATCGGCGCTGTTGGGCGTGGCGTTGGTGGCGGCGACGATCCCATCAGGATATCTCGCCGATCGGTTCGGTCGCAGGCCGCTCCTGATCGCGGCGGGGCTGATGGCCGCTTTAGGCACGTCTCTGTTGCTAGCGGTAAGGAACCTGCCGGCGCTTTCTGCGTGTGGCGTTCTGATCGGGGTGGGAATTGGCGTGTTTCTCAGCGCCAACTGGGCGTGGGTCACCGACATTGTGCCGCCTGCCGAGGCGGCGCGCTACCTCGGCGTGGCCAACGTAGCTACGGCGGCCGGCAGCGGGGCCAGCCGCCTGTTGGGGGGCGCGGTGATCGACCGCGTCAACAGCCTCTTCTCTTCAGGGACGGCCGGATATCTCCTGGTGTACGCGCTGGCGGCCACGGCCTTTCTCCTCAGCATCGCAACTGTGTTGCCACGGCGGATAGAGCTCTCGGAGAGCGCCGAGACCAAAGCCTTGCCGACCTAGTCTCCTCCGGCCGGGCGCATCCCAAAGTGATCGTCCATCTCTTCCATCTTGCCGGTGACGCTAAAGATCACCCGCTCGCAGATGTTGGTGGCACGATCGGCGGCGCGTTCCAGGTTATGGGCGGCCCAAAGCAGGTGGTTGGCCTGCTTGAGATTGCTGGGGTCAGCCACGATGAGGGCCATCAGGTCGCGATTGACCCGGTTATAGAGCTCGTCCACCTCGTGGTCCTGGGTTGGCACCTGCCTCGCCAGCTCGATATCGCGCTCCTCGAACGCCTTGAGCGCCAGCTTGAGCATCTCCACGGCCTTGTCGGCCATCAGGGGGATGTCCGCCAAGGGCTTGATCAGAGGCACATCGCCGATGAGCAGGTTGATCTTGGAAATGCCCTTGGCATAGTCGCCGACGCGCTCCAGCTCGGTGATGATCTCCAGCATGGCGGCCAAGAGCCGCAGATCTCCCGCCAACGGCTGTTGCGTGGCGATGAGCACCATGATCTCGCTCTCGATGGCGAACCGCTTGCGGTTGATGATCACGTCCAGCTTCATCAAGCGCCTCGACCCCTCAAAGTCGCGGTCTTGGAGGTAGCGGACGGATTGCACCACATTGGAGAGCACCAGCTCTCCCAGCGCGGCAACCTCCTGTTTGAGGTTCTGCAGAGCTGCATCTAGCGTTTGTCGTGTCACAGCGGTCCCTCCTTGGGCGCTAGCGGAGATGGTCGCGGCTGCTAGCCATAGCGCCCCGTGATATACCCCTCGGTGCGGGGGTCGCTCGGGCTGGTAAAGATCCGATTGGTGGGGCCGTGCTCCACCATTCGGCCGATCTGGTCCTCGCCCACCATGAAAAAGGCTGTCTCGTCAGAGACCCTGGCGGCCTGCTGCATGTTATGCGTCACGATGACGATGGTATAGTCGGCGGCCAAGGTGCGCATGAGATCCTCGATCCTAAGGGTGTCGATGGGGTCGAGCGCCGAACAGGGCTCGTCCATCAAGATCACCTCGGGCCGCACCGCAATGGTGCGAGCGATGCACAGCCGCTGCTGCTGCCCCAGCGATAGGGTCAGGCTATCCTGTCGCAAGTTATCCTTGACTTCGTCCCATAGGCCCGCCTCGCGCAGGCTCTGCTCGACGGTTTCGTCGAGATTGCTGCCATGGTTCAGGCGCATCACCCGTGGCCCAAAAGCCACATTGTCATAGATGGATTGGGGGAAGGGATTGGGGCGCTGGAAGACCATGCCCACCCGTTGGCGCAGACGAACCACATCCTGCGCGTCGGCAAAGATATCCTCGCCATCGAGCAGGATGGTCCCGGCGGCCCGCGCTCCGCGGATGGTGTCGTTCATTCTGTTCAAACAGCGCAAGAACGTCGATTTGCCGCATCCCGACGGCCCGATCAACGCCGTGATCTGGCGCTCGGGTATGGCCATCGTAATGTCCATGAGGACCTGACGGCTACCGTAGAAAAAGTCGACGTGTTTGGCTTCGATCTTTGGCATGGTCGTTCAGCTTGGGGGCTCCTCAGCCAAAGCGCCCCGTGATGTACTCCTCAGTGCGGTGGTCCTCTGGTGTGGTGAATACCTTGGACGCGGGTCCGTGCTCCACCAGCTCTCCCAATAGAAAGAACGCCGTATAGTCCGAAATGCGGGCGGCCTGCTGGATGTTGTGCGGCACGATGATGATAGTATAGCGCTGCTTGAGCTCGATCAGAGACTGCTCCACCAGCGATGTGGAGACAGGATCGAGGCCCGAGGTGGGCTCGTCCAGCAGTAGGACCTCTGGCTCGAGCGCCAGGCTACGGGCAATGCATAGCCGCTGCTGTTGGCCCCCCGAGAGCTGGCTGGCGGGCGTATCCAGGCGGTCCTTGACCTCATCCCACAGAGCAGCTCGCTGGAGGCTCTGTACCACCAGCTCGTCCAGGCCCTGGCGATCGCGGATGCCGGCCAGGCGCGGACCATAGACGACATTGTCGCGGATGGTGCCAGGCAGCGGCAACGGCAGGGCGAATACCATGCCCACGCGGCGCCTGAGGCTGGGCACATGGATGTGCGGGGCATAGATGTCTTCCCCACCCAGGAGGATGGTCCCCGACATGCGGGTGTTTTCGACCTGATCGTTCAAGCGGTTGATCAGGCGCAAGAGGGTGGTCTTGCCACTCTGGGCAGGGCCAAAGAACGACGTGACCGCATGCTCCGGGATATCGAGGGTGACGTCCTGAAGGGCAGGACGGCCTCCGTAGCTGTAGGAAATGCCCTCCAGCTTGATCTTGGGGACCACGCTCTGACTGCTGCCCATGAACCAGTCTACCATGTGCGTCGCCGCCGATAGTGGCTGCGGACAAGAGTGGCGACTGTGTTCATCGAGAGGACCAGGGCCATTAGCACCAGAGCCGTGCCGTACTGGATCTCTTCCGGCATGCCGGGCACCTGCGTGCTGACCACGTAGAGGTGGTATGGCAGGGCCATGACCTGGTCCATGGGCGACTTGGGCAAGCTCGGCAGATAAAAGGCGGCCACCGTGAAAAGAATGGGGGCGGTCTCGCCCGCTGCGCGCAAGAGGCCCAGGATGACCCCCGTGATGATGCCAGGTGTGGCCTGCGGCAGGATGATGTTGCGGATGCCCTGCCACCTGGTCCCGCCCAGGCTGGCGCTGACGGTACGGTACTCGCGTGGCACGGCTCGGAGCGCCTCTTCTGCCGTGCTGATCACCACGGGCAGCGTCATGATGCCCAACGTCAGCGACCCGGCCACCACCGAGGTGCCCAGCCCCAGGAACAGGACAAACATTCCCAAGCCAAAGAGGCCATACACCACCGAAGGGATCCCCGCCAGGTTCACGATGGCCAGCCGCACGGCTCGGGTGAGGGCGGTATCCCGGGCATACTCGGCCAGGTAGATGGCGCCTGCTACGCCCACGGGGATAGCGGCGATGGCTGTGCCCAGGGTGAGGAGCAAGGTGCCCACGATGGCGGGAAAGATGCCGCCGGCCTTCATGCCGTCGTACGGCATCTCGACGATAAAGCTCCAGCTCAGCGCTGGCAGCCCCTTGACAATGATGATGCCGACGACGGCGAGGATCGGCACCACAACGGCGATGGCGACCATCACCATCAGCGCATATCCCACTTTTTCCAGCGGGCGCTGCCCCATCAGCGCAACCCCCCTCCTGCCCGTTTCTTGAACATGACCGACGCCGCGGCCAGGTTGATCAGAAAGGTGATGGCGAACAGGATGATGCCGATGCCAAAGAGGGCACGATAATGCAGGCTGCCCTTGGCAACCTCGCCCATCTCGGCGGCAATGGTCGCGGTCATGGTGCGCACGGGCTTCATGAGCGCGTCCAAGCCCAGGGGCATGCGGGCGGCGTTGCCAGTGACCATCATCACGGCCATGGTCTCGCCGATGGCGCGGCCCATGCCCAGCATGATGGCCGTGACGATGCCCGGCCGAGCCGCCGGCACCGTGACGCGCCAGATGGTCTGCCAGCGGGAGGCGCCCATGGCCAGGCCGGCGTCACGGTAGGTCTTGGGAACGGCATCCAGTGCGTCCTCCGCCACGCTGATGAGTGTGGGGAGGGCCATATAGCCCAGGACCAGCGCTCCCGTCAGCGCGGTCAATCCTGTTGGGGCGCCCAGCACCTCGCGGACGATCGGGCTGATATAGCGCATCCCAATGAACCCTAGCACCACCGAGGGGATCCCCGCTAGCACCTCGATCAGCGGCTTGAGGATATCTCGCGCCCACGCCGGCGCCACCTCACGGACGAACACGGCCGTGACGACCCCGAGCGGCACCGCGAGGACCAGGGCTAGAAAGGTCACAAAGAGCGAGCCCAGGATCAGTGGCAGGATGCCATAGAGATCAAAGGTAGGATACCAGCGTGTGTCCAGCAGGCTACTGAGCGGTACTTGCCAGAAGAGGGGGGCCCCCTCATTGACCAGAAATGCGAGGATCAGGATCACGAATCCAATGGTAGAGAGGCCCATCAGCCGAATCAGGGTCTCGATTGCGAACTCGCCCCACTGCTTGGCGCGCGCTGAAAAGGCCAACCGGGGGCGATCTGCGTTGCGAAGGCTAGTCTCGCTCATCGATCTCCGATGCATGCTCCGTCAAGGGCACGAACCCCAGGTCATCGACCGCAACCTGTCCCTCGGAGAGGATCCACTCGATATACGTCTGCACACGTTCGGACGGGTCCGCGTCCGTGTACATGTACAGCGGGCGCGCGATAGGATAGGTGTTGTCGTTCACCGTGTCAGCCGATGGCATGATAAAAGGGCCCTCGGCCGATCGTGCCACGGCCACGACCTTGACGTGCGACGTGACATAGCCCAATCCGTCATAGCCGATGGCGTTGCGATTCTGGCTCGTTTCCTCGATGATACCCTCCGATGACGGCATCAGAAGGGTATCGGTCGCAAAGAGCAGGTCGCTCTCCTGCCCCATGCGGATCGCTTCTTCGAGAAAATAGACATACGTCCCAGAGTTGGATTCGCGCGATAGCAGCACAATGGGGCGATCCTCGCCGCCGATCTCGCTCCAGTTCGTGATCTTGCCCGTGTAAATGTCGGAAATCTGTTCTAGGGATAGTCGTTCCACCGGGTTGTCCAGATGAACGATGACCGCGATCGCATCGAGGGCCACCACATGCTCCACCGGCTCGATGCCGTTGCGCCTGGCGGCTTCGATCTCTTCGGGTTTGATGTCTCGTGAGGCGTTGGCCAGGTCGACCGTTCCGTTGATCAACGCCGCGATGCCCGTCCCCGAGCCGCCGCCCGTCACCGAGATGCGTACGTTGGGCTCGATCTGCATATACTGCTCGGCCCAGGCCAGCGCCAGGTTCACGAGCGTGTCTGACCCCTTGTTCTCGATGGCTTCGGCGGGAGGCGCCTGCGCTTCGCCGGACGAGCCAGAGTGGCCGCACCCGCAGAGGCTGGCCGCCAGCACGAGAACTGCGAGGCAGCTCGCCCAGATGCGTGCTGGGCCGGCGAGCCCCCGCATCCCAGATTCCGGCGAGCCTTCCCGACGCCTAGCGCTCTCTCCCAACAGTCCCTTCCTTTGTGCAGCGCACAGAGCGACGCCGCTCCCATTCTAGCGAGCGGCGGGCTTGGGTCAACTGGGGCTACCTTGGCGGGATGCCGTGTTACGCCTCCCAGGGCTGATCGAACGTGCCGCTGGCAAAGACCTCAGCGACCTCCTTGCGCGCCCTGGCCTCGGGCGAAACGTCCGGCACGCCGATGGGCGTGCACGCCACGATCTCGGCATCCTCTGGGATGCTGCAGACCTGCTTGACCTCGTCGGCATCAAAGGCGCCGATCCAGCAGGTACCATAGCCCAGCGACCACGCCGCGAGGACCATGTTCTGCATGGCGATGGCGACGTCCACCGGATACCACTTGGCGCTGACGTCGGGCAGGCCGACCCCTACCAGGATGCAGGCGGCCTCGGCCATCCACTCTTGCCCACGGCAGGCTTGGGCCAGCGCGGCCTTTTGCTCCGTCTCGGTAACCAGGACAAAGCGCCACGGCTGTCGGTTGGCGGCCGAGGGAGCCAGCCGACCCGACTCGATGATCTGCGCCAGGTCCTCCGCCGGGATCGGCTCGGGGCGATAGCGACGCACGCTGCGCCGTTCACGGATGGTCTGCAAGGTGTCCATGGATACGCTTTCTCCTTTGTCAGTACGCTGGTGGGACCGGCTAGTATTCGTAGCAGCTACCGCCGATGAACTCGCGCAAGAGCGAATCGGGCGGGATGGGCGACTCGTCCGCCACGGGCGTGACGGCGCTCAAGAGCTGGTGGATGCGCTCGGCGCGATGGTAGGCATCGATGCGGAGCGGATCGTCGCAGTAGTCCTGGCGCCACTGCGCAAAGCTGGCGCCCAGGCGCTGGGCCATCACCGGCAGCTCGTACGGCAGGCCACTGTTGACGATATAGTCAACCGTGCCGATATAGGGCAGGATGTTTCGCAGCTCGCTGCTCCGCACATAGTGCCAGTGCTCCAACGTCTGCGTGGGGCTGTACGCCCGATGTGTGGCGTCGCGCTCCATCCGCCGCATCAGCCGCAGATCGGTCCAGCGGATATAGCGCTCGTTCGGACCCTTCATCTGCAGGAGCGGCTCGATATAGAGCAGAAACCTGGCCTCGGCCGGGATGCTGGCCGTAAGGTCCGGATAGAGTCCATGCAAGCTGTCGATCAGCACAATGTCGTGATCGTCAAGCCGCATCTCGGTGTGGTCGAGGTGGCGCTGGCCCGTGCGAAAATCATAGAAAGGGATCCGCACCTTGCGCCCCTCGATCAGCGCCGTCAGGTGTTGGTTGATCAGCTCCAGATCGAGGGCCTGGGGCGTCTCATAGTCATAGTCGCCGAACTCGTCCTGGGGGTGGAGTGCGAGATCAAAGAAATAGTTGTCCACGGCCAGGGGCACCAGGCGAATGCCGCAATGCGTCATCAGATGACTGAGCTTGAGTGTCGTGGTGGTCTTGCCCGACGACGATGGCCCAGCGATGACCACCACGCGGACCTCCTCGCAGCGCTCAGAGAGCAGTTCTGCGGCGCTAGAGATGTCCTCGGTATAACGGCGATCGGATTCGTGGACGATATCGGCGAACTCGCCCCGCGCTATCCGCGCATTGAGGCGGTCCACCGTGTGGAGATCGTGCGAGACGGCCCAATCCAGGCTGTACCACACCTTGCGCCAGGGGATATAGTCATCGGTACGAGCGGCCTTGTGTGCCTCCTGCTGGCGGCGCCGGGCGCGCTCATCCCGATAGAGGATAAAGGCCTTGGCCGTGTCGGCATAGCCGGCCTCGATGAGCACGCGCTCTACCGTGTCCTGGATCTCTTCCACGGTGGGGGGCTGTCTTTCGGGGGTGCTCGCTTGGAGGATCTCGAGCACCTGGTCGGTGAGCTGCTCGGCGATGGAGCGGTCGCGGCCGCCTACGGCCACCGCGGCCCGGTAGATGGCGTTGGTGATGCGCTCACGGGTAAAGGGAACCACCGCGCCGGTGCGCTTGATCACGTGGGTTAGCTTGGCCATCTGGTGACCCTCCTCCGTCCATGAGGCGGCTAGGAGCGACGATCGGTCTCATAGGGTACCACGTCACAAGTCTCCTGGAACCAGGTCAGCAGGCGCTCCTGCAGCTGGAGCAGCTCGCCCCGCAGGGCGGGATCGGCGATGCGGTTGTCCAGCTCGAGCGGATCTGTTTGCAGGTCATAGAGCTCGTCCTGCTCGTACAGCCGACGGACATACTTGAACCTTTCGGTTCGGCACATGGTCGCCTTGGTGTGCTCCGGGCCCTCGCTGGATTGGAGATTGACCCGTGGCCAGTAGAGGCCATCCGGTTGCTGGGCCGAGGTGCTTTCCAGCTCCATGCAATGCCGCTCGCCGTGAAGGCGGCCGCCCTCGCAGAACACGGCGTCGCGATGGGCGTCGCTCTCGCCGGCGATGAGAGGCAGCAGCGAGCGCCCAAAGTGGGTGTGCTGCGGCACGATGCCCGTGAGGGCCTCCACAGTGGCGGGCATGTCGATCAGCTCCACCAGCGCATCGCTGACGCGAGGCTGAACGGGTTGGTCCTTGGGCGGTTTGATGATGAAAGGAACGCGCGCCAGGCAGTCCTCAAAGGTGTTCTGGCTCTTTTCCACCAGGCCATAGTCGCCGGTAAAGTCGCCGTGATCGGCGAACACGAGCAGGGCGGTGTCGTCATAGATGCCGGCCTGACGGAGGGCGCGAACGACCATACCGATCTGGTGATCGACGCGGGCGCACATGCCGTAATAGGTGGCTCGGAGCTCGGTCCAGCGCTCTTCGCTCCAGGTTTGCAGCCGCTGGCGCTCATAGATGCCATGCAGAATGCTGGGCTTGCCTCGCCACTCCTCGGGGGCGGGGGCGCGAGGCGGCAGTGCATCGCGATCGATGAGGCCGTACCAGGGCTCCTCGACGGCATAGGGTGGGTGCGGATAGGTCAGCGGGAGATAGATGCACAGCGGCTGATCGGTGGGCGGGTTGAGGATCAGATCCACCGCGCCTTGCACGTTGGCCCAGTCGGAATCCCAGTAGGGCTCCTCGTCGGTCTCTAGTTTGCCCACGTAGAACGAATAGTAGCGGTCATCGTCGGGGCCGCCGCGCCACTCGTTCTCACGATCGCTGGCAAACATCGGGCGGGGAGTCACCGCAGGCCGGTACTTGACCGTGCAGTAGGCATCATAGCCATTCTGCCCGGGGACCAGATCGTTCTTGCCGCCCCACCACACAAAATAGCCCGCGTCTTTCAGGGTGCGCAGGAGCACGGGCTCGTCCGGGCGCATCATGTGATACATGGTGCGGTGGCCGCGCACGTGCGGGTACCAACCGCTCATGAACGAGCAGCGGCTAGGGGTGCAGACTGGGTTCTGGCAGAAGGCGTTGCGGAACGAGACCGCATCCTCGTGTACCAGCCGGTCCAGGTTGGGCGTCACGGCGGCCGGGTCGCCCATGTGGCCGAGTACATCGCCACGCCACTGGTCAGGGTTGAACAAGATCAGATGGGGTCGTTGCGGCATGGATGCCTCTCTATCCGCTAGGATGACGAACGTCAGTCGTTCTGGATCTGCCGATACTGCAACGCCTCGGCCAGGTGCACTGGCGCGATCTGGTCGCTCTGGGCCAGGTCCGCGATGGTGCGGGCCAGCTTTAGCACGCGATGGTAGCCGCGGGCGCTCAGCCCCAGCTGGCGCATGGCCGCCTTGGCCAAGGCGCGCCCTTCGCCGTCCAGCGTGCAGTGTTCACGGATCTCTTTGGGGCCCATATCGGCATTGCAGTGGAGGCGCGTGCCGGCAAAGCGGTGTCGCTGCTTGGCGCGGGCCACCTCCACCCGCTCGCGCACGGCGCTAGAGCTCTCGCCCAGTTGGGTGTTGGTGAGCTTTTCATAGTCGACCTTGGGCACCTGCACGTGGATGTCGAGCCGGTCCAGCAGAGGCCCTGAGATGCGCTTCTGGTAGCGCTCGATGCTGCCGCGCGAGCAGGTGCACTCGTGGGTGGGATCGCCAAAGTAGCCGCAGGGGCAGGGGTTCATAGCGCCCACCAGCATAAAACTGGCGGGAAAGCTCAGCGATCCCGACGCCCGCGAGATGGTGACGACGCGATCCTCTAGTGGCTGGCGCAGAACCTCAAGGGTGCGCATGCCGAACTCGGGTAGCTCGTCCAGGAACAAGACGCCGCGATGGGCCAGCGAGATCTCGCCAGGGCGGGGCCAGTGGCCGCCGCCGACCAGCCCGGCCTGCGAGATGGTGTGGTGCGGCGCGCGGAACGGGCGATGGCGGATCAAGGGCTGATCCGATGGCAGCAGTCCGGCGACAGAATAGACCTTGGTGACCTCGATCGCCTCTTCGATGCTGAGCCGTGGCAGAATCGAGGGCAATGAGCGGGCCAACAGGGTCTTGCCGGTGCCTGGCGGCCCCGCCATGAGAACGCAATGGCCGCCGGCCGCAGCGACCTCGATGGCGCGCTTGACGTGCTCCTGGCCGCGAATCTCACTGAAATCGGTGGCATACGGCGGAAGGTCGGACGCGTCAAAGGAGAGCGCCTCGCGCACATGGGCCTCGATGGGCAGCAGCCCGTTCAAGTGCATGGCCAGGCGCCCTAGGCTCTCCACCGGCATGATCGTGAGGTCCGGTATCAGCGCGGCCTCGGCCGCGTCGCAGGCGGGCACGTAAAGGGTCTCGATGCCGTGCTCGCGGGCCGACGACGCCATGGATACGATGCCGTTCACATGGCGCACGGTGCCGTCCAGCGAGAGCTCGCCGATGAACATGCTCTTGTCATAGTCGATGGGGAGCTGATTGGCTCCCCCCAGGATGCCTACGGCGATGGCTAGGTCATACGAGGGACCCTCTTTGCGCAGATCGGCAGGGGCCAGGTTGATGGTGACCTGCTGCATGGGGAACGAGAGCCGGCTGTTGTTGACGGCCGAGCGGACGCGCTCGCGCGACTCTTGCACGGCCGCATCCGGCAGCCCTACAATATCGATGCGACCGATCTGCCCTGGATGGACATCGACCTCGACATCCACCAAGATGCCTTCGAGGCCGACCAACGCGCAACTCGTGATCCTTGCTAGCATGATGAAACCGCCTTCCAGCCTATGCCACCGAGTGTAGCATACTCCTGCCTTTGGGGGCAAGCTCTGTTTGCCAGCCCCACGGGCCAGCGGTATCATCGTTCAGCATGTTCGATGGGCCTAGGATCAGGCCGGGGAGGACGCCATGGCGATGACCTCGCGAGAGATCGTGCAGCGGACACTGGACTATGACGGGCCCGAACGGGTGGCGGCTACCATGCCGGCGCCTTACTGGCATGACATCGTATCCTGCGGCTATCGCTATGGCGTCGGCCGACCTAACTGGCAGACGGTGCATGGCACCCGGCAAGAGTACGTCGACGAATGGGGCAACACCTGGGCCCGCGTGGACGCGACCAGCAAGGGCGAGGTCGCCCGAGGCGCACTGCAGCGATGGGAGGATCTCGACGCGCTGGAGCTACCTGATCTGGCGAACCCCCGTAACTATCGACAGGTGCGTGAGCTCTGTCGGAATCCCGAGGAGACCCGCTTCCGTGTTGGGGGTTTGCCTGGATTCCCGTTCAACATTGCGCGCAAGATGCGGCGGTTGGACCAGTTCCTGATGGACCTCCTCCTCGAGCCGGATCGCGTGGCCGCGCTGTTGCAGCGCATCGAGGATCTACTGGCCAATGTGATCGTCCAATACGGCCAGGCCGGCGTGGACGCGATCATGTTCTGCGAGGATTGGGGCACCCAGCTCGGGCTGATGATCCGCCCCGACGTTTGGCGAAGGGTGTTCGCGCCAGGGTTTGAGCGGCTGTGTGCTGTAGCTCACGAGCAGGGCGCCAAGGTGTTCATGCATAGCTGCGGCAAGATCACGGACATCATCCCCGACCTGATCACGGTCGGGATCGACGCGCTCCAGTTCGATCAGCCACGCCTGCACGGCATCGACAAGCTGGCCCAGTGGCATGGCCGGGTCACCTACTGGTGCCCCGTGGACATTCAGCAGACGCTGCAAAGCCATGATGAACAGGCCATCGTTGCCGAGGCCCGCGAGCTCATCGGCAAGCTGGGTGGCCCCGAGGGCGGTTTCATCGCGGGCTACTATGGCGACAACGCGTCCATCGGGCTGGATCCGCATTGGCAGGACGTGGCCTGTCGGGCATTCACCGCGTATGGCCAGTACCATAGCTGACGGGCACAGGGCCGCGGGCTGCGGCCTATCGGGAGAATAGGGACTTGTGATGGATCGACCAAAAGTTGCCCTGGTGGCGTGCGATGCGTACGAGATGGCGACTGTGGAAGCCGCCTTGCAGCGCGCCCTGGGTGCGGTTGGCGGCATGGAGGCGTTCGTCTCGCCAGGGCAGGTGGTGGCGCTCAAGCCGAACCTGGTCCGCGCCATGACGCCGGACCAGGCGGCCACCACGCATCCGATGCTGGTTGCGGCCGTCATCCGGGCCGTGCGCGCGGCAGGGGCTGAGGCTCTGGTAGTGGATTCGCCCGGCGGACCCTTTACCCCGGGGGCGCTCAAGGCGCTGTACCGCAAGACGGGCATGGACTGGGCTGTCCGCGAGGCGGGCGGGACGCTGAACCTGGATGTGCGCAGCGTCCAGATGCCCGTGGACGATGGTCGCGCGCTGCATCGCATCGATATGGCCGCGGTCATCGCCGAGGCGGATGCGGTCATCAATCTGCCCAAGCTCAAGACCCATAATCTCACCGGCCTGACGCTCTCGGTCAAGAACCTGTTTGGCGTGGTGCCTGGCACGCTCAAGATCGCCTACCATGGCAAGATGCAGGAGACCGAGCGCTTTTGCCAGGGGATGCTGGACATTCTGAGCTGCACGCGGCCTGTTCTGAACATCATGGATGCCGTGATCGCCATGGAGGGGAATGGCCCATCGGGCGGCGAGCCGCGCCCCGCCAATGCGCTGATTCTGGGCGCCGATGCGCTGGCCGTGGATGCGGTGGCGGCCGCGCTGGTGGGCCTCGATCCCACCGATGTGGCTACGACCGCGGCTGCGGTGCGGCGCGGCTGGACGACCGGGCGTCTCGAGGATATCGAGCTGCTAGGCGATGTCCTGGAAACGCTGCGCATCGAGGGCTTTCGCCTCGGCACCAACCTCAGCTTTGATCCCGGGTTGTTGCCCGTGTTTCTGCGGCAGCTTCTCCCCAAACGCGACGCCGACGAGATGGAGCGCGGCCGCGTCCGCTCGTGGAGCAGCCGCTGGCTGACGCAGCAGTTGCTGGCCTATCCCGAGGCCGGCGCAAAATGCACCGGCTGCGGCTATTGCGCCCGCAACTGCCCCGTGGACGCCATCACCATGGTCGATGGCCGCGCGCAGATGGACCTGAAGCGCTGCATTCGCTGCTACTGCTGCCACGAGCTCTGCCCCGAACTCGCCATCGACCTCAAACGATCCTGGCTGGCGCGCAGGCTGGGCGGGGCCTAGCCCCCACCCCTCAGGCGTTGGGATCGATGAGGATCTTGCAGGCGTCGGTCGCCTGGTGGGCGAGCTCCATCGCCTCGGTCAGGCCATCTAGCGGCAGCACGTGGGTCACCGGCAAATCCAGATCAAGCGCGCCTGAGGCTGCGATCTCGATGGCGGCAGCCACGTCATCCTCGCGATAGACGCGGATCGGTGTCAGGCTGATCTCGGCAAACAGCAGACGGGTGATATCCAGTGTCGGTGGCGTCTTGGGCATGCCGACCTGCAGAATCTCGCCGCCAGCGCGCACACAAGCGGCAGCGGCCGAGATGGTAGGTTGCACTCCCGCCGTCTCAAAGACCACCGGCGCGCCGGCCCCGCCCGTCGCATCCTGCACCGCAGCGGTGATGGACTCGCTGCGGGCGTCGATGGTGTCGAACCCCAGGGCGCGGGCGATCTCGAGCCGGCGTGGGCTGACCTCCGAGACCAGCACGCGCAATGCCCCCGCGTGGCG
>CAZUZB010000003.1:59980-71764 GCA_964624695.1 uncultured Anaerolineales bacterium | reverse complement strand
CCGAGGCGCGCGTCCACCAGTGACCAGAGGGCGGCGTTCGGTGAGCCCATGGCGCTAGTCTCCTCTCAGCCGGCGACGCATGGCCGCAGCGTGGGCCGTCAGCCCCTCGGTCTCGGCGACGATGAGGGCCGGCTGGGTCAGCGCGCGGGCACGCTCGGCGCTCAAGCCAAAGATGCTGGTGATCTTGACGAAATCCCACACCTGCAGGGGCGAGCTGAACCGCGCCGTGCGGCCGGTGGGCATGATGTGGGTCGGGCCGGCGGCATAGTCGCCCAAGGCCTCGGAGACGTGCTCGCCCACAAAGACGCCACCGGCATGGCGGACCTTGCCCACCCAGCTCCAAGGATCGCGCATGAGCAGGCAGAGGTGCTCTGGTGCAAAGAGGTTGGCCAGCTCCATGGCCTCGCCCAGCGTGTCGACCAGGGCGATGGCGCCTCGTGTCGCCAGCGACTCGGCGGTGATGGCCTTGCGCGAGAGCGTCTCTTGCTGGGTTGCCAGCTCATCCTGCACTGCGTCCGCCAGGCCAGCGCTGGTGGTAATCAGCATGGCGGTGGCCATGGGGTCGTGCTCGGCCTGCGCCAGCATATCCGCCGCCACCAATCCGGCGTCGGCGCTGTCATCGGCCACCAGCAGCGTCTCGGTGGGGCCGGGGAGCTGGTCGATGCCGACCACGCCGTACACCCGGCGCTTGGCCAACACGACAAAGATGTTGCCGGGCCCCAGGATCTTGTCGACCGGGCGGATTGAGTCGGTTCCATAGGCCAGGGCGCCCACGGCGATGGCCCCGCCCAGCGGCACGATCTCGGTAATGCCGGCCACGTGGGCGGCGGCCAGGATGGTGTCGTTGAGGCGGCCCTCGCGGGGAGGCGTGGCCACCACGATCTCGGGGACGCCGGCCACGCGGGCCGGGATGGCGGCCATCAGAAGCGACGAGGGGTAGGGGGCGCGCCCGTTGGGGGCATAGATGGCCACCCGATCCAGAGGGCGAACCATCTGGCCCAGGGCGCCACCGTCCTCGTCCCAATCGAGCCAGGAGCTCACCGGCTGTTTTTCGTGAAAGACGCGGATGCTATCGGCGCAACGTTGGAGGGCGTCGCGTAGATCGGCGGGGGTGCGCTCCCAGGCCGCGGCGATCTGTTCCTCGGGCACGCGTAGGTCGGTCAACTCGGAGCCCTCGATCAGCGCGGCGTAGCGGCGCACGGCGGCGTCGCCCTCGGCGCGAATGTCTCGCAGAATACGCTCGACCACCTGGTCAGGCGTCAGCGGCTCGCCAAAGAGCTGCTCGATGCTGGCTTGCAGCGCGGGCGAGGCCTCGTAGGCGTCCAGCGGCGGGCGCGCCTCCAGGAACGATCGCGTGGCGTCATACCCCCGGAGCACGCGGACCGGGTCGGCGTTGGTCATGATCGCTCCCCTTTCTCAGCCACGACCTGGGCCAGGTCGCTGATCAAGCCCTGGATGGCGGCGAACCGCAGCTTGTGGCTGGCGCGGTTCACGATCAGCACCGCCTGCGAGCGCATGATCAGATCCAGCTCCACCAGGCCGTTCTCGCGGAGGGTGGTGCCGGTCTCGACCAGGTCCACCAGCAGGTCGGCCAAGCCCACGACGGGGGCCAGCTCCACCGAGCCGCTCATGGGGATGATCTCGGCGGGAATGCCCTGCTTGAGGCAATAGGCCTGGGCCAGGCGCGGGTACTTGGACGCCACGCGTAGGCCGATATCGAGGCGGAGGTTGCGGTCGCGGGTCTCGGGCGGGCCCGCCAACATGAGCCGGCAGTGCCCAAAGCCGAGCCGCAGCGGCTCATAGACCTGGCGCCCCGATTCGCGCAGCACGTCCTCGCCGGCCACGCCCAGGTCTGCCGCGCCATATTCCACATAGGTGGGCACGTCGGCGGGCTTGGCAAGGACATACCGCACCGATCCGCTGGCATCGGGAAAGACCAGCTTGCGGCCGTTCAGCGCCTCCGGCGTCGGCCCCAAGCCGATGGCCTCTAGCAGCTCCAGGGCGGCGTCTTGCATCCTGCCCTTGGGCAGGGCGATGGTTAGTGGTTCCATGCGTCTATCTCGCGTTCCAGTTCCTCTATGGCAAGCGTGAGGGGCTCGTCTCCCAAGAGAAGGCAACCCCGGTCGTCAGCTCCTTCGGCGGATGGGCAGTAGACCACGCGCTTGGCGCCCGTCGCTTGACCGTAGGCAGCCAGCTCTGCCGGCGCACGGTCCAGCACGTCGATCTGCACCTCCAGTCCGGCGGCGCGGGCGCGTTGGGCCAGCCGCACGCAGCGCGGGGAGCTGGCCGGGCCCAGCAGCAGATCAGCGCCAAGGCGGGCCTGGGATCGGGTGATCAGCATGGCCCGCTCGATGCCGATGGCAAAGCCCACCGCCGGCATATCGGCGCCAAAACTGGCCACCAGGTTGTCATAGCGTCCCCCGCCGCAGACCGGAAAGCCCAGCCCGGAGGCGTAGCCATGAAAGGTGACCCCGGTATAGTAGCCCATAGCTCGGATCTCACCCAGATCCAGGATGACGTGCTCGGACAGGCCATAGTCATTCAGATGCTGATAGACCTCGGCGAGGCGGTCGATGGCCTGGCGCGCGTCGTTGCGAGTCGCCAGTTGGCGACCTCTGGCGAGGATCTCGGGGCCGCCGCACAGGTGGGGGATGGCCTGGATGGCACGGGCCGTGGCGGAATCGAGCGGCATCTCGCGCACCGTCTCGGCGATGAGGGCGTCGCTGCGCTGGTCGATGGCCTGCTCTACCCGCGACCGAACAGCTTCATGTAAGGGCGCATCGCCCAGGAGCCCCTGCAGGAAGCCGACATGGCCCAGGTTGATCTGGAAATTCTCCAGCCCCAGCGCTAGCATCGTCTCCACAGCCAGGCAAACAACCTCGGCGTCGGCCGCGCTGGTATCGGCGCCCAAGAGCTCGACGCCCGCTTGCGAGAACTCGCGGTGGCGCCCGGCCTGAATCTCTTCGTGGCGGAACACATTCCCCACATAGTAAAAGCGGAGCGGCCTGGGCTGGTCGTAGAGCTTGGTGGCCACGATGCGGGCGATGGGCACGGTCATGTCTGTCCGTAGCGCCAGCATCCGCCCTGTGCGATCCACAAAGCGATAGAGCTGCTGACGTAGCTGGGGGCTGGCCTGGGTTGCCAGCGTGTCATAGAACTCGAACGTGGGCGGGATGATCCGCGAGTAGCCCCAGCGGCCAAAGAGCTGCTGGACGCGCTGCTCGAGCATGGTCTTGGCGGCGGCCTGCTCGTAAAAGAGATCCGCCACGCCGACGGGCGTCTGGCGTTCGAGAGCGTCAAATGGATCCATAGGATGCCCCGATTCGTGCGCTGTGCGTGAGATCATGACAACAGAAAAGGCTAGCTCGTATGAACTAGCCTCCCGCGGTGAGCCGAACGTGCTGCACCCATGCAGCACGACGCCTCACCTAACGATGGTGATGATGCTGGCAAAAGTTGGCGAGTCTATCCTTGGCCATCACGTATTGCTGACTCCAGATCGTCTCCCAAGCTGTGGGCATGATAGCACACGGCCATGGGCGTGTCAACTTGACGATGGTTCAGCAAAAAGAGGCTAACGGGCTCTTGCATCGGGCGAACAAATGTGCTATGATGGGTGCGAACAAACGTTCTTAGCAAGCGAGGCGGGGCCATGCATTGGGTAACTGGGGTGATCGGATTCGCCGTCGGCTGGGCGGTGGCGCTGGTGCTACGAGGGGCGATGTTGGCGTCGGATCCTGCCGGGCGCACGTTCGCAGGGCTTTTCGGGCGGCGGCGACGGGGAGGGCGTCCCCTCTGGTGGTATGACTAGTCGCGGGGCCCCTGGGCAGCCGGCATGGCGCGGCTGGTGATGATGTCAATCCCACTGCCGAGCAGATCCGGGACGACGACCTGATGCAAAGGCACCGGCGCCTTGAGCACGACCCTGCGCAGCAGGCCGGCCGCCGGCAGCAGCAACGCCTTGGGCAAGGGCTCTGCCGAGCGCACCGGCACCAAGGGGCCATCGCCGCCCGCGACGCGCACGGTGGTGGCGAGCATGCGGCGCGGATCGGTGATCTCTTCGCGGGCAAAGGCCTCGCCACGGCGGCAGCCGCCGCCCCGCACCTCGATCAGCTCGTCGCCTTCGAGCACTGCCGTCAGGTTACAGCCCACCGGGCAGGTGACGCAGATCAGATCTCGCTCTTCCATGGCTATTGTCCTCGTTCGGGGCAGGTGACATCGACGATCAAGCGGGCCGATCCCCTGGCCTCGTCGAGCTGACGCGCGGGCACCTCAATGTCGAGCATCTCCGAGGGGCGCGCATAGCGCAGCCGACGTTGCGCCAACACCTGGTTTCCATCCCGCACGGCGATACGCGCCGTCTGTTCGATAGGACGCTGCACCCGGCAGGCCAGCTTGGCTGGGGCGCCATCGGATCGGTGCCCCACTCTTTGAGGTACGACATGATGGACGTTGGCGCCCGCCTCCACTTGCAGATACCCGTCGGGCGTGAGCAGCTCGCCCGCCGCCCAGTTGGCCGCGGCCCTGCCGGCCTCCACGGCGGCCTCGCTCACATCATCGACCAGGTCATACACGTGCACCACATTGCCGGCGGCAAAGATGCCGGGGATCGAGGTCTGGTAGTGCTGATCCACCAGGGGGCCACTGGTGCGGCGGTCCAGCTCGATGCCGACCTGGCGCGAGAGCTCGTTTTCGGGGATCAATCCCACCGAGAGCAGCAACGTATCACACGGGATCGTCCACTCGCTGCCAGCGACGGGCTGCCAAGCCGCATCGACGCGGGCGGCCACGATCTCTTGCACGCGGTCTTGGCCGCGCACCTCTACCACCGTGGTCTCGGTGTATAGCGGGATGTCATAGTCGCGCACGCACTGGACCAGGTTGCGCCTCAGCCCGCTGACATAGGGCTGGATCTCGAGCATGGCGGCGACATGGGCCCCCTCCAGGGTCATGCGGCGGGCCATGATCATGCCGATATCGCCCGAGCCGAGGATGACCACGTTCTCGCCGGGGAGATAGCCCTCGATATTCACCAGGCGTTGGGCGGTGCCGGCGGTATAGACGCCCGCCGGGCGGCTGCCCGGAATGGCGAGGGCGCCACGAGGGCGTTCGCGGCATCCCATGGCTAGGACGAGGGCCTTTGGCCTCGCCTCCATGAGGCCGCCGCGTGGGCTGGTGGCGAGCACGCTCATGTCTGGCTTGATCTCCAGCACCATGGTGCCTGTCACTAGCTCGACGCCGGCGTTGGCCGCCCGTTCCACCCAGCGCTGCGCGTACTCGGGGCCGGTCAGGTCGCTGCCGAAGACGCGCACACCGAACCCGGTGTGGATGCACTGCGGCAGGATGCCCCCCAGCTCGCGGTTTCTCTCCAGAACCAGGACGCTCTCGGCGCCGGTTTCTCGTGCGCTGGCCGCTGCGGCCAGGCCCGCCGGCCCGCTGCCGATGACCAGGACGTCGCAGTTCAGGCTCTTCATGCCGGCACATCCTTTGTGCGGCGGGCCACCATGCGCGAGCCGTCGCCCTTTTTGGTGAGCTCGGTCGGTGGCACGCCCAGCTCGCGCGACATGATCTCGAGCACCAGCGGTGTATCGAATCCGCCCTGGCAACGTCCGCTGCCCACGCGGGTACGCCGCTTGAGGGCGTCATAGGTGCGGGCTGGCACGGGCGCGTGGCAGGCGGCCACGATCTCGCCCTCGGTGACCATCTCGCAGCGGCATACGACATTGCCATAGCGCGGATCCCGCTCGATCAAGGCTTGACGCTGCTCGTTGGTCAGCTCGGCAAAGCGGGGGATGCTGTGGCGGATGGACTGATAGTCGCGTCGTTCCTGCAGGGCCAGGCCCGCCTCGCGCAAGAGATCCACCACGCGTTCGGCCATGGCGGGCGCCGCGGTGAGGCCGGGCGACTCGATGCCGCCCAGGGCGACCACGTTTTGGGCCGCGGGCAGACGCTCGATGACGAAATCGCCAGTGTTGCCGCTGGCGCGTAACCCGGCAAAGGTGCGGATCACGTCGCGTGGATCGAGGGCCGGCACCAGGCTCTGCGCGCCAGACATGACCTCGCAAAGGCCCTCCGCGGTGGTCGCCAGGTCCCGCTTGTCCGTCACGTGTTCGGCGTTGGGGCCCAGCATCAGATTGCCGTGGATGGTGCGCGTCACCACGATTCCTTTGCTGATGGGCGTGGGGCACGGGAAGAGCACCCCTCGGACCATCTCGCCCGCTCGCTTGTCCAGCAACAAGTACTGTCCGCGGCGCGGGGTGATAGCCAGGTCGTGTTCACCCAGTTGGGCCATGAGTTCGTCGGCCCAGAGTCCGGCGGCGATCACCACCCAACGAGCTGCGACCATTCCACGGCTGGTGCGGACACCCCGCACCAGCGAGCCCTCCCGCTCAAAGCCCAGGGCCTCCGTCTCCAGCCAGAGGCGCACGCCATTGGTGATGGCGTTCTCGGCGGCGGCATAGCACAGCTGGAACGGGTCGACGATGCCCCCGGTGGAGGCGTACAAGGCTCCGACGCACTCGGGCGTGACGGCCGGCTCGCGGCGGCGCATCTCGTCCCCATCGATCAGCTCCAGACCGGGCACCCCGTTCCGTCGCCCACGCTCGTAGAGATCCTCAAGAGTGTTCAGGTCCGCTGCACGGAGGCCCACCACGTGCGTGCCGCAGCGGGATAGGTCCACGTCCAGCTCACCACACACTTGGTCGTACATGGCGTTGCCGGCCACGTTCAGGCTGGCCTTGAGCGTGCCGGGGGTGGCGTCATAGCCCGCGTGCATGATGGCGGTGTTGGCCTTGGTGGTGCCTTCGCCCACATCGGCGTGCTTTTCGATGAGCAGCACCTTGAGCTGGTAGCGGGAGAGAGCCCGTGCCACCAAGCATCCCACGACCCCGGCACCGATGACGACGATGTCGTAGGTGGGGATCATGAACGTGAGTCCTTTTCGTCGTCGGCTTGGGCATCGACCCACGCGCGGGAGCGTTCGACGGCCTTTCGCCAGAGATGGTAGCCCTCCTGGCGGCGGGCGTCGCTCCATTGTGGTGTGAACGTGGCATCGATGCGCCACTGGTCTCGCAGCTCGTCCAGAGAGCCCCACAGCCCCGACGCCAGGCCGGCGGCATAGGCGGCGCCCAACGACGTGGTCTCGCGGACCACCGGGCGCACCACCTCCGCGCCCAGGATGTCGGCCTGGAGTTGCATCAGGAAGCTGTTGGCCGCGGCGCCGCCATCGACCTTGAGGGTTCTGAGCGAAATACTGGCGTCCTCCTGCATGGCGTCCACCACCTCGCGTGACTGGTAGCAGATCGCCTCCAGGGTGGCCCGCACCAGGTGGGCGCGGGTGGCATAGCGCGTCAGCCCGGCGATCACGCCGCGGGCGTACATATCCCAGTGGGGCGCGAACAGCCCAGAAAAGGCGGGCACAAAGTAGACGCCGCCCGAGTCCTCCACCGAGCTGGCGATGGCCTCGGTCTCAGCGGCGTCCTTGATTAGGCCCAGGTTGTCGCGCAGCCATTGCACAGCGGCGCCGGTGATGGCGATAGAACCTTCCAGTGCATAGGCAGCCCGCCCCGCGCCCAGATCATAGGCCACCGTCGTGAGCAGCCCGTGTGCCGAGTGCACGGGGGTATCGCCCGTGTTCATCAGCAGAAAAGATCCGGTGCCATAGGTGTTCTTGGCCTCGCCCTCGACAAAGCAGGTCTGGCCCACCAGGGCAGCTTGCTGGTCGCCCAGAGCCGCGCAGATGGGCACGGCGCGCCCAAAGGGTCCCTCGCGCATGGTGGCGCCATAGCCGCCGGGCATGCTGGATGGCACGATGGTGGGCAGCATGGCCCGCGGGATGCCTAGGGCGGCCAGAAGGTCATCGTCCCAATCGCGGGTGGCCAGGCTCATCAGCATGGTGCGCGAGGCGTTGGTGACGTCGGTGACGTGGACGCCGCCCGCTGGGCCGCCGGTGAGGTTCCAGATGATCCAGGAGTCGATGGTGCCAAAGAGGGCGTCGCCCCGCTCGGCGTCTCGTCGCAGGTTGGGGACGTGGTCCAGCAGCCAGCGGATCTTGGGGCCGGCAAAGTAGGTGCCGATGACCAGCCCGGCCCGCTCGCGCACCAGCGGCTCGATCCCCTGGGCGATGAACCGCTCACACAACGCGCGGGTTCGGGTGCACTGCCAGACGATGGCGTGGTGATAGGGCTGGCCGGTGTTGCGGTTCCAGACGATTGTGGTCTCGCGCTGGTTGGTGATGCCCAGGCAACGGATCTCGCGCGCCGATAGGGATGCGCGGTAGAGGGCAGCGCCGACGACCTCGTTGGTGTTCTGCAGTATCTCGATCGGGTCGTGCTCCACCCAGCCGGGCTGCGGCATGATTTGCGCATGCTCGCGATAGGCCTGGCTGACCACCGTGCCGGCGGGATCAAAGACCAGGCAGCGCGTTCCCGTGGTCCCTTGATCGATGGCCGCGATATAGTCCGTCATGGTTCACCTCGGAGCAGTTGCTGGCAACCAGCGTGATGGTAGGGCAGAGGGGCCGATGCGTCAAGAGAGGCCGGTGACGCGAGGGTTGCTTGCACCCGGGTCCCTGGCGTTCTTTGCGGTGATGTCCAGAGGTTCTGCGAGGCTTGCCCCGGGCGGTTGACACACCCAAGTACCACGCCTATAATGGCTGCACTGTGCGGGTGTAGCTCAGTTGGCAGAGCGTCTGCTTCCCAAGCAGAATGTCGTGGGTTCGAATCCCATCACCCGCTCTCGGCCAGGCCGAGTGGCCCGGCTATATATTGAACGCGCTGATCAGGACGAGTAGCCGTCAGGCCGGCGATAGGGAGTGGAGGGCACGGACTGGAACCCTCCTCGTGACGCTGGCGGTGAAAACCCCCTGAGAGCGGGCGCCAGAAGCAAGTAAGGCGCTCCGGTGGCCCCGTTATCGGCTCCAGAGCGCGGTTTGGGTCTGTACTCTGCCGCGGAATATGGGTGGAACCGCGTGAGCGCGCCCTCTCGCCCCATGGTGAGAGGGCGCTTTTGCATGTCGCTCCGACATGCGCTCTGCGTATTTCGCAGGAGGTTGCCATGCCCAAGTACGAACTCGAAACGATGCGCCACTCGGCCTCGCATGTGATGGCCGAGGCGGTGACGACCCTGTTTCCCGATGCCAAGCTGGGCATCGGGCCCGCCATCGAGGATGGCTTTTACTATGACTTTGACCTACCGCGTTCTTTGACCGAGGAGGACCTGGCCAAGGTCCTCGACCTGATGAAGCAGAGCATCAAGGCCCAAGTGCCCTTTGAGCGGCAAGAGATCAGCCGCCAGGAGGCCGAGGAGCTGTTTGCCGATCAGCCCTACAAGCTGGAGCTGCTGCGGGATCTGCCAGAAGACGCGGCCATCTCGATCTACCGCCATGGCGGCTTTGTGGATCTGTGCCGCGGGCCACATGTGGAGAGCACCGGCGACCTGCGCTGGGATAGCGTGGCCCTGCAAAGCATTGCCGGCGCCTACTGGCGCGGCGACGAAAAGCGCCCCATGTTGCAGCGGATCTATGGCACCATCTGGCATAGCAAGCAGGAGCTCCGGGATTACCTGGCGCGCCTGGAGGAGATGGCCAAGCGCGATCACCGTTGGCTGGGGCGCGATCTCGACCTCTTTTCCCTGCACGAGGAGGCCGGCGCGGGGCTGGTCTACTGGCACCCCAAGGGCGGGCGCGTGCGCACCATCATCGAGGATTACTGGCGCCAGCGGCATATGGAGGGTGGGTACGAGATCGTCTATTCGCCCCACATCGGCCGCTCGTGGCTTTGGGAGACTTCGGGGCATCTCGGCTTTTACCGGGATTCCATGTACGCGCCTATGGATATCGACGGGCAGGACTATTACCTGAAGCCGATGAACTGCCCGTTCCATATCATGATCTACCAGACGCGGACGCGCTCCTATCGCGATCTACCGTTGCGGTGGGCCGAGTTGGGCACGGTCTACCGCTACGAGCGTAGTGGCGTGCTGCACGGCCTGCTGCGGGTGCGCGGCTTTACCCAGGACGATGCGCATATCATCTGCACGCCCGAGCAGATCGAGGACGAGATCCTGGGGGTGTTGCGTTTCTCGCTGGCCATGTGGCGGGCGATGGGGTTCCCGGACGTGAACGCCTATCTCTCGACGCGTCCAGAAAAGGCAGTGGGAGAGCCGGCCCGCTGGGAGCAGGCTACCTTCTCTTTGCAACGCGCTCTGGAGGCTGAAGGCCTGGCGTACAAGCTGGATGAGGGCGGAGGCGCCTTCTATGGCCCCAAGATCGACCTGAAGATCCGCGATGCGCTGGGCCGCGAATGGCAGATGACGACGATCCAGTTCGATTTCAACGAGCCCGAGCGGTTCGATATGGTCTATGTGGGTGATGACGGCCAAGAGCATCGGCCGTACATGGTGCACCGCGCGCTCTTGGGCTCTATGGAGCGCTTCTTTGGGCTGCTGATCGAGCACTATGGCGGGGCGTTCCCGGTCTGGATGGCGCCCGTCCAGGCGGTCATCATCCCCATCACCGATCGGCACATGGCATTCGGCCGCGAGGTCGAGGGCAAGCTGCGCGAGGCCGGCCTCCGGGTGGAGCTGGATGCCTCCAACGACCGCATGAATGCCAAGATCCGGGCCGCGCAGCTCAACAAGGTGCCCTATATGCTGGTAATCGGCGACCGTGAAGTGGAGGATGGGGCGGTCTCGGTACGCTTGCGGAACGGCGAGGACCTTGGCGCCATGCCTGTGGCCGCGTTCAGCGCAGGAGCCACGGCAATCGCCGATGCGCGCGACAACCAGCGCCTGTGGGGCGCAGAGGCCTAGACGTTCCGCAGCACACCAAGACCGTACAACCAACCTGTTATAGGCGGTGCACACGCGCCTTGCCGCTTGGCGAGGCGCGTGCTTCTTGCTACAATCGCATACTGTCTCCTCGGGATGGCAAGAGGGTGCGGGAGGGTTCGCATGCGACGTTCTAGCATCATGGTGATGCTCGTGCTGTCCGGTCTGTTGGCTTTGGCGCTGCCGGCGCGGGCGGATTGTCCCGGCAACCTGGTGGCGAACCCGGGGTTCGAGGAGGGGGCGTACAAGACCGAGAGCGTGGGCACCAGCCTCTCTTCATGGCTGGCCAACGGTTGGTTGCCTTGGTCGATCCTGGGCGATGCCACCAACAACCGCGAGGTCGAGTACAAGCTGCCCGATGCCGTGGCCCTTGGCACGGGCTATAACATCCATAGCGGGCGCTATTCGCAGGCCTTTTTCACCAACTATGGCACCCATAACGCTGGCTTTTACCAGCGGGTGCAGGTGCCTGCCGGCAGTCGGGTCACCTTTACCATCTGGGTGCAGATCTATACGGGGGAGCGCGAACTGATCTCCGATGGCCACCCCTACTCGGATCTGGACTGGCCGCAAAAGGAGGGCGACAAGCGCGGGCCTGGCAACTATCGCGTCTGGGCCGGCATTGATCCTTACGGCGGCGCGACGGGCTGGGGAGCTCCGCCACCGGATACCACCGTCTGGTCCGAGCCGGTGCTGGACCGCGAGACGCGGGTCATCGGCGCCAACGGGAGCCAGATCGACGCCTGGGTGCAGCTCACCGTGTCCACCGTCGCGCAGGGCGAATGGGTGACGGTGTTCACCAAGGGCAGCCCCGAGTTCCCCGTCAAGCACAACAACTCGTTCTGGGATGATGCCTGCTTGACGGTGGCGGAAGCCCCGACAGCCACGCCACGGCCGACCGATACGCCGGCTCCTACGGCCGTGCCCACCGATACGCCCGAGCCGACAGCCACCGAG
>CAZUZB010000003.1:53428-59880 GCA_964624695.1 uncultured Anaerolineales bacterium | reverse complement strand
CGGATTGGCGCCCAGCGCCTGGCCCACGGCCCGCGCCCCCTTGGGCGATCCCACGGTCTGCGCCAGTTCAGCATAGGTCGCCGTGGCCCCGTAGGGCACCTGGGCGCAGGCAGCCCACACACGCCGCTGAAAGTCGGTGGCCGGTGCGGGTTCCATTGGCAGATCGAACGGACGGCGCTCCCCCGCCAGATAGGCTCGTAGCTGTTCCTGGGCCTTGGCCAGCAGGGCGCGGGCCGCTGGCGAGCCCTGGTCTGGGGCCGCTCCGTCGGTCGACCCTCCCAGCTCGATCTGAACAATCCCACGCGCTGACGTTACGATCCCCCACGGGCCCCATGGCGTCATGACGACGCCCGTCGCAAGCTGGCCGTTCGCCGATTCCTTCACTGCTCTCCCCCCACGACTCTTGGCACCATCTGGAAGCGGATGCCCAGCCACGGAGCGTCCCCTGGCCCCTCGGGCACGCTGCCCAGCGTCACCCGTGCGTCCCAGGTGCGCGTTCCCCTGGAGATGGTCAGGGTGATCTGGTCGCCCGGCCGACGCTCTAGCACCAGTTCACGGAGGGTCACATCCTCGCTGAGCGCGATCCCATCCACAGCCACGATCATGTCTCCGGGCGAGATGCCCGCTGCGTCGGCCGGCGAATCGGACTCGACCGCGATCACCAGGGCGGCCCACGACCGGGATACTTCTGGGATCGATCCGCGGGGCGTCCCCCGTTCCCACGGGATGATCTCGACGTCGGAGCTTGCGGGGGCGCCCTGGGCGCTGTTCAGGGCGATCTTGGCGCCCACATAGCCGCCCAGGCTACCGCACACCAGTGCCAGCACGCACTCGAACGCGGCGGCCAGCACCAGGAGTGCTATCAAAACGACGCGTTTGGTGTTGTCATCCATAGCGAACCTCCCGTCTTTCTGGGGCGAGCTCCACCCCCAGGGTACAGGCGGTGCTCGCCTTGGCCTCTGATCTGATCAGAGTATAATGCCATTGCCTGGAGCGAGGCAATCGAGCACTAGGGTGCCAGGGGCCCACGCATCTGGAGGAGTCGAGTTGCAGCCCAATCCTGTGTTTCTCAAGATCGGTCCCATCTCTATCTACTGGTATGGCGTCCTCATCGTGACCGGTGCGATGTTGGCTGCTCAGATCGCCAGCTATCTCTCCAGCCGGAACGGCCACGATCCCGAGATCGCCTGGAACATGCTGATTGTGTTGCTGCTCACCGGCATCGTCGGTGCGCGGCTCTATCACGTGGCTTCGGCGTGGGACTATTACCGGGTCAATCCGAACCATATCTTTAGTCTGCAGATGAGCGGGTTTGGCATCTTTGGCGGCGTGGCTGGCGGCGCTCTGGGCCTTTGGGTCTTTTGCCGGGTGAAAAAGCTGCGTTTTTTGGAATGGGCCGACTATGTCGCGCCGGGCCTGATCTTGGCGCAGGCCATCGGCCGCCTGGGTAACTTTTTCAACCAGGAGCTGTACGGCTATCCCACGGATCTGCCGTGGGGCGTCTATATCGCGCCTGAGAACCGCTTGGCCCAGTTTGCCACGTACGAGTATTTCCACCCGACCTTTTTTTACGAGGCGCTGCTCAACCTCATTGGGTTCGCCATTCTGTTCACTTTGGCTATCAAGTGGGAAAAGAAGAGGCTCTATGGGGACCTCTTTTACCTCTACTTTGCCATCTATCCGGTCATTCGCTTCTTTATCGAATTCCAGCGACCCGATGCCTGGATGATGGAGAACTGGATGCCGTTAGGCCTGCCCATGGCACAGTGGGTGTCGGTCTTTGGGTTTGTCATGTTCGGGCTGCTCTTGCTGGTGCGGCGCAAGCTCAAGCGGCCGGCCATGGTCTATGTGCCGGGGACGCCGTGGGGTGCTGAGCCAGACGTTGCTGGCGATGATGTGGCAGACGAAGGGCCCGCTGAGGACGGCGAGAGCGTCTCATAGCTCCAGCGATAGCGAGTGGGTATCATCAGGGCGGCCAACGGGCCGCCCTGATGCTCTATGGGGGTCAGGCTGGGTTGCTGATGGTGCTGGCCTGCTCGGGCTCGGCGTGGCGGATGGCGAGCACGCAGAGGAACGCCAACGCCATGAACGCCGCCGCAAAGACAAACATCACCCGGATGCTGGTGCGATCCATCAGCCATCCCACAAACGTGGGCGAGGTGCTGGCCGCCAGCATGGAAAAGAAATAGTAGAGCCCGGTAAAGGCGCCGATCTGCCCTGGGGGCGCCAGATCAGCCATGATAGGCAACGAGTTGATATTGATCAGGGCCCAGGCGATGCCCGACGCGATCAGGGTAAAGGTCACATAGATGCTGTTCCTTGTGAACAAAAAGCCGGTCCAGACCAGCACCAGGATGCCCAGGCCGGTCAGGATGGTCGGCTTGCGCCCAAAGCGGGTCGCGATGAATCCTGCTGGCAGGGCAAAGATCAGGAACGCCCCCGAGAGATAGGTGAGCATGCTGGCGGCGCGGGCGACCGCCTGATCGGCGGTCAGGGTGCCAGCGGCGATTTGGGGGGCAAACAGCACCTCGCGGCCGTAGGAGGTCCAAAAAGTCTCGATGGCATTGTAGCCCATGAACCAGCAAAAGATGGCCAAGCAGGTCCACAGGGCGCTCTTGTCGGGGTTCTTGGCCACAGCCCATACATTGCGGATCGTATCCCGAAGCGAGTCGAGGGCATTGGGTCGGCGGGCCGTCTCTATCTGGCCTTGGTCGGTGGGCGGCGGCTCCTGCACGCGCAGAATCACGATCGCCTCGGCGATGAGTAGCAGCACCGCCGCCAGGATAAAGGGATAGCCCTGCCCTCTGGCAAAGAGCGCCCCGCCGATCAAAAAGGCGATGGTGGTGCCGATGCCGCCCATCAGGTTGATGATGCCGTTGGCCTTGCTGCGCAGTGCCGGCGGGGTGATGTCGGGCATAAGGGCCACGGTGGGCGTGCGGAACAGCGCCATGGCGATGTTCATGATGATGATGACGCCCGTGAGCAGCCATAGGGTGCTAGCGACGTGTGTCATGTTCAGGTGGATGGCCGGGATGACCACGAACAGCACCGCGGCGATGGGAGCGCCGATCAGGATGAACGGTCTGCGGCGGCCCAGCCGCGTCCAGGTGTTGTCGCTGAGCTGTCCGATATAGGGCAGCATGGTGATGCCCAGGATGTTGTCAAAGGTCATCACAAAGCCGACCAGCCACCAGGGCAAGGCGTATTGGCGGAGGAACACGGGCACAAAGCTGTTGTAGACCGACCAGATGATCGAGATGCCAAAGAAACCAAAGCCGAGAATGAGCGTCCTCTTGTAGTCGAGTTTCATCGGATTCCTTTCTCGTTGGCGTAGGGTCGGTGGCTCAATCGGTCACGATGCGCTCCTTGATGTTGGCGTAAATCGCGTCACCAATGCCGGAGACCTGGATGATCTCCTCGGGTGATCCAAAGGGGCCATGGGTCTCACGGTGGGCGATGATGCGCGCGGCCAGGGCGGGGCCGATCCCGGAGAGCGTCTCCAGCTCGCTCTGGCTGGCTGTGTTGAGGTTCACCATGCCGAGCTCTCCGGTCGGGTGCGATGAGCCTGAAAGGGGCGTCGGGTTCGGCGGGGGTGCGGTGCCCCGATAGGGGATGTACACCCGCGCGCCATCCTGGCAGCGATCCGCCAGGTTGATGCCGTCGGCGTCGGCATCGGGATGCAATCCGCCAGCGGCCTCGATGCCATCGATGATGCGGCTATCTTTGGCCAGCTCGTAGACGCCGGGCTGCAAGACGGCGCCGGCCATGTGTACGAGGATGGGTGCGGAGGTCTGGGTGGGCTGCGGGCTGGGTTGCGTTAGCTGGATCGGCTCGGGGCTAACGCGCGTGCAGCTTGTTAACAGGCCCAGGCACATGATGATGATCGCCCAGCGGCGTGTTGGGTAACGATGCGCCATCAGGATCACCTTGTCGCTCGATGACATGGCGTGGGACGGTTTCCAGTGTCTCTGGACCGGGGCTGCTGAGACACAGCAGCATGGTAGCAGGGGGGATCATGGGACGCAAGGGCGCGGGATGACTCTGAAACGCAGAGAGGCGACCCGCTCAGCGAGCCGCCTCTCGAGTGCCCCCGACTGGACTCGAACCAGCACGTCCATACGGACACAGGCCCTCAACCTGCTGTGTATGCCAATTCCACCACGGGGGCAGGCGAGGGACATTCTAGCCACAGGGGGCGGGTTTGTCAACCTACCCCTGCGTACACTAGAATGAACCTGTGTTGTCTAGGGAACAAGGAGGCGGGCATGCGGGTCATCGTGGATGCGATGGGCAGCGACAATGCGCCAGGTCCCGACGTCGAGGGCGCTATCCGCGCGGCCCGTCGCTATGGCTGTGGGTTGCTTCTGGTTGGGCGCGAGGATGCCGTGCGGGCAGAGCTGGCCAAGCACGATGTCTCTGGACTCTCGATTGAGGTGGCCCATGCCAGCCAAGTCGTCGAGATGCACGAACACCCCGCCCAGGCGGTCCGCGAAAAGGACGATGCCTCGGTGGTGGTGGGCATGCGCCTCTTGCGCGATGGTGCGGGCGACGCATTCGTCTCGGCGGGCAACTCGGGCGGCGTGCTGGCCAGCGCCTTGGTGGGGGCGGGACGGATCGGCCGCATCAAGGGCATTCAGCGACCCGCCATCTCGACGGTGCTGCCGCACCTACACGGGCACTCTTTTATGCTCGATATCGGCGCCAACGCCGACGCTCGCCCCGAGTGGCTGGTCCAGTTTGGCATCATGGGCGCGGTCTATGCTGAAAAGGTGCTCGGCATCGCCACGCCGCGGGTGGGCCTGCTCTCCAACGGCGAGGAGGACACCAAAGGCAACGCGGTGGTGCAAGAGGCCCACTCCCTTTTGCGCCAGTCGGATCTGAACTTTTGCGGCAACGTCGAGGGCAAGGACATCACCCAGGGCAAGGCCGACGTGATCGTATCCGACGGCTTTGCCGGCAATGTGGCCATCAAGACGGCCGAGGGCACGGCCTCCATGATCCTCACCATCCTGAAGCGCGAGATCAAGGCGCGCCCCTTGGCCAGCCTGGGCGCCCTCTTGGCCAAGCCGGCTTTCAAGGTCGCGGCCAAGACCCTGGATTACCGCGAGTATGGGGGCGGGCCGTTGTTGGGCGTGGATGGCGTGGTGATCATCGCGCACGGTCGGTCGGACGCGCTGGCCATGGAGAACGCGGTGCGGGTGGCTCTGGAGGCCGCCGAGCGGGATGTGGTGGGCACGATTCGTGAGTATATCGGCGGCGGCCAAGGCTAGTATCAGGAAGGACAGAGAAGCATGGAAGCGTTCATCAACGAGGCCTTCCTCAAGCGGCGCAAGCGGTTGGCCTCGTGGGCGACTTACGTGGCCATCGGGTCGCTGGTGTTGGGTCTGATCATGTCCACCCGCCAGATCGCGGTCTCGTATGCCTTGCTGTTGGTGGGAATGCTGGGGGCGACCGTTGGCTCCCAACTCACGGCGGCCTATGTTCGTGAGCCCCGTGCTGACTCGGTGCTGGCGGAGGCGCTCTCTGGCATGGACAAGCGCTTTGCCCTCTACTGCTATTTTTTGCCGAGCCACCACGTGGTCGTCTCTCACCATGGGCTCACCGTCCTGATGCCCCGTGCCCAGAAGGGGGAGGTCGCTTTCGAGAACGGCAAATGGCGGCACAAGGCGGGCGCGCGCAAGCTGATGCAGCTCTTTGGCGAGCCCACGTTGGGGCGCCCCGATGCCGATGCGCAGCAGGAGGCCAAGTGGGTGGCCGAGTGGGCTCAGCAGGCCATCCCCGAGCTGGAGGTGCCCATCTCGGAGGTGATCGTCTTTACCGATCCCGAGATCACGCTCTTTGCGGGAGACACGCCCGTGCCGGCGGTCAAGGTGGCGGATCTACCCACGTTCCTACGAGAGGGGCTCAAGGAGCTGCCGACGCTGCCCACGGCGGCGCAAAAGGAGCTTCGTCGCAAGCTGGACGCCGTCGTACAGGCCGATGCCTGAGCGCACGCGTCGCGGCTCGCGCTGGCCAGCGGCACTGATGGTGCTCGTCTCGTTCGCTGTGCGCGTCTATCGTTTGGGCGACGCCAATCTCTGGTGGGACGAGGCGCTGGCCATCTGGGCTGTCCGCAAGGGGCTGGCGGGCGTCACGGCCTGGACGGCCGCTGATGTGCACCCGCCCCTCTACTTTTGGTCGTTGTGGGGCTGGGTGCAGCTTGTCGGCGAGAGCGAGCTGGCCTCGCGGCTGCTTTCGGTGCTGTTCGGCGTCCTTACGGTCCTCGTGGTCTACCGCCTCGGCCGTCGATTGGGTGGCGAGAGGCTCGGCCTGCTGGCGGGCTGGCTGACGGGCCTATCGCGCTTTCACGTGTGGTGGTCGCAAGAGCTGCGCATGTATGTGTTGGCGGGGCTCTTGGGGATGGCATCGCTGTACCACTTTCTCGGTTGGCTGCGCAGCGAGAACCAGGCGCG
>CAZUZB010000003.1:48681-53328 GCA_964624695.1 uncultured Anaerolineales bacterium | reverse complement strand
GCCCCAAGGCGGAGGGGTGGGATCTGCTCACCCTGGCGCTGGCGGCGTTCGTGCCTCCCCTGTTGGTGTACCTAGCAACCTTGCCGCGAGCCCTCTTTTACACGCCCATGCTGGAGGCGCGCTACCTGGTCGCCTTTGCGCCGGCGTTCTGGCTCTTGCTGGCGTGGGCGCTGGATGCGCTCATCGATCGCTGGCGTGCCCTCGGGTGGGCTTGCGCGGCGGGCGTGGCGGCGGTCTGGCTCATGGTGCTGCCGGGGCACTATACCACGCGGTATCTCACCGACGAGCTGCAATCGATGGTGCGCACCATCGCCAGCCAGGCTCGCGAAGGCGATCTGGTGCTGCTGAACTCGGGGACCCGCTACCCCATCTGGAGCTACTACTATGATGGGCTGGCATGGCAGAGCGACAAGCCCGAGGTGGTCTTGGTGGGCGCTGATAGCCGGATCATCACTGGCGACCGGGTGGTCACAGAGCTGGCCTGCGGCATCGGAGACCCGTCGCGGGTCTGGTTGGCCGAGGTAGATATCGGCCTCACCGATCCCGATCGTGTCGTGGCGGCTTGGCTCAACGAGAGCTATACCCAGGTCCAAGCGCTGGGATTCGGGCCTAACACGTTGCGACTCTATGATGCCGCGGAGAGCCTCCCTAGCCTCGTTGGAGCGTATGTGCCCGAGTACTCTGTGCTGTGCGAGGGCGCAGGCTATGCGCTGCGCGGAGTGGATATGCCTGTCACAGAAGTGGCGGCAGGCGAGCGGGCGCACGTGGGCTTGCTCTGGGAGCGTACTCCCGCCGAGGCCAGGCTGGTCTGGCGCCATGCCAGCGGACAGATCCTGGCCGTGCGAGCGCTACGGGCAGATGACTCGCCTGGCGCGTGGCGGCAGCAGGTGGAGATGGCGCTACCACGCGAGATCCCTCGAGAACGCTATGACCTGGTTCTCGAGCTTCCCGACGGCCGAGTCTGCGAACTGCTCGGCGTCGGCGTGGTGGGGGATCGGCAGCCGCGCCTCCTCGCCCAGCCGGCCACCAGCATTGGCGCAACCTTGGGTGACCTGGCGCAGCTTGTTGGCTATACCGTGCACAGCCGGGGGAGTACCCTCGAGGAGGGCGATGAGCTGACGGTCAAGGCAGGCGACACCCTGGTGCTCGATCTCTACTGGCGCGCCTTGCGCCCCACCGATGCAGCGTATACCGTGTTCACCCAGCTCTTGGGCGAGGCCCACAACCCGCGCACGCAGGGGCCGGTGTGGGGCCAGCATGACAGCGGCCCGTCTGGGTATGCTGCCCCGACCACGGATTGGCGTGCCGGCGACCTGGTTCTGGATCGGCACCTGATCGAAGTCGCCCCGGACGCGCCCGAGGGGCTCTATCAGCTCCAGGTGGGGATGTATGACCCTAGTACGGGGCAACGGCTGCCTGTGACCGATGCCACCGGGGCAGAGGTCGGAGACCGGGTGCTCTTGCCCGTGACGGTGCGGGTCAAGCCGTAGAACGCTCCGGAGACGGGGGAATGTACGGGCTCCAGGCCTCTGGCCGGGCTGCTTGATCCAGCATGACCATGGCCAGGTAGCGGGGTTCGCCGGGCTCAGTCCGGAGGGTCATGCCGGCCTCTCGCGGGGTGCGAGCGCCCTTGACCTGATTGCAGCGGTTGCAGGCGCATACCAGGTTCTCCCACGAGCTGCCGCCGCCGCGAACCTTGGGCAGCACATGGTCGATGGTGAGCTGCGAGCGCGGGGGCGATGCCCCACAGTACTGGCAGGCAAAGCCATCTCGCAGCATAATCGTATGGCGGCTGAGGGGGATCCGCACCGGCCGCGGGATCCTCACATAGTAGACCAAGCGGATCACCGAGGGGGCGGGAAGCGACATGCGCGCCGAGCGGACGCGCTGCTCCGTGGCCTCTACCAGCTCGGCCTTGTCTTTGAGCAGCAGCACCAAAGCGCGACGCACACTGATGACATTGAGGGGCTCATAGGTGGCGTTCAGAACGAGGACCGATCCCATACGGTGCTCCACGGTGTACAGTGGTCTGGTTGTCAGAGCACGAACTCTTGATCATTATAGAATCTGCCTGTCGTTACGTCAATGCACTAGTGGCGATCGGGGCGGATGGTGACGATGCCGGACGGGGCGGATCTGCGCGAGGCGTTGTGGCGCGAGCGGTTTCACGCCGAGCCTACCTGCCTGGATCTCTCTCCCAGAAGCGTGCGCGAACAGATGGAGACGGTGTGGGATCCCGGACGTCTGTTCCTGGACCAGATCGCGTCGCTGCCGGAGGGCTTGTTGCGGTTCTGGCTGGGTATTCCGCGAGGTCATCTGATCTTTACCCACGAGCCATCGCGGTATGTACCCGGCTCCCAGCGGTGGGGCAAGCGAACGTGGGAGGCGGTCTGCTTTGTGCGGGTGGCGGATCTACTGGACGGCGGCGAGCCGGCGTTTCTGGTCCTGGCCCAGTTCCTCGACCACCTCTTGGGCAGCGGCGCCGTTCTGGACGGAGGGCGGTTTTCCGATGGCGAGGGAGCCTGTCCCAGCTTGGGGGAGGCGGCCCAGCGGTATGTGCGGGCAGAGGCGCTGCACTATGGCCATGAGGAACTGGGCGCGAGTTCCCCCGGCGACTATTGGGGGCGTTGCCTCTGGCTCTATATGAGCGATGAGCGCCGTCTGAACGTGCTAGATCCCAACGTACACCGTCTTCTGGCCACGACGCTGTTCCAGCCGCGCTTTTGGGGCGAGTTCGCCTAGACCAGCTGCCCTACCAGATCATATTCCTCGGCGGCGATGATCTCGACCTGGTAGAAACGGCCGACCGTCAGCTCCTGCTCGATGAGCACCAACCCATCGACCTCGGGCGCGTCTCGGTAGGATCGCCCCACCGATATACCATCCCCAACGCCCTCGATCAGCACGGCCATCTGCCAGCCGATCTGCTCCTCGTTACGCGCCAGCGAGATCTCTTGCTGCAGGCGCATGGCGCGATCATAGCGTTCGGCGATCACTTCGGCGGGCACTCGGTCCGGCAGTGTGGCGGCGTGGGTGTCCGGCTCTAGCGAGAACGCGAATACGCCCACCTTGTCAAAGGCGATCTCTTCCATGAATGCCAACAGCGCCTCGAACTCGGCGTCGGTCTCGCCCGGATAGCCCACAATGAACGTGGATCGGAGCGAGATATCCGGCATGGCCTCGCGCAACGAGGCGATGGTGCCGCGCACCTGGTCCAGGTCATGGGGGCGGCGCATCCGCCGCAGCACGTCTGGGTGGCCGTGCTGCAGGGGCATGTCCAGATAGTGGCACATTGGTTCTAGCGACGCCATGGTGCTGATCAGCTTTGGCGTGATATGCTGCGGATAGGCGTACATGATGCGCAGCCAGGGCAGATCCGGCACGGCCTTGGCCACGCGGCGCAGGAGATTGGGGAGGCCATCGCGCGTGCCGAGGTCGCGCCCGTACGACGTGGTGTCTTGGGCGATCAGCACGATCTCCAGCACGCCCTGCTCGTCCAGCTCTCTGGCCTCGCGGACAATATCCTGCGGCGTCTTGCTGCGTTGCGGCCCCTTGATGATCGGAATGGTGCAATAGCCGCAGGCGGCGTCGCAGCCGTCGGCGATTTTGAGATAGGCGGTGGCGCCCATGGTGGCCTGGCGTGGCAACGAGGTGATGATCCTGCCGGCCTCTTGGACGCGGGTAGGGCGCACATTCACTGAAGGGCGTGTTTCCAGATCCCGCAGGAGGTCGGCGATCTCGGGCCAGGATTGCGTGCCGATAAGGGCGTCGACCCTCGGCACCATCTCGAGAATTTCGCGGTGGTAGCGCTGAGGCATGCAGCCGGCGGCTACGAGAAGTTGGCCCTGACCTTTGGCCTGCGAGAATTCCCGGAGCACCTCGATGGTCTCGGCGCGGGCGGGCTCGATGAATCCGCAGGTGTTGACGATCACGATGTCAGCATCGTCAGGCTCTGCCGCTTGGATGTGGCCCTCGCTCTCCAGGAGCGTGGCCATCATCTCCGAATCGACCTGGTTCTTGGGGCAGCCGAGGGTCTCTATGTAAAAGCGCATGGGGGACTCCTCGTGTGGGGGAGGGCTCGGGTGATGCCAGGAATCGCCTTGGGAGGGGGGTGGGGCTGTTCTACGGCGTGTAGACGGCCTCGATGACCTCGCCCTCTTCGCCGAGGTAGCCGATCTCTTCGCCATTGACGGTCAGGTAGGCGCCGCCAGCGTTCCCGATGACAAGGGCGATCGACTCCTGCCCGGTCCAGGACGGATCCTCGCCGGCCTCGATCAAATCGGCCAGGACGAGCTCGCCGTCCACCGTCACCTGGAGCCAGGTACGGGCGTCCACCCGCACTGCTACCTCCACGGGTGCGCTCTGCGTAGCGGTAGGTGTGGGCGTCAGGGTAGGCGCCAACGTGCTGGGAACGCGAATGGTGGCGGTGGGCGTTGGCTCGGGCGTCGGCGTGCTCTCTGGCTCGGTTTCGATTAGGGCTGGGGGCGTATTGGGGGGATCGATCCGCTCTGGGATGGATCCAGATTCTGGGGGTGTTGCGGTAAGCGTGGGCGTAGGCGACGCGGTTCCCACGCGCAAAAGCGCCAGCGGGTCCACCTGTAGGTAATAGGTGGAAACCAACCACCAGACAAGGACGCCAACGATCAG
>CAZUZB010000003.1:35642-48581 GCA_964624695.1 uncultured Anaerolineales bacterium | reverse complement strand
CGGATGCGAGTGCGTTCCTCCACATCCGCAAGCGAGAGCCCCTGCTCTTCCCGGGCCTGGCGTAGCCGTTCGCCTAGCTCGCCCAATGGATCTCTCCCTGTACCGATGGCACATGGGCGACTATACAGAGGGGGCATGATCGTGTCAAAGTGACAGGTGGGCAGCCATGGTATATGATGAGATTGTCCTTGGCGTGCCCAGATGACCGTGCTATAATCGCTCCTCAAGATGGCAGAGTTTACTGACTCAATGCTTCGCCCCAAGCCCCCTGCTGGCGTGTCGCTCCTGCGACGTGCCTTGATGTCGTTCCTGCTCGTCGTGATCGTCGGCGGGGCGCTGCTTTCGGGGGCGTTTTTCTTTATCACGCTGCGTCGCGTGGTTGCGCAGACCGAGCTGCCATTCGTGGAGAATGTGACCAGCCGGGAGAGCATCCCTGGACGTTCTCCCGAAAAGGATCTGCCGGACCTCGTCGAGAAAAAAGAGCGGGTCAACATCCTGTTGCTGGGCATCGACCGCCGTGAGCACGAGACCGGCCCCACCCGCACCGACACCATGATCCTCGTCTCGATCGATCCGGCTACGAACTCTCTTTCGATGTTGTCGATCCCCCGCGATCTTTGGGTCACCATCCCGGTCTATGGCCAGAATCGCATCAACACGGCGCACATGCTAGGCGACCAGTACGACTATCCTGGTGGCGGCGTCGCCTTGGCCAAAAAGACCGTTCAGAGCGCTTTGGGCGTGCCAGTGCACTATTACGTGCGCATCGACTTTTACGGCTTTGTGCGGTTGGTCGATGCGGTAGGCGGGCTAACGGTGGATGTGCAAAAGGCCATCTATGACGCCGAGTATCCGGACGAGAACTATGGGACCATGGTCGTCGAGATACCGGCCGGCGTTCAGACGATGGATGGTGAGACCCTCCTTCAGTTTGCTCGTTCACGCCACGGGTCGAGCGACTTTGATCGCATGGATCGTCAGCAGCAGGTTATCCTGGCTGCACGGGACAAGGCGATCAGTTTGGACATCCCCCTGTCGAGCATCCCCCAGTTTCTGACTATCGCTGGCGACTCGATTCAGACGGATCTGACGCTGGAGGAGATGATAGCGCTGGGAGAGATCGTCAAGCGTATCAGGCTGGATTCGATCCAGCGTGCGACCATCGACGACTCGTATACCACCACTCGGGTGACCGACAAGGGATGGATGGTCGAGATGGCTGACTGGGATCGCGTCCGGCAACTGGTGGACGAGCTGTTCCCATCGCCGGTGCCGCTGGCAGAGGCAACCCCCAGCATCGAGCGGGCGCAGATCGCTAGCGAGGGAGCCCGCATCCACTTGCAGAATGGCACTGTGACCCCTGATCTCGGCGAGCGGACGGCTATGTATCTGCGCGACCAGGGGTTCAACGTGATACGCTATTCGGCTGCTGATGGCCAGAACTATGCCCAAAGCCGGCTGGTCGTCTACTCGGATGTCGAGATGACCGTTGCCGCGCTGGCTGCTCAACTGGGTGTGACGGAAGAGAACATCTATCGTCAGTATTCGGATGACCTCGACGCGGATATCGTGGTCGTTTTGGGCGATGACTGGGCACGCGAGGGCAGCTACTAGACGTCAGGCAGTCTCCCCGGATAGGATTGCACCCCAAAGGCATGCCTGTGCGCGTGCGGTCAGCAGCTTTGTGAAAACTTGGACAAAGTTTCTCGGCGTGATATACTCGCTCCGGTGCTCGGCCGCCGCATAGTTGGCAAGGGATGGGCAGATTAGCATGGATCTGGCAAGCGTCCTGGCTACCATCGATGGCAAGGTCATCTCTGAAAAGGTCGATCTCTCGGCCGAGGTAGCCATGGCTTGTGGGGCCGATCTGATGAGTGACGTGCTGGTCTTTACCCACGATGGCACGCTGCTGATGACTGGCCTCACGAACCCCCAAGTCGTTCGTACCGCAGAGATGGCCGGAATCCTGGCCATTGTGTTTGTACGAGGCAAGTATCCACCTCCCGAGACAATCGCGCTCGCGCAGCAAAAGGGCGTTCCCCTTTTGGCGTCTCGCTATACCATGTATGAAACGTGCGGCCGCCTCTATGCCGCGGGCCTGCCTGGATGTGGCGTCTTTGATTTGGCCATGTCGAGCTGGCGCGAGGCTTTTGGGGACGAGCCGAGCCAAAAGGCTTAGCCCTGGGGGTTGCGTGCAGCAAGGGGGATCGTTGGGCGACGCACCCATCGAGTTCAGCATCGTCCAAGAGCTGATCTATGAGTTAACAATTGAAGAGGTGATGACGCGGAACGTCGTCACCATAACGCCGGACGAGACGATGCACGATCTCAAGGAGTTGTTGCGCGCCAAGCGGATCTCGGGCGTTCCGGTGGTAGAGGGCAACAAGCTCGTTGGTGTGGTTAGCATCGAGCGCGTCATTCGCTCGCTGGAAGCTGGCGAGAAGGATGCCCGAGTCCGTGATCACATGACCGACACGCCCTGCGTCATGCGGGCCGACGAAACGGTCATCATGGCGGTGAACCAGTTCGATCGGACAGGCTATGGGCGCTTCCCAGTGGTCGACCGCGATGGCAAGCTGGTTGGGATCCTCACCAAGGGCGACATCATGCGGGCGCTGGTCAAGCAGCTTGAAAGCCGGTATCACGCCGACGAGGTCGAGCGCTATCGAGCCAGCCACGTCTTTCAGGACATCGAATCCAACGGAACCTCGCTGATCCTCCGTTATCACATCGCGCCTCGAGACTTTGTGCGGGGCGGCGAGGCCTCCAGCAAGATCAAGAAGGCGTTGACGCGCCTTGGCGCCGATAGTCGCGTGGTGCGACGCATCGCCGTGGCGGCGTACGAAGCCGAGACCAACCTGATGATCCACACCGAAGGCGGCGAGATGCGCGCCGAGGTGCACCCCGATAGCCTGGTGTTAACCGTGGAGGATTCAGGGCCTGGCATCCCGGATATCGAGCAAGCGATGAAGCCTGGCTATTCTACCTGCCCAGACTGGATCCGCGAGCTGGGTTTCGGGGCGGGGATGGGGCTTTCCAACATCAAAGCCTCCGCTGACGAGCTCACCATTACTTCTGAGGTGGGCGTCGGCACGCGGTTGGTGCTCTCGTTCAAGCTGCGGTAGGCGTGGGAGGAACCGTGAACGTATCCGATATCGTGGCGGCGCTCCCAGTCCGCGTGGTCGCCGGCGCCGATCATCTGCAGAACGAGGTGACGGGCGGCTATGCGTCGGATCTGCTTAGCTGCGTCATGGCTGGGGCGCGCAAAGGCAACGTGTGGGTGACGCTTCAAGCGCACATGAACGTCATCGCCGTGGCGGCGTTGCTCGAGCTGGCCTGCGTGGTCATTACCGAGGGAGCGGCCCTCGATAGCGAGGCGCTGACCCGGGCGGACCAACGGGGCGTGGTGGTGCTGAGCACCGAGCAGGGCAGCTTTGCGACGGTGGCCCAACTGTCCGCTCTGGGTGTTTCTGGCGGCGCGTGAGTCCCTTGCTGGGCTTGTTGGCGGATCTGCACCTTCACACGGTGGCGTCGGCCTGTGCCGAGATCGAGATGCTGCCGCCGCTCATCGTGGAGCGGGCCCTACAGCTTGGGCTGGACGTGATCGCCATTACCGACCACAATAGCGTGGCCAACGTTCGGGCTGTGCAAGAGGCTGCCGAAGGCACGGGGCTGACGGTCTGGCCGGGCATGGAGGTCCAGACGCGCGAAGAGGCGCACATTGTTTGCCTGTTCGACCGGCCTGAGCAAGCCGAGGCACTTGAGCAATGCATCGAAGAGCATTTGCCTCCGGGAGAGAATCCCGAGGAGTTCTTTGGGGTGCAGTTGGTGGTGGATGCTGGGGGCGAGTTTTTGCGCAAGGATGCGAGGCTCCGCCAAGTGGCGTGCGGCCTCCCGGTGGAACGGGTGGTCGCTCTGGTGCGGGAGCTGGGCGGTATCGCCATCGGGGCCCACGTGGATCGGCCAAGTTATAGCTTGCTAGCCAGCCTGGGGTTTATCCCTGAGGGGCTCGATCTGGCGGCCTTGGAGGTGTCGCAGGCCGTGCCTCTAGACCAGATCGCCTCCAAGATGGCCCAGATCGCACGCTGGCCTTTGATCCGGTCCAGCGATGCGCATACACTGTCGCGGATGTGTGCTTGCCTGCGCCTGGTGGTGGCGGAGCCGACGATCGACGAGTTCGAGATGGCTCTGCGCAACGAGGCGAGGCGTGCGATCGAGCTTCTGGCATAGGCCGCGCTTCAGGGAGCTGCGCGACCGGACGTGACGATCAGATGATGCAAGGAGAGCACAGTGGCTGAAGAGACGCAGACAATCACAGAAGAGCAGCTTGATCTCTCTCTGCTCGAGCCGGTGTTCGAGACCTACGCTGGGACCGAGGGGGCTCTCATCGCAGTGCTGCAGCAGGCTCAGGGCATCTATGGCTACCTGCCCGCGGAGGTGCTGACCCGCATCGCCGAGCGGATGCGGGTGCCGGTTAGCCAGGTATACGGCGTGGCGACTTTTTACTCCCAGTTCTTTTTGACGCGTCGCGGCGAGCATATCATCCGCGTCTGTGATGGCACCGCTTGCCATGTCAAGGGGGCCCCGCGCCTCATCTCGGCGATGGAGAAAGAGCTGGGCATCTCAGCTGGCGAGACCACGCCTGACTACAAGTTCACGCTCGAGGTGGTATACTGCTTGGGCTCCTGTGGTCTGGCTCCGGTGGCTGTGATAGATGACCACGTTGTCGGTCACCTCGTCCCGGACAAGATCCTGGACGTGGTTCGCAAGCTGGGTTAGGCTTCCGGCGGCGATGCGCGAGCTATCCTTGCATCTGCTCGACATTGCCGAGAACGCGATCGCGGCGGGTGCCCGCCATCTGCACATTAGCATCATTGAGTCCCTTGCCACGGATAGCCTGGTGATCACCGTCCAGGATGACGGCTGCGGCATGGATGCAGAGACGCTGGCCAAGGTTCGGACGCCTTTTTACACCACGCGCACCACACGCGATGTGGGGCTGGGCATCCCGCTCTTGGCGGCGGCTGCGGAGCGGGCTGGGGGCGGCCTGGAGATCAGTTCAGCGCCAAGTGTTGGCACGACGGTGGTGGCTCGGTTCCAGCGCAGCCATATCGATCGGGCGCCCCTGGGCGACGTGGCTGGCGCGCTGATGGCGATTCTGTTGCGTAGCGCTGACGAGGGACTGGGGCTGACCTACGAGCATCGCATGGACGAGTGGGTCTTTGCCTTTGATACGCGCGAGCTGCGCGATCTCTTGGGCGACGTGTCTCCGGGGGATGCAGCAGTGAGGCGTTGGTTGAGCGAGTATCTGGCCCGGTGTGAGCAGGAGCTAAAGGAGCAATCATGCCCAAGATCGGATCTCTCGACGACTTGAAAAAGATACGCGAGAGTGCGCAGCGGGATATTACGATCCGGCGGAGCACGGGCACCAAGATCACGGTGGGGATGGGCACCTGCGGCATCGCCGCTGGTGCGCGTGAGACGATGCAGGCCATCCTCAAAGAGCTGGATAGCCGTGAGATCGAGGCGAACGTGGCTACCGTGGGTTGCATCGGTATGTGCTCAAAAGAGCCGCTGGTGGATATCGAGCAGGCCGGCAAGCCACGGGTTACCTATGCCAATGTGCATCCGCCCATGGTGCCGCGTTTGATCGAGGAGCACCTCATCAACGGGCGTGTGATCCAGGAATGGGTGTTCGGTCGAGTGTCCGATGATGGCGTCGCTGTTCCAACCGCGGAAGAATCGTAGCAGCGCAAGGAGACAGGCATGTCAGAGGCAGTGTACCGTGCCAACGTGATGATTTGCGCTGGCACTGGATGTGAAGCGTCGGGTTCCCTAGGAGTCTACGAATCGCTGGTAGAAGAGATCGGCAAGCGCGGCCTTGATACCGAGGTGCAGGTTCTGCAGACAGGCTGCCGCGGCCTCTGCTCCATGGGCCCCGTGATGGTGATCTATCCCGAGGGGATTTTCTATTGCCAGGTCAAGCCGGAGGATGTGCCAGAGCTGGTGGAGGAGACCCTTGTCAAGGGGCGCGTGGTCGATCGCCTCACCTACAAGACCACCGACGAGCAAGCCTCGGTCCCGTTCTACGAGGACATCCCCTTTTACCACAAGCAGCAGCGCATTATCCTGCGCAACTGTGGCATCATCGATCCGGAGAGGATCGAGGAGTATATCGCCCGTGGCGGCTACGAGGGGCTGGCGACGGCCCTCACGACCATGACCCCCGGGCAGGTGATCGACGAGGTCAAGAACTCGGGCCTGCGAGGGCGTGGTGGGGCTGGCTTTTTGACCGGGCTCAAGTGGGAGTTCACCCAGAAGGCCCCCGGTGACCGCAAGTATGTGGTCTGCAACGCCGACGAGGGCGACCCCGGCGCCTTCATGGACCGCTCGATTCTCGAGGGCGACCCGCTCTCGGTGGTCGAGGGCATGACCATTGCGGCGTACGCCATCGGCGCGCACGAGGGTTATGTCTACTGCCGCGCCGAGTACCCGTTGGCGATCAAGAGGCTGCGCATCGCCATCGCCCATGCCAAAGAGTATGGGCTCATGGGCGAGAATATCATGGGCACCGATTTCTCCTTTGACCTCAAGATCAAGGAAGGTGCCGGCGCCTTTGTATGCGGTGAGGAAACGGCGCTGATCGCATCGATCGAAGGCAAGCGTGGCGAGCCGCGTCCGCGGCCGCCGTTCCCGGCGGTTTCGGGCCTCTGGGCCAAGCCGACCAACAACAACAACGTCAAGAGCTATGCCTATATTCCGCAGATCATCGCCAGGGGCGCGGACTGGTTCGCCGGCATCGGCCCCCAGCGCAGCCCCGGCACGGCTATCTTTGCCCTTACGGGCAAGGTGCGCAACACGGGCCTCGTCGAGGTGCCGATGGGCATCACCATGGGCGAGATCGTCTTTGATATCGGCGGCGGCGTCCCCGATGGCAAGCAGTTCAAGGCCGTGCAGACGGGCGGCCCGTTGGGGGGCTGCCTTCCCGCCTCGGGGCTGAACCTGAACGTAGACTTTGACTCATTGCGGCAGGCTGGCGCCGTGATGGGCTCGGGCGGCATGATCGTGGTCGATGAGACCACCTGCATGGTCGAGTTCAGCAAATTCTTCCTGACGTTCGCAACGGCCGAATCCTGTGGCAAGTGTGTCCCCTGCCGCGTCGGTGGTCGCCGGATGCTCGAGATTCTCACGCGCATCACCGAGGGTGAGGGCACCATGGAGGATCTCGATCTCTTGCAGGAGATCGCCGAGGGCATGACCGAGGGCGCCATCTGCGCGTTGGGGCAGCTTACGCCCGGTCCGGTGCTGGCGGCCTTGCGCTACTTTAGGCACGAGTTCGAAGCCCACATCCTGGAAAAGCGCTGCCCGGCGGGAGCCTGCAAGGCGCTGGTGCGAGCCCCATGCGCCAACGCCTGCCCGGCTGGCGTGGATGTGCCCAGCTACTTGACCAAGATCTCCGAGGGTGACTATGCCACGGCGCTGGCCATCCATCGCAAGCGCAATCCGTTCGCGCTGGTGTGTGGCCGCGTCTGTCCGGCGTATTGCGAGCAGCGCTGCCGTCGTGGCGAGGTGGACGAGGCCATCGCCATCCGCCAGGCCAAGCGCTTTATGGCCGACCAGGAGCTCGAGAACCCTTGGACGCCCGCCAAGCTCGAGGAGGCCAAGGCGGAAAAGATCGCTATTATTGGATCCGGCCCTGCCGGCCTAACCGCCGCGTTGCGTCTGGCCCAGAGGGGCTACCCCGTCACCGTCTTTGAGGCGCTGCCCGTGGCCGGTGGCATGATGGCCGTGGGCATCCCCGACTATCGCTTGCCCCGCGAGATCCTCAACGAGGAGATCGAGGCGATCAAGCGGGCCGGTGTGGAGATCAAACTGAACACCGCGCTGGGACGCGACATCAGCATCGACGGGCTACTGGATCAGGACGGCTATTCGGCAGCCGTGCTGGCTATCGGCGCGCAGACCAGCCGGACGTTGCGTCTGCCCGGCGAGGATAAAGAGGGCGTCTGGGGCGGCACCGAATTTCTCAAAGAAGTGGCCATGGGCGACGCTCCCGATCTTGCGGGCAAGCGCGTCGCGGTGGTCGGCGGTGGGAACACGGCCATCGACGCCGCGCGCACCTCTATGCGGCTCGGCGCCGACCAGGTCAGCATCGTCTACCGCCGTACCCGTGAAGAGATGCCGGCGGCCGACCTCGAGATCGAGGAGGCGCTGGAAGAGGGCTTGGTGCTCCACACGCTGGTGAACCCGACCCGTATCCTGGGCAACGGCTCGGTGGAACAGCTCGAGCTGATCCGCCAGCAGTTGGGCGAGTTCGATGATAGCGCCCGCCGGCGGCCGTCACCCATCGAGGGCTCCGAATTCACATTGCAGGTCGACGTGGTTATTGCGGCCATCGGCCAGAGCAGCGAGGTCGATTGCGTGGGCGATTGCGGCGTTGTGTTCAACCGCAACACGACGGCGCAGGTCGGCCGCGACCTGGCCACCACCCGCGAGGGCGTGTTCGCTGCGGGCGATCTGGTGCTCGGCCCCGCGACGGTGGTCGAGGCGGTGGCCCAGGGCAACCAAGTGGCTGAGACGGTGGATGCTTACCTGCGCGAGGGCGAGGTAGGGGCTGCTGCCGCCCTGAAAGCGTACGATGACCTCCCGGTGAGCTGGGACCTGGAAGCCTATGGCGACGCCAAGCGCGCCGAGATGCCGGTGCAGGACGCCGTCATCAGACGGACCAATTGGCAAGAGGTCGAGCTGGGCTTTTCAGAGGCGGTTTGTCGCGAGGAATGCAAACGGTGTCTCCGCTGCGATCTGGAATAAGGGCGCTCCGTGACGGGTCTTTTGGGCGCCACGGCGCTCAAAGGACCGTGCGGGTAGCGGAATTGGCTGGCACGGAGCGCCGCGATTACGACATGGGTCTTGTGGCTGGTTTGGGGGGCGGTTCGAGGCGACCGCGACTTGGCGAGAACGCCAGCTTGGAGCAGCGCTCGGTGCAGCATAGCGCATTCGATGAGGAGGAGTCATGCCCGACGTCAGAGTGACGATCGATGGGGCGGAAGGCAGCGTCCCGGCTGGGATTACCGTTCTAGAGGCGTGTCGCAAGCTGGGCATCGAGGTGCCCACGCTGTGCGACCATCCAGCGATTGCACCCATCGGGGCCTGCCGCATCTGCCTGGTGGAGATCGAAAAGCAGCGCGCGCTGCAACCTGCCTGCACCTTTCCCGTCTCGGACGGGATGGTGGTGCACACGCGGTCGGACCGCGTGGCGGATGCCAGGCGGTTTGTCCTGCAACTGCTCTTTTCGGAGCGGAACCATTTTTGCATGTTCTGCCAGATGAGCGGTAGCTGCGACTTGCAGGATCTGGCCTATGACTATGGGCTCGATCACTGGGAGTTTGACCGGGCGTTCCCGCGCCTGGGCGTGGATGCCTCGCGCGAGTTCTTTGTGATGGATCACAACCGCTGCATCCTCTGCCGGCGGTGTGTGCGGGTGTGCGATGAGTTGGTCGGCAACGCCACGTTGGGCGTCAAGCATCGCGGCGCCGAGACCATGATCATCGCCGATATGGACGTGCCTTTTGGCGATTCGAGCTGCATCTCGTGTGGGACCTGCCTCCAGGTGTGCCCGACCGGCGCCCTGGGCGATCGCGCCAGCGCGTACATGGGCGCCACCGACGAGATCAGCCGCGTCAAGTCCACCTGCACGGGTTGCAGCGTGGGCTGCGGCGTCGAGCTGGTGGTCCGCCAGGGCCGCGTGATTCGCGTCGAGGGCGATTGGGATGCGCCGCCCAGCGACGGATTGCTGTGCGAGATCGGTCGGTTCGGTCTTCAGCATGACAGGCGCCGTCGAGCGCGCAACCCGCGGATGTGCCAGGGCGATTCCTGGGCCGAGGCGAGCTGGGACGATGCGCTGGCCGCGGCGGCCAAGGGGCTCGCGGCAGCGGGGGGCGATATCTGCACGCTAGTATCCAGTACGGCGACCAACGAGATGGGCGCTGCCATCGCTGCAAAACTGCCGGGCATCAAGCAGCAGCTCGGCGCCATCCTCCTGGACGATAGCGCCGGCCTCGCCGCGATGGATGAGGCGGATCTGTTTGTGGTGGTCGGCACCGACTTGACCGTTGACCACCAGGTGGCCAGTTTCTCGGTCAAGCGGGGGGTACGCCATCGGGGCGCGCGCCTCATGTTGGTGTGTGATGGCGACAACGGCCTAGCTCCCTGGGCGTTCAAGCAGGTGGGCCTCGACGAGGCCGCCTCTGTGCTGGATGTCATCAAGGGAGCCCAGGCGCCGGTGATCGTCTATGATGCCAAGGCGGCCTCGGCTGCCAGGGCCATCGCCGAGGCGGTTCCTGCCGCCAAGTGCGTGGCCTTTACCGATGGCGCCAATACCAAGGGCCTGGCTGCCGCTGGCGTGGCGGAGGCGTTCGCCGCTACCGGTGCCAAGGCCTATCTGGTGATCGCTGGTGAGGCCAAGGGCGCTTCCGAGCGCGTCATGGCCGCCCTGGAAAAGGCCGAGTTTGTGGCCGTCCAGGCCAGCTATGCCGAGCCCTGGGCCAAGGTGGCCGACGTGATCCTGCCGATGCCCACCATGTGGGAAAAGAGCGGCACGATCACCAGCGCCGATGGCGTCCAGCGCGAGGTGCGGGGCGCCGTCGCGTTCGAAGGCCTTTCAGATGTCACAACCATAGAGCGCCTGGGCGCCCTTCTGTCATAGAACGGGTCAAACCTGAGCGAGAAGCGAGGAGCCGTCATGGGCAAGGTTACGCTCTGTTCCGATTGGCTGGATGTGTGCTCTGGTTGCCATATGTCTTTGTTGGATATTGACGAGCGCATCATCGAGCTGGTAAAGCATGTGCAGCTGCTATCGATGCCGGTTACGGACCTGAAGCATCCTCCCGAAGAGGGCTGCGATGTGGGCATCCTCACCGGGGCGGTCAGCAACGACCACCAAGAAGAGGTCGCCCGCAGGATGCGCGAGCGCTGCAAGGTGCTCATCGCCGTGGGCGATTGTGCTGTCACCGGTGGCATCTGCACCATGCGCAACTTTTTTGATGTCGAGGATGTCTTGCGACGCGCCTATATCGAGACTGAGAGCACCGACGAGGGCCAAGAGGTTCCGCGGTCGGAAGAGATCGCCAAGCTGTACCCACAGGTTAAAGCGGTGAACCAGGTGGTCAAGGTGGATCTGCATATCCCCGGCTGCCCGCCTCCCGCCGACGCGCTGTGGTACGCGATCACCGAGCTTTTGGCCGGTCGTACGCCCGTATTGACCGACGATCTGCTGACGTATGACTAGCGCCGTGGTGGCAGAGACAACCACCATGTTCGGTACAGAGGAGTTGTAAGATGGGCCAAAAGCTAACCATCGATCCCGTAACGCGCATCGAGGGCCACGCCCGTGTGACCATCCGCGTCGATGACGACGGCCAGGTCGAGCAGGCGTTCATGCATGTGGACCAGTTCCGGGGCTTTGAAAAGTTCTCGGAAGGGCGCATGTACTATGAGATGCCCGTGATCACGCCGCGTATCTGCGGCATTTGTCCGGTCAGCCACCACCTGGCCTCGGCCAAGGCGGCCGACCGGGTGGCCGGCGTGGTGCCGCCGCGCCCCGCGCAGCTCTTGCGCGAGCTCTTGCACATGGGCCAGATGATCCAGTCGCACTCGCTGCACTTTTTCCATCTGGCCTCCCCGGATCTGCTCCTGGGCTTTGATGCCGATCCCGCCATCCGCAACGTGGTTGGGCTGATCGAGGCCGATCCTGCGCTGGCGGTCAAGGCCGTCAAGCTGCGCAAGTACGGCCAGGAGATCATCCGTCGGCTCTCGGGCCGCCGCATTCACATGCACTGGGCCGTGCCCGGCGGCGTGAGCGCGCCCTTGGCGCCCGAGGAGCGTGATTGGATCCTCGGCCAGGCCGACGAGATGCAGGGCTATATCCAGGATGGCATCGCCGTAGCCAAGGGCTGGCTGGCCGCCAACCAGGATACCGTGCAGTCCTTTGCCAACTTCAAGTCCAACTATCTGGGCATGAACCGCGATGGCGCTCTCGAGCTGTACGAGGGGCCGGTGCGCATGGTCGATAGCGACGGCAACTTTGTGGTCGAGTTCGACGCCTGCGACTATCTCGACTATATCTCGGAGCGGGTCGAGGACTGGTCTTACTTGAAGTTCCCGTATTACAAGGCGCTGGGCTGGCCCGATGGCGTCTACCGCGTGGCGCCGCTGGGGCGCCTCAACCTGGCTGACCGCATCGACACGCCGCTGGCCAATGAGGAACTCAAAGAGTGGAAGGCGTTGGCTGACGGCCCCGTGGAGCCCTCTCTCTACTATCACTATGCGCGGCTCATCGAGGACCTGCACGCCCTCGAGCGTGCCGTCGAGCTCTGTGAGGATCCCGATATCCTCTCGCTGGATATCCGTGAGACCAGCTTTGAGATTACCGGCGAGGGTGTGGGCTGCATCGAGGCGCCGCGCGGCACCCTGTGGCACCACTATTGGACCGACGACGATGGTGTGATCACCAAGGTGAACCTGATCGTCGCCACCGGCAACAACAACTGGGCTATGAACAAGTCGGTCGACATGGTGGCCAAGACGTTCGTGGATCCCGGTAACCTTACCGAGGGGATGTTGAACCGCGTTGAGGCGGCCATCCGCTGCTATGACCCGTGTCTCTCATGCTCGACTCATGCCCTGGGCCAGATGCCCCTGATCGTGCAGGTCGAGGATAGCTCTGGGCAGGTATTGGCTACTCATACGCGCGACTAGCCGCCTTGCTTTCGGATCGCATGCACGGCATCGACGAGGTCTCTGTGTGGTCAGGGGCCTCGTCGCTTTTGTACGGGAGAACGCCCATGGCCTCGTTTCTTCTGATTCCCTATGGCAACCCGAGCAGGCGCGACGATGGCGTGGCTTTTCACATTGCCCATCGTCTGCTGGAGCGCCTGGGTC
>CAZUZB010000003.1:30413-35542 GCA_964624695.1 uncultured Anaerolineales bacterium | reverse complement strand
CGCGACGATGGCGTGGCTTTTCACATTGCCCATCGTCTGCTGGAGCGCCTGGGTCTTGACGCAATGGATCCCGAAGAAGTCGTCACATACGAGGTGGCCGATGGGCTCACCATCATGGGCCTGCATCAACTGGCGCCGGAGCTCGCCCAGGATCTGGCCGAGGCCGACGTGGTGGTCTTTATCGATGCGCATGTCCCCGGCGCCGGCTGGGAGGATGTGCATTGGGAAGAGATCGAGGGAGAGCTACGCCCCAGCATGGTGACGCACCAGCTCAAGCCGCAGAGTGTGCTGGCCCTTTGCCAGGCGCTCTATCAGCGAACGCCCAGCACCTATGTGCTTTCCGTGTTGGGGACCGACTTTGATTTCGGTGGGGATCTGTCGCCACAGGCCCAGGCGCTGGTGGATCCCGCCGTGGATCGGCTGATGGCGCTGCTAGATGCCCATACCCAACCCACTGACGCCCCATGAGCGAGATTGCCGACGGCTGTGACCCGCGGGTGGTGCCGTCGCAGGCCACGCGGCTGAGCGCCGAGGGAGCCTGCCAGGAGGATCTCTACCTGGTCCGCGAGGCGCCGCTGGAGGTGCGCGTCAACGGGCACCTCCTGGCGGTGATGATGCGCACCCCGGGGATGGATGCGGAGCTCGTCACAGGATACCTGGTCTGTGAGGGCATGGTGGTCTCGCGCTCTCAGATCGCCGCGGTGACGCTGAGCTCATGCACCGAGGACAGAGTTGCGGATTCGGCCGACGTATGCTTGGCCGAGGGGGTGGAGCCGCCTGCCGCCGACGAGCCGGTGCGGCTGGTGCGGGCTGTGGCGGGCGATGTCAGACGACAGAGAGAGTGGTCGCTGCCTGCGGTGGCCAGCTCGGCGCAGGTCTCGTTGGCGGCGCTCTCTGCGGCTGGCCAGAACCTACGAGAGGGCCAGACGCTGCGTGGGCTGGCCGGCGGGGTGCACGCTTTTGGGCTGTACCGCGACGATGGCGAGCGGCTGGTCGTCTGCGAGGACATAGGGCGACATAACGCCATGGACAAGGCGGTGGGGTGGTGCCTGGGGCGCGGCCTCGATGGTGCCTGGGCGTTTGGCCTCTGTTCGGGGCGGCTCAGCTATGAGATGGTGGCCAAAGCGGCGCGGGTGGGGCTGCCGATGCTGGTATCGTTCTCTGCACCTTCCAGCTTGGGTGTGGAGACGGCCGATCGCTGCGGTATCACGCTGGTTGGTTACCTCAAGGATGGCGAGGCCCGCGTCTATACCCATCCTCAGCGAGTCCAGCACTAGGGGCTGACGAGGCTGAGTCGGTCGATCCGCTGCCAGCGTCCATCGGCATCCTCAACCCACAGGTGCAGTCGTCCTGGCTCCATCTCGGGGCTGATTTGAACACGGTGAACAGCCCGCACGATCTCCTCGGTGGCCCATTCCTCGGTGGGATAGGCCGACCCGCCCAGCGCGAGGGTGAACGGCTGGCGATGGCCACGGGCGTCTCGCAGCTCGAACTGGGCTTCCTTGACGGGGGCGGAGCCCTCGGTCCGCTGCCAGTAGAGCACCAGCTCCAGGTCGTCTCCGGGGCGGAGCGGCGCGTCCGGGGCGTGGCCATGACCGGCTAGGTAGGCGCTGTGTCCCACCAGGCGAACGCCGTCGAGCGGCACGTCGTCGAGGGAGGCGAGATCCAGGGCCGAGATCGGCGGCGGCGTGGTGGCCCGCTCCACAGCGACCTCGCCCAGCAGCAGCGACCCTTCGCCGTTGGCACAGTCGATGGCCAGGCGCTGACCCGTCTCGGGCAGGTACATCCCGACGACGAGGAGGTAGCTACCAGGCGGCGTGCCAGGCCGTACCACGATGCCGTGGCGGTCGACGATCGCCTCGCCCGGCTCCCACGTGTCCGTGGGCCGGCTGAACCCCACGGGCTCGGCGTCGCGTTGGGCCACGATCTGCCCCTCGCCGTCGAGCAGGTGGAGGAATACCTTGTACCGTTGGGCTAACCGGTCGGTGGCTTGCCAGGTCAGTTGGACCTGCAGAATGTCGCCGCTCATGGCTCGGGGCGTGATCGCGGCCCCTTGTAGCACGATGGAATCACCTAGTTGGCACGCGATGTCGCGTGTCTCCAGCGTTCCTTGAGCTGCCGAGGTGGCATAGACCACCAGCCGCAGGTTGCCAAACCAGGCGTCCATGGCGCGGTAGCTGTTCTGATCCAGCCAGCTTTCGATGACGCGCTCTGGATCGCTCTCGTCCGTCGCCCAGAAGATGCCATAGATCCGCTGATGCTCGCTGGCGATTTCCTGCAATTGCGCCAGGGTGGCGTCGCGGTCGAGGGGACGCTGGAGGGGCAGCGGGTACGTGGGGACGCTCCCGCTGGCGTACAGCTCCACCGTCTCGATCTGGCTGGGGGCGCTGATCAGCATGGCGTCGTTGGGCCCCGCAGCGGCCTCGATGTAGGCTACGATGCCGCGATAGTCATCGCGAAAGGTGGCGGGCACGTGGTACTGCTGCCAGAGGGCCACCCCGCTGGTGACAAGGGCGATCATGGCTGCCACGACGCCGACGGCGACGCCCGCGGGGCGCCTCCACCGGCGCTGAACCAAGCCCGCCAGCGCCAGGATGCCCACCGCCTGGAGCGCCGAGAGGGCCGGAGCCACCAGGAGAGCGAACTTGGGCTTGAACATGGGCCGAGCCAACGAATAGAGGCCCATGGTCGCCAGTGGGATAACCAGATAGAGGCTCCAGGGCGAGCGCGGTCCGCGTCGGCGGATGTCCACCAGTGCGCCCAGGAGAGCCAAGGCCGCCGCAACGTACCCCGCCCAGCGCAGCCACGGGGCGGGCTCCACGGCCGTGCCCAGCGCCAAGGTCTGTGCGGCCGTGCGCGCAAACGACACCAGGCCGCCGGCGTGCCCCACGGCCGGCCATTGAGTCAGCGCCTGCCACGAGAGCACCAGCCAGGGGACATACAGCGCGCCGATGATCAGTTGGAGCAGCGCCCACTTGGCCGCCAGGGCGCCGCGTTCGCGCCAGGTGGGCTCGCGCGTCAGGAGCCACCAGAGCAGCCCCACGTTCTGCGCCAGGATCAGGGTGAATCCTGTATAGTGGGTGTAGGTCAGCAGCGCGGTGGCGAAGAGGTAGGGCGCCGAGCGCAGCAGCCATCGCTTGCCCGCGAGCCGGCCGTCGGCCAGAAGCGCGTGCCATGTGGCCATGGAGGCACAGGCCAGCGTCGCGGCCAGCATGTACATGCGGGCTTCCTGGGCATAGTAGACCTGAAAGGGGGATGCCGCTGCCAGCAACCCCGCCAGGAGGGCCGTCCTGCTGCCCCAGACCTTGCGCGTGAGGCCGTAGGTGGCCCCCACGCAAGCCACGCCCAGCAGCGCCGAGAGGGCTCGCACCGCCGCCTCGGAGCGGCCCAAGAGCTGCATCCAGCCATGTAGCAACACATAGTAGAGGGGCGGGTGGATGTCTTGCGAGGCGCCTTGGAGGATCAAGCCGAGGCTACGGCTCGCCAGCGCCACGCTGGTGCCCTCGTCGTTCCAATAGCTCTGGTGGCCGATGCGGTAGAATCGCAGCGCGGCAGCCAAGAGCAGCAGTATGACGAGGGGCAGAGACGTGCGCCAACGGGCCCGCTCGGGCGTGGTGATCTCGGCCATGGCGTCAGCGTCGCCGCGCATAGAGCAGCACGGCAATGAGGATGGCGACGATCCCGGCGGCCGCCAAGGCGAACTGCTGGAGCGAGCGCTGCCGCTGCACCACGATGCCATCGAGCTGGAGGGGCGTCTGGCCCACGGTGACGCTGATCTCGTGCACGCCGTCGGGCAGGTGGCGGCCGAGAACCAGGGTGGGGGCCCGTCCCTGCGGGTCCATGCCCGTCTGTAGCGTCCGGACCGGCTCCCCGTCGATCTGCACGGTCAGGTCCGCAGCGGCGGCCAGGGGCTCACGCAGCACCAGCTCGACCTGGGTGCCGCGCGCGCTGACCTGGAGGCTAGCCCCAGGCGACCCGACGACATAGCCGCCCAGCACGGCCTCGGGGTCTGATACCTGCTCCCAAGAGCCCTGGTAACGGATGGCCCAGTGGTCCTCCTGATGGTAGCCGATCTCCATGGCGTTGGTGGAACGTGCCAGATTGCCCAAGGCTTCATACACGGGCATCGGCGTCATATCGGGCTCGAGCATCCGGAAATAGTACCACGCCTGACCACGCTCTAGATCAGACGGGCGGCGGAAGAACCAGTAGCTCATGACGCCCATCCAGGGCCATTCCTGCTGGGCGCGCTGGTAGGCCTGCACCGCATAGTGGGCCTGTTGCTCCTCGGTGACGCGGCCATAGGGCGCCTGGCCAAAGTCCTCGGGCAGGGCGCTCCAGCCGACCTCGGTCGCCCAAATCGGCTTGTCGGCATCGCCATGCTCGACCATGATGGCGCGCAGGAGCTGCGCCCGGGAAAAGTTGGTGCGGTCGCGGCTGGTGCGGCGGTCGTTGGGCCCTGTCCAGAGCCCGTACACCTGGGCGCCCATGATGTCGAACGATCCTTGCGCGCCCGCCTGGTACATGCGTTCCAGGTAGAGCAGATCGCTCATGTTGCGCGGGCCGAACTCGTCGGGCGTCTCCTCGGTGTTCTGCGCCAGCCCCGCCGCCAGAATGACGCAATCGGGGTCGGCCTCTTTGGCGCGGCGGTAGGCGATCTTGAGCAGCTCGGCGTACTCTTCGGGGCTGGCGGGCTGGTCACCCCACTCGGGGTAGATGTTGGGCTCGTTCCAGATCTGATAGTAGCGGATGCGCCCCTGGTACCGATCCACGACGGCATAGACGAAATCGCCAAAGTCCTCATAGTCGTCGGGGGGCGCCATGGTCCAGCCGGGGGCGTCGCCCATGGCGCGCGACCAGGCGGGCGGGTTGTCCAGCCGCGCGATGATCTCGATGCCGTACTGCTCGGCCAGGTCCACGATGCGGTCGTACTTGGCCCAGGCGCTATGGTTCCACTTGTGATCCCAATAGTCGCCCTTGGCCGAGATCTCGATGTCCTCCCAAGGGAACTGCTGGCGGATCCAGCCAAAGCCCGCGTCGGCGATCAATGCCAAGGACTGTTCCACCTTGGCGATTTCGACCTCTTGCTCCAGGAAAGTGTTCACGCCATAGGGCCGCAAGCCTGTATG
>CAZUZB010000003.1:20314-30313 GCA_964624695.1 uncultured Anaerolineales bacterium | reverse complement strand
TTTCGACCTCTTGCTCCAGGAAAGTGTTCACGCCATAGGGCCGCAAGCCTGTATGCGCGATGGGCACCAGGGGCGCCGTCTCAGGCTGGGGCTGGGTGAGCCGCAAGTAGGCCAAGGCGAGGATGCCCTTGAGCTGCTGGCCCAGCGCCTCTTCGCCCGTCCAGCCTGCCATGGCGGATCGCAGCGGCTTGGCAAAGCCCACGCAGGCTGCCAAGAGCAGCACGATCAGGGCGGCCACCACCGTGAGGCGCCGCTTGGCACGATCGGTTCGACCTGAGGTGAGATGGCGGGTCATGGCATCCTTCTGGTGTGGCCGTCGCAGCGTGGGGTGGTGGATGGCGCGGGACGACTAAGCGTCCAGCGGGCGACGGCGGGTGCTGCGACGCGGCGGCGCGCTGGGCGTGGGCTCGCCCTCGTAGCGCGGCGCGTGAATATCCAGCACCTGGCATACGTCGCGGTTCTGGAAGCGGGCCTTGAGGCGCTCGTCGAGAGCCTCCCAATCGGCAGAGCTGATGGTTACCACCGTGGGCAGCCGCGAGATGTACCGATAGTTCAGGAGCTGAAAGAGCTTTTCCTCGGCCCAGGGCGTCGGGCTCTGGCTGCCCAGGTCATCCAGCACCAAGAAAAAGCAGCGACGGATCTGGTCGAAAAGCTGGTCGTAGCTAACCGAGGTGTTGGGCTGAAAGGTCGATCGCAGATGATCCAGCAGATCGGAGGTCACCACAAAAAGCACCTTTTGGCCCGAGAGCGCGACCCGGTTGGCGGTGGCTGCCGCTAGATGGGTCTTGCCCACACCGAAAGAGCCGCGCAACACTACCCAGTTGGGCGGGGTGGGGTTCTCGGCCAGCTCGAGCAGACGTCGGGCTACGCCCCGCAGCTCGGCGGTGAGCTTGGGGTCGATCTCGTGAGGCCGCAGCGAAAACGTCTCAAAGCTCATGTCGGCATAGAGATTCAGGCTGCCAAAGCTCTCGTTCTTGCCCATGGTGCGGAAATCGGCGGCATAGATGGGCAGGTTGGTGACCAGATCCTTGTCCCTCAACCGCGAGGCCAGCCGCGGGTCCATGGACTCGATGCTCTGGTTGGTGGTGATGACCGTGGGCAGCTCGGCGTTGTAGCGATAGTTGAGGATCTGGTAGAGCTTTTCAGTGGCCCAGGGGGTCGCGTTCTGGGTGCCTAGGTCGTCCAGAACCAGCAGCTCGACGCGACGTACCTGCTCAAAGCGCTCATCGTAGGAGATGGTGCTGGTGGGCGCATAGGCCGCGCGGAGATAGTCGAGCAGGTCGGGCACTACGACGAACAGCACCGGTTGCCCTTGGCGTAGACGCTCGTTGGCGATGGCGGCGGCCAGATGGGTCTTGCCACAGCCATAGGTGCCCGTCAGCAAGAGCCATCCTTGGGGGCGCTCGGCAAAGGTCTTGCAGGCCTCGACGGCCGAACGCAGCGCCATCACCACCTCGCCCGAGCCGGGGGCGTCGGTCACAAAGCTATCAAAGGTCTGCTTGGCCACGTGGGCGAGGTTGCTGGTCTCGCGCAGGCGGGCGAGGCGCTCCTCGGCCATCTGTTTGCGGCGGCAGATGCACGGAACCGCCCGGCCGAACCGTGGGTCGGTGATGGGAACCTCGAGCCGAACGTAGCCTACGCCCCCGCAGATCGGGCAGGGCTCTTGGCTCTCGGCGGGAGGCTTCTGATCGGTCATCGCCGCGCCGCCCGCCGTGGGTTCTGCCGCGAACTCCAGGCGCCGTCGTCCTTGCCCTCGCGCGACCAGCGATCGAGTATAGCGGCGATATAGCGCCAGTTGCGGACGTTGCTCTCTATGGCGATGCGAAAGGCGTCCTCGATCCACTCGGGCGGATAGTCGGCCTCGGCCTGCTGGAGCTGCTCGGCGATGAGGGGTTGCAGCAGCCCGATGTTTTGCTCATAGAGCTCATAGATGGTGGGCCGCGGCTCCACAGGTTGGGCCTCGCGCACGAAACCGCGCCGTTCGAGGATCAGCGAGCCGTCCTTGACCTGTTCCACCGCCTTGCGGCCCTCGGGCGTATTGATGAACAGGTACGCTTCCTCGCCCTCCTGATCGGCGATGCGCAGCCGCAGCAGCGTGCCGCGTTCGCAGGCACGATCGACGGCCTGGCACAGGGCTGCCTCCAGGTCAGGCTGGGGGGGGTGGGCCAGCGCCTGCTGCAAAACCGTTTCGCGCCGCAACTCTGCCATGGTTAGGTAGCGTGGATAGCCCTCCTGACGGTTCAGCGACCAGAACATGAATAGGGTGAGAGCCAACTCGTCGCGCGTATCGATGGCGGGCAAGAGCTCGCTAAAGAACAGATCGGGGATCGGGGTCTGGCGCATGGCCCCGGGGGGGAACCCAGCAAACGATCTCATAGCGGCTCAAAGACGTCCTCAAAGCCGTCGCCCCCATACATATCTTCGGGAGCTCGGGTTTCGAGGTCTGCAAAGCGGGTATGGTCGGCGTCAAAGTGCAGCGAGATGCGCCCCAGGGGTCCGTTGCGGTGTTTGGAGATGATGATGTCGCGGATGCTGGAGCGTTCGGGATCCTCATCAGGGTCATCCTGGTAGATGAACATGACCACGTCGGCATCTTGCTCGATGGAGCCGCTCTCGCGCAGGTCCGACAGCTTGGGCACGCGATCGGCGCGCGACTCGACGGCGCGGGATAGCTGCGACAGGGCGACGACGGGCACGTTCAGCTCGCGGGCCAGCCCCTTGAGGGATCGGGAGATATACGAGATCTCCTGGACGCGGTTCTCGCTGCGGCGATCGCCCCCTTGCATCAACTGCAAATAGTCGATGATGACCAGGTCGAGGTCGTACTCGGCGGCCAGGCGGCGGGCCTTGGTGCGGATCTCCATGGGCGAGGGCGACGGCGTATCATCGATAAAGATGCGCGTTTTGGCGTATTTGTCGACGGCCCTGGTGAGCTGCTCCCACTCGATGCCCTCGATGCGACCCAGGCGCAGCTTTTTGGTATCGATGCCCGTCTCCATCGAGATCAGGCGCTGGGTGAGCTGCTCAGCCGACATCTCCAGGGTGAACAGGGCCACGACGGCGTTGAACTTGGTGGCGGCGTTATCAGCCATGGCCAGCGCCAAGCTGGACTTGCCGACACCCGGGCGGGCCGCGATGATGATCAGGTCCGACGGCTGCAAGCCACCCAGGATCTCGTCCAGGTATGAAAAGCCGGTGGGGACGCCCAAGGGCTGGTCGGCGTGCTCTACCAGGAACTCGATCCGATGGTAATACTCTTCGGCGATCTCGCTCATGGGCCGCAGGGCGCGGCTGATGCGGCGCTGCGACACGTCAAAGAGGAGCTGCTCGGCCCGGTCGATCACCTCGTCGACGTCATCTCGCTCCTCATAGGCCAGGGCGGCGATGTCACCCGCCGCGCCGATGAGCCGCCGCATGATGGCGGTGCGCTCGACGATGTGGGCATAATGCTCCACGTGGATCGATGTGGGCACGCTGTTGATGAGGGAGGTGAGATAGCCCCCGCCGCCCACATGATCGAGCTCGCCCATCCGCTCTAGCTCGTCCACCACCGTGACAAAGTCGGCGGGCTGGCGTCGCTCGTGGAGGGCGCGGATGGCGCTATAGATGGCGCCGTGCGACTCGCGGTAGAAATCATCCACCTGCAAAAAGCTGGCGACCTTGATGACCGCGTCGGGGTCGATCAACAGGCTACCCAGGACGGACTGCTCTGCCTCGATGTTTTGCGGGGGTAGTCTATCGGCAGCCATGGCTCACTCTTGGTCGTCTGGTTCGATGCTATCCAGAAATTCGCCGAACACTCCGAGGCCATCGTCGTCGGGCTCTGTCTTGGCCTCGCGGATCTCGGGCGAGGGGTAGATGCCGGCGCCGTCGAGCACGTTCTCCTCGGCATAGATGGGCACCGAGGTGCGGACGGCGAGGGCGATGGCATCGCTGGGGCGCGAGTCGATCATCACCAAGTCGCCGTCGCGCTCGACGGCGAGGCGGGCGAAAAAGGTGTGTTCCGTGAGGTCGTTGACCACCACGTACTGGAGGGTTCCATCGAGCTCGGTGATCACGCTAGCCAGCAGGTCATGGGTCAGGGGGCGAGGGACTTTGGCGCCCTGCAGCTTGATGGCGATGGCCTCGGACTCGTACATGCCGATCCAGATGGGCAGAAAGCGCTCGTTGCGCACCTCTTTGAGGAGAATGACGCGATAGCGCGATAGCAGACTATATAAAACAGAGTAAACTGCCAGTTCGATCATGGGTCACGTCCCCGCATTTCGTCCGTGGTAGCTGCGATTATACCATGCCGCCCGAGGGCTCACAACCGCTCAGGCGCCGCCATGATGGGCGGGGAGGAAGCAAAGGGGCGCGGCGAGCCGAGTGTCCGGCCCTGCTGACTATCCGAGACCCGGGCTCGTAGGCTGTCCTATCGAAGAGGGGAGTTACGCTCCCCAGATCTGTCCGCGGAACACGATCAGGGCGACTCCTGCCAATCCGACTAGGGCGTACTCGATCACCTGATAGGGGCGCAACCGATTCCGCAGGGCGTGCCGCAAGATGCCCACCAGCGCATAGAAGGCGATGAGCAGCAGCCCCCCTGCGGTGGCCGGCGCGACGGGGCAATAGTTCAATGCCCACGTGAGTTGGCCCAGCAGCATGCCCACGGTCACCGAGGCGGCCAGCGTCTCCCAAGGGCGAGCGCTTACGCGGCACAGTAGCCCCAGGGCCGCTAGAGCCGTCAGCGCCACCGTGCTGGTGGCCGAGAGAGCGCTGCGAAGATGCGCAGCCTGAAGCATGGTCAGCAAGGCGAGGACCGTGGCATAGGTTGCCAGGTCTACGAACAGGTTGGCCTCGTAGGTACTGGCACCGGCGCTGCGTGGCTCTGAGAAACGCATGAGCAGGCCCAGCCCGACACCGCCGGCCACAGCAAAGGCAGCCCGAACGAGGGCTGCGCTCAGGTTGGGGGCCACCGTCCACATGGTCAGGGACCATAGCATGGGGAGGCTCCAATGGGCCACAAGGGCGAGGACTCCCTGCCAGCCTTTGGTTCCGTCGGGGAGGGGGCCAGCCAACGCGGCTGCGCCCACCAGGCCCGCGACGAGCGCCGCGCCGATGAGATCGGCGCCGACCCGCAGGGTCAGCTCGGAGCCGAGGAACCTGCGCGCCAGCTCCCAGGTGGGGATGCTGGCCAGGGGGGCGAGAGCCACCAGGAGCGCCACAATAGCGGCGGCGATGGCCTGGAGCTCGCGTGTGGGCTGATCCGTGTGTGTGGCAGAATCCATAGTGGCCGTATTCTAGGCCGGGAGGGCAGGGGGGTCAACGCAAGAGGATATCGCCACAGCCGCTTGGTATTTACTCACTATTCACATGGGGGGTCTTGTGCCACGATTCGGTTGCATCTATAATGGGGCCGCGTCGCTGAAAAAGGGTGGCGCGGCTATGACGGTTTCAGCCCCTGAGGCAGGTAGATGCGTCGTCTCACGCTCGCAGTCGCCATCTTGATCCTGATCGGTTTGGCCTGGCCGTCCCTTGCCAGGGCGGATGTCCGCGCCCCGCGCCTGATCGAGTCCTCGCTTCTGATGACGGGCGATCTGGGCCTGATCCAAGCGGATCAGCACATCATGCTGCAGGTGACCTCGTGGGGGGGCGCTCCCTACCGCTATGTGGTAACCTTGGCGAACTTGACCGAGCATGACCTGCGCAGCCTGCGCGTGCTCAACCGCTATTTCCCCGCCGATCCCGAGGCCCCCGAGATCACCGAAGAGTGGTTCCCGCCAGCGATGGGCCCGGGGGAGAGCAGCTCGTATACGTTCGCATACGACCATGCCCTGGCAGATGGCTGCCATCAGCTCGAGATCCAGATCGCCGATGGGCTGGGATCCATCGTCATGGATTGCAGCCAGCCCAATAGCACGACCGTCTTCCAGCTGCCGCTCGATGGCGAGATGACCGCCTTTTTGATGGAGCCGCCGCTCACCATGGACGAGCCCGACGGCCCCAGCAAGCTGAGCATCCACGTCACCCGGAACAGCACTCCCGATATCATGGAGTTTGTGCGCACCACCCAGCCCAAGGTGCTGGTGGGCTTGGGCGATGTGGGTTGGCTCACCGAGGCTAAAGCGGCGTCTCCAGAGACGATCACCATCGGTCGCTATGCCGAGCCCGATCAGAACATCGAGGGAGACCCCATCGCACGGGCGCGGGACTTTGTGGTTGACCACCTGGAGCGCTATAGCCTGAACCCGGGTGTGGATTATTGGTTGGGTTGGAACGAGCCGGTGATACAGAGCCGTGAGGCGATGGCCTGGTACGCGGCTTTTGAGTCAGAGCGGGTGATCGCCATGGCCGAGCATGGGCTCAAGGCGGCCATCGGTAACTTTTCCGTGGGGACGCCCGAGGCCGACGTGTTCGGCGATTTCCTGCCGGCGGTTCGCACGGCGATGGCACACGATGGCATCCTCTCGCTGCACGAGTACGGCGCGCCCTCTATGCGCGAGGGTGTGGGCGCTGGAATTCCGGGCGCAGAGACGGTGGACGGAGCGGGCGCTCTGACGCTTCGCTATCGCTACTGGTACAATCACTATCTGCAGCCGGCCGGGCTGGTGATCCCGCTGGTCATCACCGAGGCGGGCATCGATGGTGGTGTGTTGGCACAAGGTTCCGAGGATGGCGATGGCTGGCGCGGGTTGGTGGATATGGCTGTGCCTGACGAGTCGCTCTCGCGCGCCGCGGCCAGCTACCTGGAGCAGCTCGATTGGTATGACGACGAGTTGCGGCGAGATCCGTACGTGGTGGGGTTCGCGGTGTTCAACGTGGGCGACCCGGACGGCCCCTGGTCCAGCTTTGATATGACCGATCTCTTGCCGCAGATGACCGACCTCGTGCTCTCCAAGCCGTAGCATCGGCAGACCGAACGCATGCGGGCACCCATGGTGGGTGCCCGCTTTTTGTTGGCTCGTGCTCTACCCTAATCCCGCGGCCAGCGGCCGGCCAGATCGGGCATGGCCGGGAAGGGCGCGTGGGGCTCGCTCTGATACCAGTAACCCACCGAGCTGATGTCGTCGGTGAGGGGCTCGAACTTGCCGTTCAGCCACCAACCCAGGGCCTGGATGGTCACGCGGAGATCCTGCTGGAAGCGGATGGGATCCATGATGTGCCACCGATACAGGGCGTGCTTGGGCACGCCGCCTTCGTCGCGCTTCCAGAGCGGATACCCGAGAAAGGCGGTGGAAAAGGTATCGTCAAAGCCCCAGGCGCCGCCGAAATAGTCCTCGGTACCCGTGCCGCAGATGGTGGGGTATTCGCCGTCACCATCCATAAAGAACTTGATCTCGCCCTCGCCCCACCAGCCGTCGGAGAACTGGTTCCAGCCGAGCACCGTTCCCACGTAATGCCCCTGCCCTACGACGCCATCCAGAATGACGTGCTCGGGATAGTCGCGCGTGGTCATGGAGCGACGCCACTGGGCGTGAAGGTAGGCGGCGTGGTCGGGCACCTCTTGCAGAGCGTAGGTGATCTGGTAGAAAAAACCGCCGATGGCATCCCAGTACCCGTTCTCGATGGTGATCCGGGCGCGCTGGCGGAACGGCATGGGCCAGTAGCTGTTGAACCCGCCGCTGGGATTGACGGCGATGGGGAGCGAGGTGACGTTAAAGCGGAGGCCCAGCGGGTTGGCGAAAAAATCGCCCAGGGGCACCTCGATAGAGGGAGTCTCCTCGTCGTCCCAGTAGACCCGCAGCACACAGGAGCGGTAGGCCTTGGGATCGACCGTGATCCAGATGTGCTGGATGACCCCTGGCCCGGCGATATCGGCCAGGGTGGTGACGCTGCCGGGCTCCAGGCTGATACAGGGACGTATCTTCCAGCCCTTGCCCAGCCGCGACGCGGCGTGGTCCTGATTGGGCGTCTCATGGGCGCCGCCAGCCACCGAGCCATCGGGATTCTCGGCCGAGATCGAGCGCGTCTGGGCTGAGGAGAGCAGCGGAATGCTGCCCAAACCAAGGAAGGGTCCGAACATGGTTTCCACGAGGTACCTCCATCGTCTTTGGGGGTGATTGGCCAGTCGGCGCGAGTCTAGCATGCGGCCGATGGCTTGGCAACCCCTCTGGTTGACACTGGGCCCCCGCGACCCTAAGATGCAGCCGGCACCTGCAAAGCGGCACCAAGAAAGGGGACAGGCCCTCAGGCATGGTGGCGAGCCTCTACCGGATTGGAACCATCTCGGCAGCCCTGGTGCTGCTACTGCCCTATGCCATGAGGTTCGACCTCGTGCTTCTGGGACGGCTACCGCTGCGTGGCCGCGAGAGGTGGCGGTTCCTGTGGCCGTTGGCCTCTTGGGTGCGCGCCCTGGTCAAGCCCGGCAGCGCGGTTGTGGGAGGCTCGGGGGCGGTGGCGTTTGGGGCGTGTGCGTTGCTGCTGGGCGCGGGGGCCCTGGCGCTGGGCGCGGCAGAGCCGCGGCCGGTCTGGGCGCTGGCCTTGCTGAGTGGCGGCCGGTTGGCCTTGGCCGGCTCGGCCCCTGGGAAATGGCCGGGCGGTCAATCTCGTAGCGGGCTGCTGCTGGATGGCTTGGGTGCGAGCGTCGCGTTCGCGTTGGCGTTGGCGGGGACGATGACCCTGGCGAGCCAGAGTGCCCCGACGGGCGCCGTGTGGCTGGCGCTGCATCAACCCCTGGCGTTGGCAGTGGCTTGCCTGGCCGTCGCAGCCGATCCGCTCCGCATCCATGCTGCTGATTCACGCGCCGATGCCGCCTGCCATTTCCAGCTCTTGCATGCCGGCAGCGCGCAGGCCTGGCTGGAGACTGCCAGGTATGCCTGGTGGGCCGCTGGCACCGGGCTGGTGGTGGCGTTCTTTTTTCCTTCACTTGGTTGGCCCTGGCGGCTGGTGCTCCTTGCGGCGCTGTTAGGGGCGCTACTCTGGCTGCGAGATGCCTACGTGACGGGCTTGCGCGCCAGACTGGATTGGTGGTTCTGGCCAGTGCTGACGGCTTTGGCGGCGGCCAGTCTGGTCGTCACGCTACTCCTGGCAGCGGCACCCTAGCGGGAAAGGTGCAATGGGAATGACGGGCGTGGTGGTCGTTGGTAGTTTGAACATGGACCTGGTCGTGCGGGCCCCGCGTTTCCCGCGACCGGGCGAGACACTGACCGGCGATGGCTTTGCCACCTATCCGGGCGGCAAGGGGGCCAACCAGGCCGTGGCCTGTGGGCGGCTGGGGGCTCGGACGGCCATGATCGGGCGGGTGGGGCGCGATGCGTTTGGCGAGCGATTGCGGGCTGGATTGACGGATGCGGGTGTGGACGCAACCCATGTGCGCGTGGCTGAGGATACACCTACTGGAACTGCGCTGATCGTGGTGGATTCCAGCGGCGAAAATGCTATTGTGGTGGTGCCCGGAGCGAACGGGCAGCTCGCTGAGGAGGACATCACGGGTTCGGCGGCGCTGCTCACGTCGGCCACCTGTATGGTCGCCCAGCTCGAGGTGCCTCTGTTGCCCGTGGAGCGAGCGGCCGCGATGGTGCACGAGGCAGGTGGCCGTGTGGTGCTCAACGCCGCCCCTGGGCGCTCTTTGCCCAAGGAGCTGCTGCGCTGGGTGGACGATCTGATCGTCAACGAGACCGAGGCGGGCATTCTATCGGGCGTCGAGGTTGCGGATGCTGACGCGGCGCGCGAAGCGGCGACCCGGCTGCGTTCGCTGGGGCCCCGCTGCGTGGTCATCACCCTGGGCGCTCAAGGCGCGTTGCTGGTGGATGACGAGGGCCTCTGGAGCTGCTCGGCGCGCCAAGTGTCCGTGGTGGATACCACGGCGGCCGGCGATGCTTTCGTGGGCGCGTGGGCCAGCGCTATCACCAGGGGTGAGGATCGTCGGGCCGCTCTGCGGTATGCGGTGGCTGCCGGCACGCTGGCGACGACGGTCATGGGCGCGCAGCCTTCGTTGCCGACCCATGAGCAGGTTTTGCGCCTTATGGAGGGTGGCCGTGTCTGAGCGGTCGGTGGCGCCGGTTGGCCTCATCGCCA
>CAZUZB010000003.1:16949-20214 GCA_964624695.1 uncultured Anaerolineales bacterium | reverse complement strand
GTCGGTGGCGCCGGTTGGCCTCATCGCCAATCCGGCCTCGGGCAAGGATGTGCGCCGGCTGGTGGCTCACGCCACCACGGTGGACAACCAGGGCAAGGTGGGTATCGTGCGGCGCGCCATGGTAGGCCTGGCGGCCATGGGCGTGCGGCGGGTTCTGGCCATGCCCGACGCCTACCACATGGCGGAACGTGCCCAGGTGGGTCTGGGCCGCATGGGCGCCGATCGCCTCGAGATCGAGTTGCTGGATATGGCCGTCACCGACCAGAGTGGCGACTCCAAGCGAGCGGCCAACCTGATGCGCCAGGCTGGCTGCGCTTGCATCATCGTCTTGGGGGGAGATGGCACCTCGCGGGTCGTCTCGGCCGGGGCCGGCGACGTGCCCTTGCTGCCCATTTCCACCGGCACCAACAACGTGCTGCCCCTCTTTGTGGAGGGCACCGTGGCCGGGCTGGCGGCTGGCGCCATCGCGACCGGGCGCGTTGCTCGTGAGCAGGCAACCTATCAGCACAAGTGGATCGAGGTCACGGTGGACGGGGAGCCGCGCGACCGGGCGCTGGTGGATGTGGCCGCGTTGGCGGGGCAGTTCGTGGGGGCGCGGGCCATCTGGAGTGTGGCCGATCTGCGTCAGTTGGTCGTCACCCGCGCCGATGCGGCCAGCATCGGTATCTCGGCCATTGCCGCGGCGGTGCGCCCTATTGGGCGGGGTGACCCCGTTGGGCTGGAGCTCACCCTGGGGCCAGGGGCCTGCCAGGTGCGGGCCGCCGTGGCTCCTGGGCTGATCGAGGAGGTGAGCATTGCGGCGGGGCGGCTGCTTTCGGTGGGCCAGACCATTCCGGCCCACGATGAGCGCCCGCTGGTGCTCGCCCTCGATGGCGAGCGCGAGATCGTCCTGGGCGCGGGACAGGAAGCAGCCTACACGTTGCGGCAGGACGGTCCGTGGATCGTGGATGTAGCGTCCGTTATGGAAACCCTGGCGGCGGAGGGAAGCATGCGCTGCGGCCAGGATCTGCTAGAGCATTGCAGGGAGGCATCATGAGCGTACAGTGTGATCTGGCCATCATCGGAACCGGCCCGGGCGGCTATGTGGCGGCGCTTCGCGCGGCGCAGCTCGGCGCCAAGGTGGTGTGCGTTGAGAAAAAGGCGGTCGGCGGCGTCTGCCTGAACGAGGGGTGCATCCCCACCAAGGCCATGCTGCATAGTGCCGAGGTCTATGACCTGGCCAAGAACGCCAAGCGGTTCGGTGTCCGCATCGGCGATGTCGCTGTGGATTGGGATGGTGTCATGTCGCACAAGGACGCCGTGGTGCGCCAGATGACCAAGGGCGTTTCGCTGCTTTTGGATCGGGCTAGCGTGCAGGTGATCAAGGGCTCGGCCCGGTTTCTGCGGCCAGACACCTTGCGCGTGACCCTGGACGATGGCGAGGAGACGGTCATCGCCAAAGACGTGATCATCGCCACCGGATCGCGGAACATGCAGGTGCCCATTCCGGGGCTGGATGGGCCGCGCGTCATCGACCACTGGGGCGCCATGACGCTGCCCGAGCTGCCCACCAGCATCTGTGTCATCGGTGGTGGAGCCATCGGCGTAGAGTATGGGTCGCTGTTCCAGAGTTTTGGTGTGCAGGTCACCATTGTGGAGATGTTGCCCCGGCTGGCGCCGCTGATGGATGAGTTCATCGGCGAGGAGCTGGCTCGCAGTCTCAAGCGGCGGGGTGTCGACGTGCGTACGGGGACTCGCGTGGCGCGTGTGGAGCAGGGCGAGGGTGGCTGCGTGGTTACGTTGCAGGCGGGCGACGACGAGGAGCGGGTGGAGGCCGAGCTGGTGCTCTCGGCCATCGGGCGAGCGCCCAACGTGGAAGAGATCGGCCTGGAGGTGCTGGGGCTAAAGGCTACCCGCAAGGGCATTGCGGTGGATACGCGGATGCGCACGGCGGTGCCGCACGTGTATGCCATTGGCGATGTGGCCGCTGATGGGGCCATGTTGGCTCACGTGGCCATGCACCAGGGGGTGGTGGCGGCCGAGGACGCCCTGGGCCACACAGCGGCCATGGACTATTGCGCGGTGCCCTCGTGCATCTTTTCCGCGCCAGAGGCGGCCAGCGTGGGCATGTCGGAAGAAGAGGCGCGGGCGGCAGGGTACCAGGTCATCACGGGGTCGTTTGGCTTCCGGGCCAACGGCAAGGCGGCCGCCATCGGCGACAAGGATGGCGGGGCCAAGATCGTGGCTGACGAGGCGACCAAGGCGATCCTGGGCATGCACATCGTGGGGCCGCACGCCAGCGACCTGATCCTGGAGGGGACTTTGGCCATGTCGCTGGAGGCCACCCTGGAGGAGATCGAAACCACGATCCACTCGCATCCGACCTTGGGAGAGGTGCTCCACGAAGCGGCCCTGGGGGCCATGGGCCGCCCGCTGCACGTGCCCTTCAAGTAGAGGCTGGCGGTCCCGCGCGGCGGTATGAATCATCGGACCGGTGACGTTGGTGGTGTAACCGCACACGTTCGAGGAGTCAATCCATGGGTGACGTGGTGGAGCGAGCTTACCGGCGGGTCGTGCGGGCGTGGTGCCTCTATGATTGGGCCAACTCGGCCTTTGCCACCACCATCATGGCGGTGGTGCTCCCCACGTTCTACAGCAGCGTGGCGGGGGCGGGGCTGCCGCCGGCGCGAGCCACCAGCTATTGGGGCTATACCAACAGCATCGCCATGGCGTTGGTGGCCTTTGCCGCGCCGATCCTGGGGGCGATCGCTGACCACGCCGGCAGCAAAAAGCGGATGCTGGGCGCGTTCGCCTCGGTGGGCGTGTTGGCGACGGCGTTGCTCTATCTGGTGAGCACCGGGGACTGGCTGTTGGCCTCGGTGCTCTATGTGTTCGGACGCATCGGGTTCTCTGGCGCCAACGTATTCTACGATGCGCTCTTGCCGCATGTGGCCAAACCGGACGAGATCGACCAGGTCTCCTCGGCGGGCTATGCCTGGGGCTATATCGGTGGGGGGCTGCTGCTCGCCGTCAACCTGGCGTGGATCCTGTTCCCCAGCACCTTTGGCATGGCTGATACCGAGATGGCCTCGCGGGTCGCTTTTGTCAGCGTGGCGATCTGGTGGGCGCTCTTTTCCATCCCGCTGTTTCGTCACGTGCCCGAGCCGCCGGCATCGAGACAACCCGGCGAGTCGCGGCGACATCTCCGCGTTGCCTTCCAACGGCTCAAGTACACTTTTCAGCATATCCGCCAGTATCGCGAACTGCTCAAGTTCCTGGTCGCCTA
>CAZUZB010000003.1:14135-16849 GCA_964624695.1 uncultured Anaerolineales bacterium | reverse complement strand
ACACTTTTCAGCATATCCGCCAGTATCGCGAACTGCTCAAGTTCCTGGTCGCCTATTGGCTCTATAACGACGGCGTTGGAACGATCATCACCATGGCGGCTATCTATGGCGCCGAGCTGGGCATCCCCAGCGAGCACCTGATCGGCGCCATCTTGATGGTCCAGTTCGTGGCGGCGCCCTTTTCGTTCCTGTTTGGGTGGCTGGCCAAAAAGCTCGGCACCAAGCGCTCCATCTTGCTGGCCTTGGCCATCTATGGCGCCATTTCGGTCCTCGGCTACTTTGTGACGAACACGTGGCAGTTCTGGGTGTTGGCGTTCCTGGTGGCTACGGTGCAGGGCGGCAGCCAGGCACTCAGCCGCTCACTCTTTGGCGCCATGAGCCCCAAGAGCCGCTCGGCCGAGTTCTTTGGCTTTTACGATATCAGCAGCAAGTTTTCGGGCATCATCGGCCCGTCAGTGTTCGGCTTTGTGGGGGCGGCCATGGGCTCCAGCCGGTACGCGATCCTCGCGCTGGTGACGCTCTTTGTGGTCGGCGGCTACCTGCTCTCGCGGGTGGACGACCAGCACGGCATGGTTGTGGCGGCCGCCGAAGATGCGGCCAGCCTGAGCCCGGCCTAAGGCGTGGGGAGACGAAACAAACAACGGGGAGGCGATCGGTCGCCTCCCCGTTCTGGTCTCTGAAGAGCGAACGCTACGCGGGCGGGATCCTCTGGTCAGATTCCTGATCGAACAGGTAGGCGGTCTCCTCGGGGATGAGCACCTCCACCTGCCAGCCGGTGTTGGCTCGCAGGTCTAGCGGCGCCTCTACGCCAAAGATCAGATCGGCGGCCTGCACGTTGACGATCTGATGGTGCCGGGCAAAGTTGGGCTCGGTGTTGAGCACCTCGGCGTCCAGCTTGGGGCCGCTCCAATCGCCGGCGCCTCCCTTGGCTACGACGCTGGCGTCGTTGGCATGGAACCCGAGGATCACCTTCTGGTCTGGCTCGACCCGATCCCGGTAGGCGGCTGGGATGGCGATGGTGCCATAGGCGCTCTGCAGGGTGCCCTCGGGCGTCACGATCCAGTCTCGCATCAGGTTCATGGGCGGCATGCCGAGGAAACTGGCGACAAAGGCCGTGTTGGGCGCCTTGGTGATCTCGTCATAAGTGCCTTGCTGCTGGATCTTGCCGTCTTTCATCACCACGATGGTGTCGGCCAAGGTGATGGCCTCTACCTGGTCATGGGTCACATAGATGGCCGTGATCGCAAAGCGCTGCATCAGCCGGCGGATCTCGACGCGCGTGCTGGCGCGTAGCTTGGCATCCAGGTTGGAGAGAGGCTCGTCGAACAAAAAGATGGTGGGGTCGCGGACGATGCAGCGGCCGATGGCGACACGCTGCTGTTGCCCGCCGGAGAGGTTGCCGGGCTTGCGCGAGAGCAGGTGCTCAAAGCCGATGCCCATGATCTCGGAGGTGATGCGGATGCGCTCTTGCATCTCTTCGTCCGGCCGATTGCGCACCTTGAAGAAAAAGCCTAGGTTCCCCTCGCCCTTCATATGAGGGTAGAGGGCATAGCTCTGGAACACCATGCCGATGCCACGATCCTTGGGCTTGACCTCGGCCATGTTTTGGCCGTCAAAGTAGACGGCGCCCTCATCGGGCTCGTGCAGGCCGGCTACCACGCGCAGCAGGGTGCTCTTGCCGCAGCCGGACGGCCCGACCACCGAGACGGTCTTGCCGTCTGGGATGGTGAGGTCGATGCCATCCAAGGCGACCACGGTTCCGTCGCCGCGCAGGGTGTCATGCTCGCGCTCGACCTCGCGGACTCGCGACACAAAGTCCTGATCGGCAAAGTCGCTCATATAGTTGCGGACACCCTTGGTGGAAAGGAGCTTGGGTCCTTTTGACGGTTCATAGGTGACCGTAACGTTCTCCAGCCGGATCTCTGCCATCCGTGTCCTCCCTTGAGCTCTTTTGCGAGGCGCGTCCATTATAGGCTAGGCGACGTGTCTGTCCATATCGACGGTCTATCTCTCAGGGCTCAGCGTTCTCCCCGAGCCCCGCGAGCTGCGCGACGAGATCAGAGAGGGTATCGGCCACCACCACGGGACGGCCGATGGCGGATGCGATCTGGTCTCGCGTGAGATCGTCCAGCGTCTTGGTGCCGCTCTGATCGAACATGCTGCGCGGCAGGACCACCAGGTCGCGCGGGCCGACCTCTGGCAGGGCGGCGATCAGATCGCGCCCGAATAGCAACCCCGATACGGTGACCGTCTCGCCGAGGGCGCGGTTGACGACGGGGAGCACCTGCACCCGGCAGCCCGAGCGCGCCTCAAAGGCCTGGGCGAGGTTGGTGAGGGTGGGCGCGATGAGGGCGCCGCAGACCCAGGTCATCTCACGGCAGGGGAGGCGAGACGGCAGGCCCTTGCGCGCAAGCTGGGCCCAATCGTCAAGCAGCGATCGCACCATGCCCACGCCATTCTCGTATTGGGCCTCCTCCTGATAGAACGGGGATGGCGGGATGGGGCGTTGGGCCAGCAAATAGATCTCGTCCGAGGGATAGAGCCAGGTATGGGCGATGCCGACAGGAGGGCTGGCCCAGAACCGATCGGCGAGATCGAGGATAGCCTGGGCGTCCGCACGGGTCAGCGGACGGATGCTGGGCCGGTGGTGCCGCGTCAACCCGACGGGCACAATGGCCAGGCTCTGGACGGTGGGGTGCAGGGCGGCCGTCTCG
>CAZUZB010000003.1:9952-14035 GCA_964624695.1 uncultured Anaerolineales bacterium | reverse complement strand
CCCGACGGGCACAATGGCCAGGCTCTGGACGGTGGGGTGCAGGGCGGCCGTCTCGTGGACCGTCTCGGCCAGGACGTCGCCGTCGTTCATGCCTGGGCACACGACTACCTGGGCGTGGACCTGGATGCCCATCTCGCCCAGCCGGCCGATCTGCTGGAGCACATCAGGGGCGCGCCGGTTGCCCAGCAGGCGCCGCCGGATGGCGGGATCGGTGGCGTGGATGGACACGTACAGCGGTGAGAGGCGCTGCTCACCCAGGCGCTCCCAATCGGCATCGCCGATATTGGTCAGCGTCACATAGTTGCCATAGAGGAACGAGTAACGATAGTCGTCATCGTGGAGATAGAGGGACGGACGCAACCCAGGGGGCATCTGCTGGACGAAGCAAAAGGGACAGTGGTTGGTGCACTGGCGCATACCGTCAAAGGTGGGCTCGGCGAACGAGATGCCCCAGGTCTCGTCCAGGTCGCGCTCGATCTCGATCCGGTGGATCTCGTCATCGCGCACGACCTCCAGCACCACCATCTCGTCGCCGGCGTAGAACTGAAAGTCGATGACATCGCGTAAAAGATGGCCGTTAGCCGAGAGGATCCGGTCGCCGGGCTCGATGCCGATCTCGTCGGCCAGGCTGCTGGGGGCAACACCGCGCACGAGGCCGCCCTGGCTCATGGAGCGCCGTCGCCATCGCGGTGGCGGACCATCGCCAGGATCCGCTCGACCACCTGATCGGCCGTGAGGTTGGTGCTATCCAGGATGACGGCGTCGTCGGCCGGCCGCAGGGGGGCGGCGGCGCGGGTGCTATCGATCCGGTCACGTCGTCGCAGATCCTGGATGACTTGGGCCAGGTCGCTCTGCTTGCCACGGCGCAGATCCTCGAGGTGGCGACGGCGGGCCCGCTCATGGAGCGAAGCGTCGAGGTAGACCTTGATCTTGGCCTCGGGGAGGACCACGGTGCCGATATCTCGCCCCACCATGACCACCCCACCGGCTGCGCCGATGGCGCGCTGTCGGGCAGTGAGGGCGGCGCGCACGCCCGGGTAGGCCGAGACCGGGCTGACGCCCTGATTGACCTCGGGCGAGCGGATGGCCCAGGTGATGTCCGTGCCGTCGGCCAGCACGGTGTACTGGCGCCCGTCATCGGCGGTAGGCCGCAGCACCCGGATCTCGATGCCTTCCGCCAGGCGCGTGACGGCCTCCTCATCGGCGATGGGGATGTCTCGATCCAGAGCGGCCCAGGTGACCGCCCGATACATGACGCCGGTATCAAAGTAGAGGTATCCGAGCTCTTGGGCCAGGCGCGCGCCCACGGTGCTCTTGCCCGAGGCGGCGGGGCCGTCAATGGCGATGGTGATCTCTCTCAACGCTCTGCCTCTCGCGTGCCCAGCCCCGCACTCGCCCGCAGGGCATCGCGCTCACTGGGGGATAACCACCTCCCCTGGCCGGGCTCCAGATCGCCCAGCATGAGCGTGCCCATGCGGACGCGAATTAGGCGCTGTACCTGATGGCCCGTTGCCTGGAGCAGGCGGCGGATCTGGTGTTTGTGTCCTTCGCGCAGGATGATGCTCAACCAGCGGCATCCCTGTGGGGCGCGGTGGCCGCGCCAGTGCCAGGCGGCGGGAAGGCGCTGGGTTTCGGCCTTCAGGGGGCGGGTCTCGCCTGGCAGAACCAGGCCACGGCGCAACGCTTGCAGGGCCTGATTCGTCGGGATGCCCTCAATCAGCGCATAGTACTGTTTCTCGTGTTCATGGCGCGGGTGCATCAGCCGCTGCGCCAGGGGGCCATCGTTGGTAAAGAGCAACAGCCCTTCACTGTCGCGGTCCAGCCGTCCCACGGGATAGATGCGTTCCTCTGTGGGGACCAGCGAACGGGCAGTGGTCCGCCCATGGGGATCGCGAACGGTGGAAATGACCCCGGTGGGCTTGTACAGGGCATAGTAGAGCGGGGGCGCGGATCCGATGGCCTGGCCGTCCACCTCAATTCGGTCATGCTCGGGGTCGACGCGGGTGCCCAGAGTGGTGACGACGCGGCCGTTCACGCGTACCCGCCCGGCGGCGATGATCTCCTCACAGCGACGGCGCGAGGCGACACCGGCATGGGCCAGCACCTTCTGGAGGCGCTCGCCGCGTGGATCCTGCTGCTCAGCGGACATACAAAGGCTCGCTGCGGACCAGTTGGCCCGCCACGCTGATCTCGAGGGCGCCTACCTGGGTGCCAGAAGCCAGCCCGGCGCGGGTGTCGTCGATGCGCCGATAGATCGAGAGGGTGCCCGTCTGCCACGGATGCACCAGGAGGCCGATCGGCTCTTTGATCTGGACGCTCCGCCAGACACCGTTATCGTCCTGATAGCGGTTCAGGGCGATATCAGGAGTCGAGATCATCACCTCGGCATAGTTGGCATAGTAGTGATCCAGGAGCAGGACGGAATCCAGGTATCGGTCGGTGGATCCCATCACCACGCTCATGACGGTGCCTTGCGGGCGCTTGACCAAAGCGATCAAGCACTCGCCCGCTTTTTCCTCTGTGCCCGTCTTGATGCCGATGGTGCCTGGATAGGTGCTGAGGAGCTGGTTCGTGTTGATCAACCAGTGTTTGGCGACCACGGCTTCCGAGAGGCTGACGATGCCGGCGATGCGCTGATCCTGCATGGCATGCAGCGCCAGAATCGCCATATCGTAGGCGGTCGAGTAGAGCTCGGGATCGTCCAGGCCATGCGGGTTGGCAAAGTGGGTATCCTGGAGCCCGAGGCTTGCGGCCAGCTCGTTCATCCATCCCACAAAGGTGCCGACGTCTCCCCCCAGGTTGCGAGCGATGCAAGCGGCGGCCGCATTGTCCGAGGGGATTAGCGTAAAGTGGAGCAGTTGCCAGACGGTGACGTACTCGCCGTTGCGAAGGCCGGCGGAAGAGGTGGCGGCCAGATCCACCGGCCAGACGGGGTATTCTGCCTCCAGGTTGCCGCGCTGCAAGGTGACCAGCGCTGTGGCCAGCTTGGTCAAGCTGGCGGGCGCACGCCGCTCACGGGCGTTCTTTTCGTAGAGAATCTCACGGCTGCTGACATTGATCAGCAGGGCCGATTCGGCCGAGATGGTGGGCGGGGCCGATACCCGCATGGCCCGGAGCTGCTGCGGCGTCAGGGTGCGGGTGGGGATGTCGCCATCGGTGAGCGTGGGCGGACCAAAGCCCAACGTCAGGCAGGCCAGCAGGCTGATGATGAGCAGCAAGAGACGCTTCCGGGAGGAAGGCATGGCATCCCTCAGTGAGAACGAGCGGCCGTTACCTGGGCGATTCTAGCGCAGCTATATCGCGGGGTCAATAGAATGGGGGCTGGGTCAGCGAACTCAGATCGAGCTTTGACATGGTCTCTCAGCGACCCTAAAATCGCTGACATAGGAAAGGGGCGAGCATGCCGCGTCTGGGTGCCCACATGTCCGTGGCGGGAGGGCTGGCGCAGGCCCTTTTTCGCGGCGATAGCATCGGCTGTGATACCATCCAGTTGTTTCTGCGGGCGCCCACGCGCTGGAGTGCCCCTCCGCTGGATGAAGCGCAGGTGGCTGCCTTTGGCGCGGCGCGCGAGGCCACCGGCATCCACCCCATCGTGGTGCACGGGTCGTACCTGATCAACCTGGCATCGCCCCAGGCGGGGCTTTGGAGGCGCTCGCTGGCGACCCTGAGCGACGACCTGCAACGGTGCCAGCGGCTGGGGATCGACCGCTACGTGCTGCACCCGGGCGCGCATACCGGCTCGGGCGAGGCGGCGGGGGTGGACAGGGTGGCCGAGGCCGTTCGGGGGGCCCTGGGAGAGAGCGAGGGCGACGTGCGGCTGCTGCTGGAGAATACCGCGGGCCAAGGCAGCAGCCTGGGGCATCGGCTGGAGCAGTTGGCCGAGATCCTGGACGGGGTTGCCGACAAGCGCCGGGTGGGTATCTGCATCGATACGGCGCATGCCGTGGCGGCGGGTTACCAGCTGGCCGGGAGCGAGGGGTATGCCAGCTTTTGGGCCAGGGTAGGGGAGCTGTTTGGCATGGAGGGCCTGGGCTGCTTGCACCTGAACGACAGCTTGCGCCAGGAGGGCAGCCGGATCGACCG
>CAZUZB010000003.1:5537-9852 GCA_964624695.1 uncultured Anaerolineales bacterium | reverse complement strand
ACGCGCCCAACTTTGCCATGCGGATCGTGGAGGTGGAGCCCGGCTGTGCCACCGCTTACCACGAGCATCCGTGGGAACACGAGGTCTATGTGCTCGAGGGACAGGGCTATGTGCGCGCTGCCGATGACAAGGCCGACCTGGTGCCGGGCATGTGCGTCTTTACCAAGCCTGGCGAGGCCCACTGCTTTGCCAACGATGGCGACGCCCTGTTGCGCTTTATCTGTGTGGTTCCGTGGCCTGACGCATAGCCCGGTGTGCGTGGGAGGTTGGCATGCGCGAGGCGATGCTCTACGACCGGCGCGATGACAACCGCGTGCGATGTAACCTGTGTGCGCACCGCTGCCGCATTCAAGACGGCGCTCGTGGGATCTGCCAGGTACGCGAGAACCATCAGGGCGTCCTCTACAGCCTGGTGTATGGGCGGTTGATCTCGCAAGCGGTGGATCCCATCGAGAAAAAGCCGCTGTTCCATCTGCTTCCGGGCAGTGATGCGCTTTCCATCGCCACGGTGGGATGCAATTTCCGCTGTTCGTTCTGCCAGAACAGCAGCATCTCGCAGCTTCCGCGCGACCACCAACTCGTCGAAGGGACGTATGTGCCGCCCGAGCAGGTGGTGAACGCGGCGCGGCGTTACCGCTGTGCCTCGATTGCCTACACCTATACCGAGCCGACGGTCTTTTTCGAGTATACCTATGACGTGGCCCGGCTGGCCCATGAGGCTGGTATCCTCAATGTCTATGTTTCGAACGGCTATATGACCGAAGAGGCGCTGGATCTGCTGGCGCCACGCGATGGCGAGCGCTTGCTGGATGCCGCCAACGTGGACCTCAAGGCGTTCACCGACGGATTCTACCGTGAGCAGTGCGGAGCCCGGTTGCAGCCGGTCTTGGATAGCCTGGTGCGCATGAAGGAGCGCGGGGTGTGGCTGGAGGTGACCACGCTGGTCATCCCCACGCTGAATGACTCGGATGAGGAGCTAGGCCAGATCGCCGGGTTCATCGCCGACGAGCTGGGAGCCGAGACGCCGTGGCACGTGAGCCGGTTCCACCCCACCTACCGTCTGCTGGACAAGCCCCCCACGCCGGCCGCCACGTTGCGGCGAGCGCGAGACATCGGCCGTGAGCGGGGATTGCGCTATGTCTATGTGGGCAACCTGCCCGGCGATGAGGGCGAGACCACCTACTGCCCGCAGTGCGGCGAGACGGTGATCGGTCGCTCGGGCTATCGGATCGTATCGCGGCATCTGCGCGGGGGAGCCTGCGCCACCTGCGGCACGACCATCGCCGGCGTCGGGCTCTAGCCAGAGATGGCCCGACGCCTAGGGTTCGGTCTGGAGCAGGTCGCGCGCCTGCGCGATCTGGGCAGCCACGGCCTGGCGGGCGGTGCCGCCGGTGACGTTACGGGCCTCTACCGATGCTTCCATGTCCAGCGCAGCGTACAGGTCATCGCCAAAGACCGTTGATATCTCCTGATAGGTCGCCAGCGGCAGAGTCCGCAAGCCCACCCCGGCCTCTTCCGCAGCGCGCACGGCCCTGCCCACCAACGCGTGGGCCTGCCGGAACGGTATGCCCCGCTTGACCATATAGTCCGCCAGATCGGTCGCCAGCAGGCCGTCTTCCAGGGCGGCGCGCATGGCCTCGGGGCGCACCTCCAGGGTGGCGATCACCCCCGCTACGATGGGCAGCAGCATGGCCAGCGTATCCAGCGTGTCGAACAGTGGCTCCTTGTCCTCTTGCAGATCCTTGTCATAGGTGGAGGGGATGCCCTTGACCACCATGAGCAGCCGCATCAGGTTCCCCGCGAGGCGGCCGGATTTGCCCCGCACCAGTTCCAGGCTGTCGGGATTGCGCTTTTGCGGCATGATGCTCGACCCGGTGGTATAGCGCTCGTCGAGCCGCACAAAGCCATAGGCTGCGCTGGAGTAAATGATCAGATCCTCGGCCAGGCGGCTGAGATGCACGCCCAGAGCCGCGCCCCAGTAGAGGGTATCCAGCATCATGTCGCGGTCAGCCACGGCATCCATACTGTTCTCGGACACCCGGTCGAACCCGAGCTCCTGGGCGAGGGCCTCTCGGTCGATGCCGTAGGCGTTGCCGGCCAGCGCGCCGGCGCCCAAGGGGCAAGACGAGGCCCGCGCTCGGACCTCGTCTAGGCGCTCGCGATCGCGTTGCAGCATCCAAAAGAACGACATCAGCCAGTGGCTGAAGCGGACCGGCTGGGCGGGCTGGAGATGGGTATAGCCGGGCATGAGCACGTCCAGGTGGCGTTCGGCCTGGGCGACGATGGCGGCCTGGGCCTGCGCGATCTGGGCGCGGAGCTCGTCCAGCGCTGCGAGCAGGTAGAGGCGCACGTCGGTGGCCACTTGATCGTTGCGGCTGCGGCCCGTGTGCAGCTTGCCGGCGAGCTCGCCGATCAGCTCCCCCAGGCGGCGCTCGACGGCGGTGTGGATGTCTTCGTCGCCCTCGACAAAGACAAAGCTGCCGTCAGACAGCTCGTCGGCCACCAGGCCTAGGCCGTGGACGATGCCGGTGACCTCAGCCTCGGCGAGCGCGCTTGCCCGGCCCAGGGCGCGGGCGTAGGCGATGCTGCCCCGCACGTCTTGCTGGGCCAGGCGGCGATCCACGTCCAGGGAGCGATTGAACGCCCACATGAGCTCGTCGGTTGGTCCGGTGAAACGCCCGCCCCACAGCCTGGTCATGGTGCTAGTCTCGCTTGAACTCGGTATAGTCCGGCTGGTCGTATTCGCTGCGGACGCCCTCGGCATCCACCAGAGCGCGCACCTTGAGCGAGAGGCCGAACAGATTGATGAACCCCTCGGCGTCGGCCTGATCGTACACGTCATCGGCGCCGAACGTGGCATAGTCCTCGCGGTAGAGGCTGTACGGCGACTTGCGGCCGGCGACGGTGCAGTTGCCCTTGTAGAGCTTGATGCGGACGCGGCCGGTCACGCGCTCCTGGGTCTTGCGGATCATGGCGTCCAACGACTCGCGCAGCGGCGTGAACCAGCGCCCGTTATAGACCAGCTCGGCATAGCGCAGGGCGACCACGTCCTTGTAATGGAGCGTCTCACCGTCCAGACAGAGGCTCTCTAGCGCCTGATGGGCCACGTGCAGGATGGTTCCGCCAGGCGTCTCATAGACGCCGCGCGACTTCATCCCGACCAGGCGGTTCTCGACCAGGTCCACCCGGCCGACGCCGTGCTTGCCGCCGAGCGCATTGAGCGCCTCGATCAGCTCCACGCCGCCCATGCTGGTGCCGTTGAGGCGGACGGGCACGCCTTCGCGAAAGTCGATCTCCACGTACTCGGGCGTGTCTGGGGCGTCTTCGGGATCCACGGTGAGCACGAACATGTCCGGCAACGGCTCTTGCCAGGGGTCCTCCAGCACGCCGCCTTCGTGGCTGAGGTGCCACAGGTTGCGATCGCGGCTATAGATGGAGCGGGTGGTCTGGCTCACCGGCACATTGTGGGCCTCGGCGTAGGCCAGGGCGTCCTCGCGCGAGCGGATCTCCCATTCGCGCCAAGGGGCGATGACCCGCAACTTGGGGTTGAGCGCCTTGAACGTCAGCTCAAAGCGCACCTGATCGTTGCCTTTGCCGGTGCAGCCGTGGGCCACGGCGTCGGCGCCCTCGAGCTCGGCGATCTCGACCATGCGCTTGGCGATGAGCGGCCGCGCAAAAGAGGTGCCGAGCAGATACATGCGCTCGTACACCGCCCCAGCCATGAGGGTGGGCATGATATAGTCGCTGACGAACTCGCCGCGCAGATCCTCGATATAGATCCTGCTGGCGCCGCTCTGGAGGGCTTTGGCCTCCAGGCCGTCGAGCTCTTCCGCCTGGCCCAGGTCTGCGGTGACGCAGATGACCTCACAGCCATAGTTCTCGCGCAGCCAGGGCACGATGACCGAGGTATCCAGGCCTCCAGAGTAGGCCAGCACGCACTTTGCCACGTGATCCTTCATCATGATTACTCCTCAGATGATGCGGTATCGATGATCAGAGCGGTCTCATCGCACTCGGCGAATTTGGCACAGTTGATGCAATCGCGCCAAATCTTGCGCGGGAGCTCGTCGCGTTGGATCCGCCTGAACCCCAGCTTTTCAAAGAACGAGACCTCGTATGTTAGCGCAAATACACGGGGTATGCCTAGCGCTTGCGCGTCGCGGAGGACGTGTTGGACCAACTGCCCGCCGATGCCTCGCGCCCGGTGGGCGCTGCTCACCGCCAGCGAGCGGACCTCGGCCAGATCCCCCCAAAAGATGCTGAGGGCGGCGCATCCTACCACCTGGCCGTCGAGCTCGGCCACGCAGAACTCGCG
>CAZUZB010000003.1:4206-5437 GCA_964624695.1 uncultured Anaerolineales bacterium | reverse complement strand
TGGTAGCCCGCCTCGATCAGCGGGCCGGCGTCGACCTTGAGGGGGATGCCCCAGATGAGGCCCAGGCCGCGGACGCTCTCGACGATCTCGTGGCGGGCGGCCAACGCCTCTAGCCCGGCGCGAAAGAGCTCCCCCATGGCGCGCACGTGGCCGAGAAAACCTGCATCGGACACGCGCCGCAGAACCACCTGGGCTGCAGCGCAGACCACGGGGTTGGCGGCAAAGGTGCTACCATGATCGCCGGGAGAGATGGCGCTGGCTACATCCTCGGTCATCACCACGGCGCCCATGGGCAGGCCGCCACCCAGCGGCTTGGCCAGGGTCATGATATCCGGGGTGACGGCAGCCAGCTCGTGGGCCCAGAGGTTGCCGGTGCGACCCAGGCCGCACTGGACCTCGTCAAAGATGAGCAAGGCCTGGTGACGATCGCAGAGCTGGCGCAGGCCCGCCAAGAAGCCTGGATCCGCCAGGTTGACGCCGCCCTCGCCCTGCACCGGCTCGACGATGCAGGCGCAGACGTCGTCACCCAGTGCTTGGGCGGCGGAATCCAGGTCATTGAACGTGGCAAAGCTAGCGCCGGGCATCAGCGGCCGGAAAGGCGCCTGGTAGTGCTCGCGCGGCGTGAGGGCCAGGGCGCCCATGGTCCGCCCGTGAAAGGCGTTCTCAAAGGCAACGATGCGCGTCTTGGAGGCGTCCCGCTGGTGGGCCCACTTGCGGGCGAACTTTATCGCTGCTTCCACCGACTCGGTGCCCGAGTTGCAGAAAAAGACGCGGTCGCCAAAGGAGCGCTCGACCAGCATCCGGGCCAGCTTGGCCTGCGGTTCGGTGTGGTACAGGTTCGAGACGTGGATCAGGCGCGCGGCCTGGGTGGTGATCGCGCCCACCAGTTCGGGGTCGCTGTGCCCCAACGCGTTGACGGCGATGCCGCTGACCAGGTCGAGGTAGCGCTTGCCGTCGCTGTCATAGAGGTACACCCCCTCGCCGTGGCTCAGCACGAACGGAGCCCGGCTGTAGGTTTGCACCACATAGGCTTGTTCCATCTCTTGGGTCGTCATGGTCTGCGCGCTCATGCCAGTTCTCCTTGCTCTTGTTTGGTGATCCCGATGCACGTGCCCCCGTCTTGCTCCAGCCCGTCCAGGTTGGTGATGCGGACGCGCCTCACGCCGGCGACCAGCGCCTCCAGCGCGGAGCGGATCTTGGGCACCATGCCGCCGGTGATGACGCCTTCCAG
>CAZUZB010000003.1:0-4106 GCA_964624695.1 uncultured Anaerolineales bacterium | reverse complement strand
ACGAGATGGGCGACCAGGCGTTTGTTCACGGCCCCAGAGAGCACCATCTCGGCAACCTCCATGCAGGCGTCATCGGTGACGCGCAGCCCCTCGACGTAGCACGGTTCCAGGCCCAGCCGGCGCTGCAGGGCAGCGATCTCGGGGCCGCCGCCGTGGACGAGGGCTATCGGCGAGCGGGCGCGCAGGGCGCCCAGCCGAGTGACCAGGCGTTGCAGGAGCGGCCCCTCGGCCAGCTCGGCCCCTCCGACCTTGATGACGCGTAGACTCTGATCCATGGCCTCTCCCTAGAGCAATCCGTCGGTCTCGGCCAAGCCAAACATGACGTTGGCGTTCTGTACCGCCTGGCCTGATGCACCTTTGACCAGATTGTCGAGCACCGAGACGATCACGATCTGCCCGGGAACGCCGCTCTCGGCCGCGGACATGGCGATGCGATTGCTGCGGGCCACGTGAGCCAGCGATGGCGGCTCGGCGGGCGGCATGATCTGCACAAAGGGCTCGCCGGCATAGGCTTGGCGCCACAGATCGGTGACGCGCTCGGCGGTCCAGGTCTCGGCTAGCTGCACATAGATGGTCGACAGAATGCCCCGGGCTACCGGCAGGAGATGCGGGGAAAAGGTGACGTGCACGGCTGCGCCGGCGTAGGCGCTCAGCTCTTGCTCCATCTCGGGGACGTGACGGTGGGCGTGGCCCAAGGCGTACGCGGAAAAGTTGTCGTGAACCGACATGAAGTGGGTCTTGGCGGTGGGGCTGGCCCCGGCGCCCGAGGTGCCGGACTTGCTATCAACGATGATCCCTGCCCCGACCAGGGCGCCCGCCCGCAATAGTGGCTCCAGAGGGAGCAGCACCGAGGTGGGGTAGCAGCCAGGGTTGGCCACCAGGCGCGCCTCGCGGACGGCGTCGCGCGCCAGCTCGGTCAGGCCATAGACGGCCTCCTCCAGTAAACGAGGGGCGGGGTGGGCGGCGTACCAGCGTTCGTAGGTGGCTAGGTCACGGAGGCGAAAGTCCGCCGATAGATCCACCACGCGGCAGCCGTCCTCCAGCGCCTTGACGGCCCATTGCGCCGATGCGCCGTGAGGCGTGCAGAGAAAGACCAGGTCGGCCTCTGCCAGGGGCGCGTCATCAGGGGCCACCAGCACCACGTCCACGGGGTCCGGATAGACCTGGCTGAAGCGCTTGCCGGCATAGCTCTCGGAGGCCGCAAAGGCCAGCTTTAGCGATGGGTGCTTGCCGACGATGGCCAGCAGCTCGCGGCCCGCAAAGCCGGTGGCTCCCAATACGCCCACGTTGATGATCGGCATATGTCTCTCTCCCACTGCGCCAAACAAAAAAACCAGCTCTCCGTCTGGAGAGCTGGTGGGTGATCCTTACTCATGACACCCCAAGCGCAACTAGCCAGACGCCACGTCCGGATATGGCCTGGAGCTCCTCCTGATGGAGCGAGCGCTATGGGTTGGTGCGTTTCCCATCTTGATCATGATGCTGCGAGTCTAGGCGCATTCGGCGGAACTGTCAAGCGGGCCAGTAGAGAGGGTTCAAAGAGTTTGGCTGTAGGCGCGACGTCCTGCCCTTGACCCTGGGGCAGGCGCTCTCTATCATGATCCCGATGATGGGTGCTGTAGCAAAGGAGCTAGACATGGGCGCAAAGGGCGCTTTTCCAGAGGGGTTTGTTTGGGGCACCGCCACCGCCTCGTTCCAAATCGAGGGGGGACGGGCGGAGCGCGGTCGCTGCATCTGGGACGACTTTTGTGATTGGCCGGGCAAGGTGTTTCAGGGGCACTCGGGCGACGTGGCCGATGACCACTATCACCTGTTCCGGGAGGATGTGGCCCTGATGGCCAGGATGGGCATGGGGGCCTACCGCTTTTCCATCTCCTGGCCGCGGGTCCAGCCCACGGGCGAGGGCGAGGTGTCCGCCAAGGGGCTCGATTTCTACGATGCCTTGGTGGACGAGCTGCTGGAGCACGGCATCCAGCCATACGTCACGCTGTATCACTGGGATCTGCCGAGCGCGTTGCAGGGCAAGGGGGGCTGGGTGGTGCGAGATGTCACCGCCCGGTTCCGTGACTATACGGGGATCGTGGCCGAGCGCCTGGGCGATCGGGTGTCTCACTGGATCACCCACAACGAGCCGTGGGTGGTGGCCTTTCTGGGCAACATGATGGGCATCCACGCGCCGGGCTGGCAAGACACCTGCGTGGCCTTGCAGGTGGCGCACCATCTCTTGCTCTCGCACGGCATGGCGGTGCCGGTGCTGCGCGAGATCTGCGGCGATGAGGCCAAGGTGGGGATTACCCTGAACCTCTCGCCGGTGTACGCCGCCAGCGACAGCGACGATGATCGCCATGCGCAACGTATTGCCGACGGCTTTGCGAACCGCTGGTTCTTGGATCCGGTGTTGCGGGGCGCTTACCCCGAGGATATGTGCGCCTTTTACGACTGGCGCATGCCCAACGTGGCGCCAGGAGATCTAGCCACGATCCAGGCCCCCATCGACTTTCTCGGGGTCAACAACTACTCTCGGCAGGTGGTCACCCGCCATGGCGATGGGCCCTTTGGCTATGGCGTCGTGCGGCCCGAGGGGCAGTACACCGCCATGGATTGGGAGGTGTTCCCACAGGGGCTGGAGGATCTGTTGGTGCGGCTAGGACGCGACTACCCGGGGACCGACCTGTATGTCACCGAGAATGGCTCTTCGTGGCAGGATCAGGTGGGTGACGATGGCAGGGTCCATGACCCGGAGCGCGAGAGCTATTTGCGCGCACATCTGCAGGCTTGCGCTCGGGCCATCGCACAGGGCGTGCCGTTGAAAGGCTACTTTGCCTGGTCGTTGCTGGACAATTTCGAGTGGTCCTACGGCTACAGCCGCCGGTTTGGCCTGGTCCATGTCGACTTTGAGACGCAAGAACGCATCATCAAGGATAGCGGCGAGGCCTATGCGCGCATCGTCCGCGCCAGCGCTGTGGATGCATAGCAGCAAGGAGAGACGGAACCATGCAGGTGACGCAGCTCAAGGAGCGGATCTGCCAGGCGATTGACGCCCGCCGTGACGACATCGTGGCGCTGGGCGAGGATATCCTGCGCCATCCCGAGCTGGGCTTCAAGGAGCATCGGACGGCCGGGTTGGTGGCCGATCTCTTTCATGCGCTGGGCATACCCACCGAGACTGGCGTCGCCGTCACCGGAGTCATTGGGCGGCTGAGCGGTCGGGGCCACGGGGCTACCGTGGCCTATATGGGCGAGATGGACTCGGTGCTGGTGCACGGCCATCCGTTCGCCTCGCCGGATACTGGGGCGGCGCATGCCTGCGGCCATCACGCCCAGGTCGCTAACTTGGCGGCGCTGGCCTATGGTCTGGTGGAGAGCGACGCCATGGAAGAGCTGGATGGTGACGTGCTCCTGATGGCCGTGCCCGCGGAAGAGTTTGTCGAGATCGACTATCGGTTGGGCTTGCGGAAGCAGGGCACGATCCGGTTCCTGGGCGGCAAGCAGGAGCTGATCCGGCTGGGCGCCCTCGACCAGGTGGATATGGTGCTCTCGACACACCAGGGCGCGAGAGGCGAAGGCGGCAGCTTTTCGGCTGGTGGCGCCTGCAATGGGTGTGTGGTCAAGCGGGCGCGCTTTATCGGCAAGGCGGCCCACGCCGGGGGCGCGCCCCACGAGGGGATCAACGCGCTGGCGGCGGCCACCGTGGCGCTGCACGGCATCGACGCCAACCGCGAGACCTTTCGCGATGACGACCATATCCGGGTGCACCCCATCATGACCCGCGGCGGCGATCTGGTGAACGTGATCCCGTCCGACGTGCAGATGGAGATGTACGTTCGCGGGGCCAGCCTCGATGCCATCGGCGCGGCGGCCAAGCGCGTGGATCGGGCGTTGGTGGCGGGGGCATTGGCGCTGGGAGCCGAGGCCGAGATCGAGAGCATCCCCGGGTACCAGCCCCGGCGCGCCTGCAGCGAGTTGGCGCGACTCTACCAGGGCGAGGCGGTGGCGCTGGTGGGAGAGGAGGGTTGGTGGGATAGCGGCTTTGGCGCCGGATCCACCGACGTGGGCGATGTGAGCCAGATCATGCCGGCCCTGGAGGCCATCGCCAACGGCTGCCG
>CAZUZB010000002.1:74076-75322 GCA_964624695.1 uncultured Anaerolineales bacterium | reverse complement strand
TGCTCAAGCGCATCCGCGAGCGAGAGTCGCGTCCTGATGAGCTGGCCTATTGGGATCAGCAACTGGTAAGCCTGGGGGCGCGCATCTTGGCGCGGCGGCAGGAGGCCGTTGCCGAGCTGAATGGCTATGCCGCAGCGGCCCATGCCGAGTTGACGGCCAGTGGGGAGGCCCTCGCGCTGGCGTATGCAGCGTCGTTGGCGGAGCGCGACACGGAATCGCGGGGAGATTCGCCGCTGGAGGCGACCGATGCAGACGAGATCGCGGCCAGGTGGCGCCGGATTCTCCCGTCGTTGCGTCGAGAGGAGATCGCCCGAGGGATCACCGTGGTGGGACCCCATCGCGATGACCTCCGCTTTACCGTGGGAGGCTGGGATGCCGCGGCCTATGGCTCACGGGGGCAACAGCGCACCGCCGCCCTGGCGCTCAAGACGGCCGAGATGCGGTTGATCACCCGCGTTGCCGGGGAGAGGCCGATTCTCCTGCTGGACGACGTGGCATCGGAGCTGGACAGTGCGCGCTGCCAGCAGCTCTTGGCGGTGATGGATGCTGCCGACCAGGTTCTGGTGACGACGACGAGACTCACCGCATTGCCGCAAGCCCTGCGAGACCGAGCCGCCACGTGGCGCGTGGAGAAGGGCACCGTTACGCCGTATACGGCCCCGGAAGAGGCGCCCGCTAGCGCGCCGAGCTAGAGAGGGCGCTTGGCGGGGATGCCCGGCCGACGCGGGTAGACAGCGGGCGTCGGCCCCGTCTTGGAGACCACCACCAGGTAGCGATCGCCGGGGACGTCGGGCAACTGCACGCGTTTGGTAGCCACCACAGCGCCCCCCAGAACATCGAGAGCGCCCTGTGCCTCGTCCACCTCCAGCGCGACATCGGGGCCCTTTTGCGCCACCATCCGTCCGCCGACACGCAAGAGGGGCAGGCAGTACTCGGCCAGCACGGGCAGAGGCGCGACGGCGCGCGAGAGCGCTATGTCATACTGCTCGCGGTACTGATCCGAGTGCCCCAGTTCCTCGGCGCGGGCGTGGATCACCTCGACATCGCAAAGCCCAATGCGCTCCACCAGATGCGCCATGAACTCGCACTTTTTGCGAGTGGCTTCGATCAAGGTCATTTTGACCTCGGGGAGCATGATCTTGAGGACCAGCCCAGGGAACCCGGCTCCAGAGCCGACGTCACAGAACCAGAGACGACGCGCGCTCTTGCGCAAAGCGACGGTATCTCCTGGATAGGCCTCGGTCTC
>CAZUZB010000002.1:44613-73976 GCA_964624695.1 uncultured Anaerolineales bacterium | reverse complement strand
AGGGGATCCAGCGCGTTCTTGATGGTTCGCATGAGATCGAGCGCCGCGCCATGCTCCTGCCGCATGAAGGAACGCTTCATCAGACCCACCCCGTGCTCGCCGGTAGCCGTGCCGCCCATCTCTAGAGCGCGCCGGATGATCTTGGCCGTGAGCTCCTCGCCGAGGGCGAAGGATGCGGGGTCGTCGCCATCGACGATGGCCTCGGTGTGCAGGTTGCCATCGCCCGCGTGCCCAAAGGCATAGATGCGCACGCCCGACTCTTCCGCCAGCGCGTGGGCATAGCTGATCAGCTCGCCAAAGCGCGACATGGGCACGCAAGCATCGCCGCCGATGAGCGTCTTGCCAGGATGGGTGTGCTTGATCGACTCGCGAGCCTCCCGCCGCGCCCTCCATAGGGCTTCGCGCGCCTCGGTGAACTCGGCCGCATCGAACCGCACGGCGCCACACTCGTCACAGATCTCGCGCAGATAATCGATCTCTTGCGCCAGGCCATCGTTGCTGCCATGGAACTCGACAAAGAGGGTGGGCATGACGGGCAGGCTCAGCCCCTGCTGCTCGTTGGTGATGCGCATGGTCTCGGCGTCCAGAATCTCGATGGCCGCGGGATCCAGGCCGCAGCGCAGGGTCTCATACACGGCGCTGGTGGCGCCGTCCAGCGTCGGGAACGAGCTGGTCACCGCGATAACGCGCTCGGGGAGGCCGGCCACGCGCATGGTAACCTCGGTGACGACGCCCAGCGTGCCCTCGGAGCCCACAAAGAGATCCACCAGATCGTACCCGCTGCTGGATTTGGTGGCGTTGCTGCCGACGCGCAGCACCTGACCGCCGGCGAGGACCACCTCCAGGCTGAGGATATAGTCGCGGGTGACGCCGTACTTGACCGCGCGCATGCCGCTAGAGTTGTTGCTGACCATCCCCCCGATGGTGGCCACTTCGGAACTACCGGGCGCCGGCGGGAAGAACATGCCCTGGCGACCCAGCTCCTTGTTCAGCTCGGCGTAGACCATCCCCGGCTGCACCACGACCTGAAGATCACGCTCGCGGATCTCGAGGACCTTGTTCATGCGATACATGGCCAGGAGGAGCCCTCCGTGGCTCGGCACCGGGTTCCCCTCGAGGCTCGAACCGGCGCTCCAGGGGACGACCGGCACACGCTCTTGCTGCGCCCAGGCGAGCAGCGCAGAGACCTGGTCGGTGGTGGTCGGCCAGACAACTACGTCGGCGCGGCCGGGACGACTGTGGGACTCGTCAATGCTATGGGCGTCCAGGTCGGCGTCGCGGGTGGATACGTTGGAAGCTCCGACAATGCGCTCTAGCGCCTGGATATCAAGATCACGCGCCACTATACTCCCTTCATCCGCTCTATACCGTTCTATCAATCAAATACTGGTCTGGTCCACCGGCTCATCGGGAGACGGCAGCAGCACATCGCGGGGCTTGCTGGATCCGGTGGGCGGGCCGATGACCCCATGTTCGTCCAGGGCATCGACGAGGCGCGCCGCCCGGGTATAGCCGATGCGAAAATGCCGTTGCAGCATGGATACAGAGGCACGCTGCTCGCGGCAGACGAGATCGATGGCCTCACCCAACAGGTCGTCGTCTTCGTCGTCATCTCCAGGCAGATCGTCTGCCGGGTCAACCCATAGCCGCGGCTGGACGACGCGATCGGAGGCGTCCCAACGGGCGCTATCGGGGGCGTCGGCGGGCGACCAGTGCAGCGCCTGCGCCTGCTCTTGCCACCAGACGATCAAGCGGCGCAACTCCTCGTCCGAGACCCAGCAGCCCTGCATACGCATCAAACGCACGCTGTCAGGCGCCATGTACAGCCCATCGCCACGACCCAGCAGCGATTCGGCGCCAGGGGAATCCAGGATGACGCGCGAATCGGTTTGCGAGGCCACGGCAAAGGCGATGCGGGCGGGGAGGTTGGCCTTGATGAGGCCGGTGACCACGTCCACCGAGGGACGCTGGGTGGCGACGATGAGATGGATGCCGGTGGCGCGAGCGAGCTGCGCCAGACGGCAGATGCTGGCCTCCACGGCGTCGGCGCTGACCAGCATCAGGTCGGCCAGCTCATCGATGAGCACCACCATGTAGGGAAGCTGCTCGCCGGGCGAGTCTCGGACAAGATCGTTAAAGGCGTGGATGTTCCTGGCGCCGAGCTTGGCGAGGAGCTTGTACCGACGGTCCATCTCGTTGAGCACCCACTGGAGCACGCCGACAGCCCGCTCCATCTCGACGATGACCGGCGCCGCCAGATGGGGAATGCCGCCAAAGGCCGAAAGCTCCACCCGCTTGGGATCGATCATGATCAGGCGGAGCTGCTTGGGGGTGTTCTGGCACAGGAGCGCCGCAATGATGGCGCTGAGACAGACCGACTTGCCAGAACCAGTGGCGCCCGCCACCAGCAAATGCGGCAAACTCTGGAGGTCATCGACCACGGGGCGGCCGGCGACATCGCGTCCCAGCGCCAAACGGAGCGTGCCGGGCAGCTTTTGGAACGCAGGCGTCTCCATCACACCACGCAGGCCCACGGTGGCGGGGTTGGCGTTGGGCACCTCCAGACCAACGATGCCTTTGCCGGGCACGGGCGCCTCGATTCGCACCGGCGAGGCCGCCAACGCCAGGGCCAGATCGTTGGCCAAGGCCGCGATACGGCTCACCTTGACCTTGGTGCGTTGGACCGAGCCGTTCTTGTCGCGCCGTTCGAGATAGCCGGGCTCCAGGCCGAACTGGGTAACGACGGGGCCCGGGTTGACCTCTACCACCGTCGCTGGCACGCCCAGGCTGCGGCACGTCTCCTCGATGATGCGGGCGCGGTTGCGAAGCTCGGATATGCTGACAGACATCTCGGACTCGGTATCGAGCATCTGCCCCAGAGGGGGTAGCTCCCAGGGCAGATCGGGGTTGCCGCCGATGACAGCGTCGTCGCTATCTGCATCAACCGGAGACGGGGGCGAGGCAGCAGCGGGCTGGCTGGGCCGCTTTGCGGGCCGCCCCTCCGCGCGGGGAGGGGTCTCGGCAGCCGATCTTGGCGCGGCTGGCGAGATCGGGGGCGCCGATGGTCTGGCGACGGCCTGAACAGCCCTCCCTACCAGGTGGGCCACAGATCGGCAGGCCCCCACCAGCCAGCGCCAAACGGGGCCGAATACCCGGCCTAGTGCGGCAGCCATCGCCGAGAGGGGGGCCTCCAGGGCGAGGGAGAGCCCGACCGCCACCAGAGCCAGCGCCAGGGCCACTCCGCCCACCGAGCCAAGAAGCTGCGAGAGGCCAACGCTCACCGTGCGACCAATCAGCCCGCCGCCGCGCCCGACGGCCTCGGGGGCCGCCTCGACCCGGCCAAAGCGATGGGTGAGCGCCAGGGCCATTGCCAGGAGCAGCAGCCCCCCCAGAGTCCGCACCCACGGGAAGCGCGGGCGTTTGCCGGCGCCCCAGACCAGCGCATAGGCGCTCAGCGCCGCGAGGCCGAGGGGCAGAACATACACGGCCCATCCCAGGTAGAGGCTGGTGCGTTGCGCCACCCAGTTGGTGACCTTGCCATCGCCATCGGCCAGGATCGAGACTGCTACCAGCACAGCCAAGGCCAGAAGCAATCCACCCAGAATTCTGGCAATCCAAGGGCTTTCGAAAAAGGCGCCCAGCCTCTGACGGACGAGCTTCCAGGTAATAGGCTTTTTACGTGTTTTTCGCCGCTTGGTCATGCTTCCTGCGCCTGACTATGCCTTGTGCACCGTAGATACCACCAAAGGATAGCGGCCGGTAGTCGCCAGGGCGGCCTTGGCGAGATAGCGCGAGATGCGGGCATCGAGCTCGCTGCGGGTGCCGCCCTGCTCCACGGCCCGTCGCACCTCGGCCCTGGCCGCATCGAGAAAGGTGGGCGCCTCGCCCTCGTAGGCAAAGCCACGGGTCTCGATGATGGGGTCTCCAAGCAGGCCACCGGTGAACTTGTCCAGCAGGACCGAGACAGCCACAACGCCGTTGGTAGATAGGCGCTGGCGCTCCGACAAGACGTTGCGCCCGAGGTCGCTGATGCTCCGGCCATCCACCAGGACAAAGTCATCGCTGACGTGATCGACGACGCGGGCGTTTTGGCCGTCGAGCTCGAGGACATCGCCGCTCTCGATGACCACGGCGCGCGACGGATCGATGCCACATTGCACGGCCAGGTTACGATGCAGCACCAGATGGCGATAGTCGCCATGGATGGGCACAAAGAACCGTGGCCGAACGAGGTTGAGGAGCATCTTCTGCTCCTCGCGCCCGCCATGGCCAGAGACGTGGACGTTGAGGACCTCGTCATAGAAGACGTCGGCCCCGAGGCGGAACAGGTCATCGAGGGTGCGATGGACCAGCTTTTCGTTACCGGGGATGGGCGTTGCCGAGACGATGACGGTATCGCCGGGGCCGACAGCGAGCTGGCGGTGATCGCCGTGGGCCATGCGAACCAGCGCAGAGGTCGGCTCGCCCTGGGTGCCTGTGCAGAGAACGACCGCCCGCCGCGGATCGAGGCGGTCCAGCGCGTCGGGAGCCACCAGCAGCTCGTCGGGAACGCGGAGATAGCCGAGGTCACGGGCGATGCGCATGTTGGTGACCATGCTGCGGCCGACCACGGCGACCTGGCGACCGCCAGCCGCTGCCAGATCCATCACTTGCTGCATGCGCGAGATATTGGAGGCAAAGGTGGCGACGATCACGCGCCCCTCGGCAGCCTGGAACACACGCCCCATCACCTCGCCCAGCTCGCGCTCCGACGGGGTATAGCCGGGCGTCTCGGAGTTGGTGCTATCGGAAAGCAAGAGCAGCACGCCCTCGCCGCCGAGGGAGGCCAGCTTGGCAAAGTCGCTTCGCCAACCGTTGGCCGGCGTGTGGTCGAACTTGAAATCGCCCGAGTGAACGACCAGGCCGACGGGCGTGCGGATGGCCAGGCCGACGCCATCGGGGATGCTATGGGTCATGTAAAAGAACTCGATGACAAAGGAGCCGAGGCGGAGCACATCACCCGGGGTGACGGTATGGAGATCCGCACCGTGGATGCCGGCCTCGCGCAGTTTGCCCTCGATCAAGCCACGGGTCAGTCGCGTCGCATAGATGGGCGCAGCGATCTGGGCCAGTAGGTAGGGGAGCGCTCCGATATGGTCCTCATGGCCGTGGGTGACGATGATGGCGCGCACGCGATCCTTGCGCTCCACGACGTAGCGCATATCGGGGATGACCACGTCCACGCCCAGCATTTCGGACTCGGGGAACATGAGCCCTGCATCGACGATGATCAACTCGCGCTCGTACTCAAAGACGAGCATGTTCCGGCCAAACTCGCCCAGCCCCCCCAGAGCAACGATGGAAAGTGCCGATTGTGTCAACAGAGCCCCCTAGAACAATGACAACTGCTCGGGGGGCGACGGCTCGGACTCGTCAGAGAGGGCGTGTAGATCGGACAGGATCTCGGGCAGTTTCTTGATGTCCTGCTCGATCAGGCTGCGATAGCGCGGCTGATGCAGGGCCGCCGCGGGATGGAACATGGGAAAGTAGACGATATCGCCGATGCGCTTGGGGGTGCCATGCACGCGGCTGATGGTCGCCCCGGCAAAGGCCAGCCGCATGGAAAAGCGTCCGAGCGTGACGATGATCTTGGGCTGGAGGAGAGCGATCTGCTGCTCCAGGTAGGGTTGGCAAGCCTCGATCTCGTCCGGCTGAGGATCGCGGTTATCCGGAGGGCGGCACTTGATGACGTTGGCGATATAGACGTCGGCGCGGGAGAGGCCGATCATCCCCAAGAGCTCGTCGAGATAGTTGCCGGCGGCGCCAACAAAGGGCCTCCCCTGCTGATCTTCATGATAGCCGGGCGCCTCGCCGACAAACATGATGGAGGGACTAGAGGGCCCCTCACCGGGCACGGCATGGGTACGCCGGAGACCAAGCCGACACTTCTGGCAGGTGCGGATCTGGTCACATAGCTGTTCGAGTTCGGTCACCTGGCCCTCCCCTCTGCGCAGACGGTATCCATATCTCGCGATTATATGTCGAGCTGGGGGCTTTGTCGACCCGAGACCGTGGCTCTTTGACGGTCGTCACCTTCTGGGCTACCTTGATGCTTTCGCACGAAGCCCAACACATGTAACGACCGAGGTGACCATGTTGAATCTGGCAGTGGAGGCGGCCAAAGCCGCCGGACGCGAGTTGCTCAAGCTCTACCATCAGCCGATGACGGTACGCTCCAAGGGCCTGCGCGATCTTCAGACGGAGGCCGACCTCGCCGCGGAGAGGGCGGTGGTGGCGCTGCTGCGTGCGGGGAGCCCCGACACGTTGATCGTGACGGAGGAGGCGGCCAGCCGGCCCGAGCCGGCCCCAGGGCAGTTGGCCTGGTACATCGATCCGCTGGACGGCACCACCAACTATGCCAGGGGATTGCCAGGATTCAGCGTGTCTATTGCCGCCGCGCGCGATGGCGTCGTGCAGTGCGGCGCGGTGTACGATCCGCTGCTGGGGCTGCTATTCACGGCCCAACGAGGGCAGGGCGCTTACTGCAACGGGGAGCGACTGGCGGTTTCGCAGACGGCCGAGATGTCCAGCGCCATGGTGCTGCTGGATTGGCCGCGCGACCCGGCGCCGCGCGACGCCATGGCAGACCTGTTGAGGGCGGTGGTGCCAGTGGTGGACGCCGTCCGCTCGCGGGGCAGCGCGGCCTTTGGGATGTGCGCCGTCGCTGCGGGGTGGGCTGATGCCTACTTTCAGCTCACGCTCCAGCCATGGGACGTGGCGGCCGGCTGGCTGATGGTGGAGGAAGCCGGCGGCAGGGTGACCGACCTGGCCGGAGGGCCGGGCGCGCTGCACCAGGGCGATTGGCTGGTCACCAACGGTCGGGTTCACGCGAGCCTTTTGCCGTATACGCGCCAGGCGCGCGCCGCGCTGGAACGCGAGCCGCTGCAGGCCGGGTCCTAGTGCCGGCCACGGCCGTGCGAGCCCATGCTAGAGCGAGACCTTGTCCTCGGGCAGATAGGGCCACTTGATAAAGACCATCTTGAGGTCATCGTGGCCGGCGTTACGGACGGCATGGCCCTCGCCGGGCTCTAGCCGGAGGGCGACGCCGGGCCCGGCGACAGTCTCTTTGCCTTGCACCGCAAAGGTCGCCTCCCCCTGGAGCACGTAAAAGGTCTCTTCCACCTGCCGATGGTAGTGCCCCTCCAGCGTTTCCCCTTCTTTGAGGAGGATGACGCCCCAATCGAGATGAGGGCCGCGCATCAGGTATTTGACGCCGCTATCCCCCCCACGAAAGGCCAGATCGGCCTCGTTCACCCGTTCCACGTTCACCTCCTATAGCGCACTCTCGAGGATCGATCGCACGTCGTGAGCATCCAAGGGTCGCGGGTTATGCTTGAGGGAGCTGGACGGCAGCGAGGCCGCAACGATATCATCGAGATCCGCAGCGCGCACGCCCAGCGGCCCCAGATGTGATGGAATCCCGATGTCCCGCACAAGCTGGGCCACCCGATCCACCGCAGCCTGGCGGAGCTCTGGGTCGCTCATGCCAGCGGGCGCTACGCCGAGCAGGCGCGCCACGGCTGCGTATTTGGGCGTCTCGGGCGCGTTATAGGCCATGGTGTATGGCAGCAACAGGCCACAGACCAGGCCATGGGCCAAGCCGTAGGTGGCCCCCAACGGATGCGCCATGCCATGCACCGCACCGAGCCGCGCATTGGAGAGCGCCATCCCTGCGAGCAAGCTACCGTAAGCCATCGCGTCGCGGGCGTCCAGGTCGTCGCCGTCCTTGTAGGCCCGCTGAAGAGATCCGCCGATCAGGGCGATGGCCCGCTCGGCCAGACCGTCGGTGATGGCCGTGGCGCCGATGGATGTATAGGCCTCGATGGCCTGGCAGAGGGCGTCGCTGCCAGAGCTGGCCGTGACGGCCGGAGGCATGGTGAGGGTGAGCTCGGGATCGACCACGGCCCAGCGCGGAAACCAGCGGTCATCGCGGATGGACGTCTTGACGCCCGATTCGGGGTCGATGAGCACCGCGTTCTTGGTGACCTCGGCGCCGGTGCCCGAGGTGGTAGGTGCAGCCACCAGCGGCAGCGAGGGGCCATCCACCGGCCGTCCCGCCAAGTATTCGCGCGGTGTGCCCTGAAGCGGGGCCAGGCCGGCGACCGCCTTGGCCAGGTCGATGGCGCTGCCGCCGCCGAGCCCTACGATGACGTCACAGCTCGCGGAGCGGGCGACGCCGAGGGCCGCCTCAACCATGGGTAGGAGGGGCTCTTGGGTTGCATAGGGATACACGGCCAGGTCGACGCCCTCCGCCTGAGCCAGCGCGGTGGCCCGATCCACCAGACCATGGCTAACAGCATGTCCCCCGCATACGAGGAGCGCCCTCTGGCCACAAGATGCCAACACGGTGCCGATCTCGTGGAAACAGCCCCGCCCCGTGTATACATGGGTGGGCAGGTAGAACGTCTTTGCGCTCACAGCGCCTCCCCTGAGCCGACATTCTGTTGCTCGCGCACGATGCTAGCCGTCATCGTAAAGTCATCCTCATCGGGGCTCGCGTCACCATAGGCACCCAGATCCAACTGGGGCGCGCGATACTCCAGGAAGCGCGCCATGAGCCGCGCCCGCTCGCCCACCAGGGCGACGACGTCGGCGCCGATATCCTCAAAGAACCGCAGAAAGATGCCTTCCTCGTGGGGGCGCGTCCACCAGCCCCCTATCACCTTACCATCGAGCCAGATGGTGCCGCCGGGCTCGCCGGCGCGATCGAGCACCCTGTCGCGGTCAGCGCGGTCAAGCAGGCGTTGGGTATCGCCATAGGCGGCCAGGTAGCTATCGCGAGGTGGGAGAAGCGCCACCTTGCCCAAAGGGAGGCGTCGATCGCCCATCTCTTCCATGTGCTCGCGGAGCATCACATAATCGCCGTGGAACCCACGAATCTCGAGATGCCACAGCTTGCGCTGGAGCCGAAGCAGGATGCCGGCCAGTTGGCTGCGCGGGACGCTCCCAAACCAGAAGACGATGTCGCCGAGGGTTACGGGGCCATAGGCGCGGATGTAGGCCAGAAGGGCCCCTTCGACGGCTTCCCGCCAGGACAGGCTGCTCGGGTCGAGATCGGGGAGCCATGCCGATACGGCGGCATAGCGGTACTGCTCGCTGCGCCAGCCGCCCTTGCTGCCGGCACGCACGACGAGCCCCCGGGCCTCCATGGCCGGGATGAGGTGCTGGCCCAGGCGTATGCCGAATTCGCCCGTAGCTGGCTGGGCGCATGCCGCCGCCAGCATGACATCCAGCTCGGCGATGGTGGCGGGGCCCCTGGTGGCGAGGATCTCGAGCACGCGTTGCTCTAGGGCCTCGCAAGTAGAGGCGTCCTGCGAGGCCGCCTGGCCCACGAGGGCGCGGATCTCGTCCGTGACTGCCGTCAGGCCGTTGCGAAACTCGCTCTGCGCCAAGCGATAGTAGCTGGGCAGATGGCCGATGGGGACAATGTAGAGCTTGCCGCGCATGCCCCGGACGCTGGCAAGGGTACGCGCCTGAACGATGGCATCGTCCAGGTTACGGTGGCGAAAGCCCGCCGCACGCGCCCAAAGCGAAAGGTAGGAGCTGCTCGCCGGCACGGAGCGGATAGGACCGGTTTCCTCGATGACTCTGGCGAGATCCTTGGTCTTGGCAGGCGCGGCCAAGTGCTGCTTGAGAAAGCGATAGCGATTGACCCGTTCCCTATCAAAGCGAAACGGCATAGCTCTCCATGGATACCTCTCGAGCCCAACAGTTCTCCGAGCCGATTATACCACAGCCCCTGTGCCCATACGCGAACGCTCAGGCAAAGCGTAGGCGCATAGAGCCATCGGGATTGGCGCGGTACTCGCCGTAGATGATGCCCGGCCGGTCGTCGTCCAGCAGCAATGGGAGCAGCGAGGGCAGGTCATGCACCATCTCAGGCCAAGGCAGGCGCTCCAGGTCACACCAGACAGGTTCGCCCTCGGGGCCAGCGCACACCGCGCGCGAAGGGGCGCTCCCCAGATAGACCAGCAAGAGCACGCCCGGCTCGTGATGGTCCGACGAGACATGGATGACAGCTCGCAGGCCAAGCTCCGTCGGGATGACACCAGCCTCCTCGCGCAGTTCGCGGTAGGCGCCCTCGAGAGGCGTCTCGCCCGGCTCGATGTGTCCGCCGATACCGTTCAGTTGCCCGGCCCAGAGCCGCTTGTTGGGAGCCCCGCGTAACAGCAACAGGTGATTCTCATGCCGCAGAAAGCATAGGGTTCGCGGGATGACGGTATGTCGCCCCGCCCGGCTGGCACCCTGGTCGCTCCATTGCATGGTGGAACTACCGGATAAGCCTGGCATGATGCAATTGGCTATAGAGTGCTCCGGAAGGCTGCAGATCGCTGCGCATGAGGCTGATCCCCTCCACGTCGATCGTCTGACCGCGCGTCAGGTCGAGCAAGCTTTCGCTGGCCAGAGGAGCCACGCGCGTGGGCGGGGCGTCGCGGCGGACCCGCCCCAGCGTCAGATGTGCAGCAAAGGGGCGTGGCTCCCGCTCATAGCCGACCCGGGCGAGGGCATCTTCCACGCTTTGGACGAGGGCCTCCAGGCGTTTATTCGGGTCGCCCACGCCGACCCAAAAGACGCGGGGGCGCCGCGGATTGGGAAAGCAGCCCAGGTCGCCCAGAGGCAATTGGAGCGGCGTGTGGGCGGCGGCAACGCGATCCAGGGCGCGGCGCAGAACGTCGAGGCGGCCCTCCTCGACATCACCGAGGAATTTCAGAGTGAGGTGGATCGCTTCGGGATCGACCCAGCGTACCAGGCCGCCGCTCTCCTCGGCCCGCAGACGGGCGATGGCGCGCCCCAGGATGGAGCGAATGCCCGCGTCGAGCTCCACGGCGACAAAGGATCGAATGCTAGGCATGGTGGTCACCTCCAGCCGGGGACAATCCGAGAAGCCGGTCCGCATTGGCTCCGAGCAAGGCGCTGCTGCCGGGGAGATCGACCGGCACGGCGGCCAGACAGCGCCGCTGCGTCAAAAGCGGATAGTCGCTGCCAAAAAGCAGTTTGTGGGGCGCCCATCGGAGGGCGTCGGCATAGAGAGATGGCTCATAGAGCAGAGGGCTGGCAGCCGTATCATAGTACACATGGGCGCAAGCCTGACGGACCTCGGCCATACGCTCGTAAAAGAGCAAGCCACCGCCCCAATGGGCCAGCACGATGGTGTTCTGGGGGTGGCGGGTGATCAGCGTGTAGGCCTCGCGCGGGCCCTGCCAGCCCTTGCCGGCATAGTCGTGGCCCACGGGCTCGGTGACGTGGAGCAGCACGGGTGCGCCGTGCTGTAGCGCTAGGTCCATCAGGGGACGCATGGTGCGCGCGTCGTCCAGCGCATAGCCCTGACCATCGGCGATCAGCTCGCCCAACCCGATGGCGCCGGCCTCCAGGGCACGCCGGGCCTCCGTCAGGCCCTCGCGAACGCGGGGATTGGTGACCCCAAAGGGGAGGATCCTCTCGGGATAGCGGCGCGCCGCGTCGAGCACATAGTCGTTGCAGGCGCGACAGAGGCCGATATCCTGGAATGGGAAGCCGAAAGCCACCGAGGCCGCGACCCCGGCCGCTTGCATCTGGGAGATCAGATCTTCGGCGGGGACCAGCCGCGCGTGGGGGCGCGCGTACAGCCGCCCGAACCAGGGCTCGCGTTGGCACAACCCCTCGCGCTGCGCGATGAGTTCGGGCGGCAGAATATGCGTGTGAAAATCGATGATTCGCAACGTCACCTCTCTGGTTGGCGGATACCCCACACCAAGCTAGAGACCCGCTCCTTCATTCTTGCTAGCCAGGAGAATCTTGTCAACCAACGCTTCCCGAGACGCCCGTGCCGGCCCACAACCAGCGCTGTGTGGTGGTGTTCCCACAGGCGAATGCTCTTGGGAAACTCGACTCTGTCGGGCGGCCTTGCCGTCAGGCCGCCCGAACAGGCATCTAGCAAGGAATAGCAATGGACTGTAGCTACCACACCTTTGTCATCCCGGTCATGGGCACCGGCCACTCGGTGGACACGCCTATCCGAGTCGCCCCCCTCGGGATTGACTCGGTCATCTCGTTGGTCGACGACCTGCTCCTCGAGCAAGTGCGAAGGCACTATGCCCACTCACACGGTCTAGCATTCGCTCCGATCCCACGCTCTGCTCCCGACGGACGCGCTCGGCGGATCACAGCCTACCTTGATGTGGTGGATGAGATCGTCACGCGCAAGTTCGAGGCAATTCAGGCTTTGCCGTTCCAGGCTGGTAACGACAAGAGCCTCTACTTTGAGCTTTTGCCCGAGAGCAGCTCACTCAAGCAAGACTATGGCCGGTTGCTGGGCATGGCGCCGGGGCCGCAACGGGACGTCCTGGCACGCGCGCTGACCAAACGCATGCGCCCTGGCTCCATCGATGTGAACATCATGGTCAAGGTGGATCGGGTCACCTACGATCCCCAGGGGCAGCCCCTGGGAGCCGAGCATCGCGATGCCATGGCAGCTATGCGGGGCTATGCTCGCAGCCGCGTCTCTTCAGCCCTGGTGCTGTCGGCTGGGATCAATCAAGAGTTGTACAACTATATGGCCGAGTTTCCCGATTTTTATCGACACCACGGTTGCGAGCCCAAGAAACGGATCGTCATCAAGGTGAGCGATTTTCGCTCGGCACGTATCCAGAGCCAGTACCTGGCGCGAAAGGGGCTGGAGGTATCGGAGTTTCGCGTCGAGTCCGGTTTGAACTGCGGGGGGCACGCCTTTGCCACCGACGGCAATCTGCTTCCCAGCATCCTGCAAGAGTTTGCCGAGAACCGCCCGCAGCTTGGCGCAACGGTGCGGGCCAAGGTCGTGGCCTTTTATCAGGAGCAGGGGTGGGATTATCCTGCGTCGGCGAGGGAGAGCCAGCCACGAATCACCGTGCAGGGCGGCCTGGGCACCCATGGCGAGGCGCTGCGCCTCCATCATGATTTCGGCATAGACAGCACCGGTTGGGCGTCGCCCTTTTTGCTGGTACCCGAAGCCACCTGCGTGGACCAGGCCACCCGCGAACTGCTCGCCGGGGCGGGACGCGACGACCTATACGTCAGCAATGTTTCTCCCCTGGGCATCCCTTTTAACAACCTACGAGGCTCCGGGTCGGAACGCTGGAAGCAGGCACGCATCGCGGCGGGCACGCCCGGGTCGCCCTGCCCAAAGGGATTCGCCGTCACCAACACCGAGTTCACGGAACGGGCGATCTGCGTCGCCTCGAGCGAATACCAGCGGCACAAACTGGCCAAGATCGAGAGCGCTGATCTCTCGGAAGCAGAGAAGGCGGTGCGCCGAGCTGCGGTCATGGATCGCAGTTGCATCTGCGATCATCTGGGAAACGGCGCGCAGATCGCCCTCGGCCTGGCCGAGGAGGCCGACTCTCCGCAGGCGATCTGCCCTGGACCCAACCTGGCCTGGTTCAACCGGACCTACTCTCTGCGCGAGATGGTAGATCAGATCTATGGCCGGGGCCCCTCTCTAGTGCCCGATCACCGCCCCCACATGTTCGCCCAGGAGCTGGTGCTCTATGTCGACGATTACGAGAGGCTGGCCCGACGCTACACCGGCACCGACCAGGAGCTGCGTTACCTGATAAAGTACCGCGGCAACCTGGAAGCAGGGATGGCTTACCTGCTTGAGATCGCGGCGTGTGCTCCCCATCCGGGAGAGAACCTTGCGTCCATCCCGCCCTGTGTCGCCGCGCAGCGCGAGCGGCTGCGAAGCCTGGATAGCCCGGTTGGGACGCACGACGGCTGATCCGCGCACCACCTCGCGTCATCAGCCACCGCTGCCGCCTCCGGCAACGCCAGTTGCGTATGGACAATCGCTCGCTTCACGGCTATAGTCGGGGCCATGAAAGCTCGACTGATCGTAAACCCAGCGGCAGGCAGCCACCATACCGACGATCTGGTGAGCGACGTGGTGGGCCTCTTGCGCGAGCAGGGATGGGACGTCACTATCAGGCACACCTACGGCCCCGGCGACGGCACGACCTATGCCCGCGAGGCGGCCTCGGCGGGGATGGATGTGGCCGTTGCCATGGGGGGCGACGGCACCCTAGGCGAGGTGGCATCGGGCCTGGCCCATAGCGACTGTAGGCTGGGCCTGATCCCTATGGGCACGGGCAATGTGTGGGCGCACATGGTGGGGATTCCCACCTGGTCGGTGCGGGGCAAGAGCAATATCCTGGACGCGACCCGTATGCTGGTGGAAGGCCAGACGCGGCGGGTGGATCTGGGCAAGACAGGCAACCGCTATTTTCTGCTGTGGACGGGCATCGGCTTTGATGCCCAGGTGGCCGAGGAGGTCGAACGCCATCGTACCCTGCGGCGGAGCGTGGGCAATCTGGCCGACCTGGTAGCTGCCTTTGTGGTGGCCGCCAGCTTGCGCGGCACCCGGACGACGGTGGTGCTGGATGGTAAGGTCATGCGCCAACGGATCGTCTTTGCGCTGGTGTGCAACGCCCAGCTCTATGGCCGGGCCTTTCGCGTAGCCCCTTCCGCCAAGCTGGACGACGGTATCCTGGACGTGTTTCTCTTCAAGGGCGGCAGCATGCTGGACGCCATGCGCCACGCCGGCTCGGTGTTGACCAACCTGCACGCCAAGGATCCCAAGATCGAGTACCATGCCGCGCGCGAGATCGAGCTGCGCAGCGAGCAGCCGCTGCCCTTGCATCTGGATGGTGACACCGTGGGGAACACGCCCGTACGTATCTCGGTGGCCCACAAAGCCATCTCGGTCCTGTTTCCTCAAGAGGCCCCCCAGTCACTCTTCTGTGGCGGCCAGGAGGAGGCAGAGGAGAGCACGCTGATGCAACGCCTTCTGGGGCATCGTTCGCAAGAGTGATATGGCAGGTGCAATCGCGAGCGGGTCTGTTGACAGTTTTTTCGGACGGTGGTATAGTGCGGCACGTTCAGCCGAGGTGGCGGAACCGGCAGACGCGCCGCGTTCAGGGCGCGGTGGATATTAGATCCATGAGGGTTCAAATCCCTCCCTCGGCATACAGCGCCCCATGTGCAGTGCACGTGGGGCGTTTGCCTTGCCGCCATGGCAGCATCTAGCGGAGGAAGAGTGCCCCCTGGCAAGCCAGCCACGCCGCGTGTGATCGAACGTGGACGATGGAGCCTGCGGATCGTCCGCAGCCTGCGGCGCCGCAAGACGATCCGCTTGGAGGTGATCGACGAGGCGACGCTAGAGATCCGCGCCCCGTGGCATTGCAGCGAGGCGGAGATTCTGCGCGCGGCCGACGTTCTGATCGCCAAGACAGAGCGCAGCCTCGCCCAAAGGGCGTCGCGCGAGCAGGATGGGTTCTTGGAGGAGCGCGCCCGCCTCCTGAACGAGCGCTACTTTGGGGGCAAGTTGCGCTGGCAGGAGGTGCGCTTTGTCACGAACCAGCGCAAACGGTTCGGGAGCTGCTCGCCCAGCCGCGGGACCATCCGCATCTCGGATCGGCTGCGCTCCGCGCCGCTGTTCGTGCTGGACTATGTTCTGGTTCACGAGCTCGCGCACATGATCGAACCCAACCACTCGGCCGCCTTCTGGAAGCTGGTCAACCGCTTCCCCAAGGCCGAGCGCGCCCGTGGCTATTTGATGGCTTGGCAACAGCTACAGCACGAGCAGGAGGAAGGGCGATGAGCGGTTCTGCGAGCGGCGAGAGCGCCTCCGTGCGGATCGAGACCGATTCGTTGGGGCAGGTGGAGGTTCCGGCAGCGGCCTGGTGGGGTGCTCAGACGCAGCGGGCGGCGGAGAACTTTACGATCAGCGGGCTGCCGCAGCACCCGGCCTATACCATGTCCACCGCCCTGGTCAAACGCGCTGCGGCCGAGGTCAACATGCAGTTGGGCCTGCTGGACGCACGGCGCGGCGATGCCATCGTAGCCGCGGCGCAGCGCATCGCCGAGGGCGAGCATCTGGACCAGTTCATCGTGGACCCCTTCCAGGCCGGCGCGGGAACCTCGCACAATATGAACGCCAATGAGGTCATCGCCAACCTGGCTAACGCGTCTCTTGGTGGGCAACGTGGGGTCTATGACCCGATCCACCCCAACGACCATGTGAACATGGGGCAATCGACCAACGATGTGATCCCCACGGTGACGCGAATCTGCTGCATCCACGAATCAACCCGCTTGTTGACCGCGCTAGATGATCTGGTCGGGGCTTTGGAGGCCAAGGCCACAGAGTTCGACGACGTGCTCAAATCTGCGCGCACGCACCTGCAGGATGCGGTGCCGATCCGCCTGGGCCAAGAGTTCGGCGGCTATGCGCTGGCGGTTCGGCGTGATCGGGAGCGCATCGCGCAGGCGCTGGAGGGGGTGCGCCGTTTGGGGATCGGCGGAACGGCGGCCGGCACGGGGATGAACTCGCACCCCGACTATCACCGGGCCATGGTCGTTCGGCTATCGGAGCTCACCGGCGAGCCCCTGATCAGCGCGGGCGACCTGTTCGAGCCGATGCAGAATGCCGGCGATCTGGTGCACTTTTCCTCGGCGTTGCGCACGCTGGCGGTGACCCTCACCAGAATCGCGAATGACCTGCGGCTGCTGTCTGCCGGGCCGACCACCGGGTTGGGAGAGATCCGGCTGCCGGCGGTGCAGCCGGGATCGTCCATCATGCCGGGCAAGGTGAACCCGGTGATTGCCGAGATGCTGAACATGGTCTGCTACCACGTGATGGGAAACGATCAGACCGTGGCGCTCTGCGGCCAGGCGGGGCAACTCGAACTGAACGTGATGATGCCGATTCTGGCCTATAACCTGATCCAATCATGCCAGGTGATGGCGAGCGGGGTGGCGACGTTCACGGAGCGCTGTGTGCGCGGGATCACAGCGGACGCCGAGCGCTGCCGACGCTATGCCGAAGGGAGCATGGGCCTCGCCACCGCGCTCAATCCATATATCGGGTACAGCGCAGCGGCCAAGGTGGCCCAGGAAGCGCTGGCCAGGGGCGTCTCGCTGCGGCAGGTGGTGCTGGAGCAGGGCCTGCTGACCGCCGACGAGCTGGATGCCATCCTGGATGCGCGCCGCATGACCGAGCCGGGCATTCCAGGGAGGCCATCGGCCGGCCAAGGCGCGGACCGCTAGCCGGCCGGCGCTGGCAACACACCCAGCGCCGCCAGGGCCTTGAGGGTCACACCCGTGAGGCCGAGACGGTCCAGTTGGTCCAGCGGGAACCAGGCACAGCGATCCCAGGGCGAGATGGCTCCCGGTTCGCCCCCGGCCTTGCCCCGGTAGAGCTGGAGCTGCAGGCCAAAGTGGCTGTAGGCGTGTGAGATGGGTAGCGCGGGATCCTCAAGCGACGCGTCGCGCAGGCCTAGCTCGGCCAGCAATCTCCGCGCGGCCTCGATCTCGTCGGCCTGGGGAGCGAGCTCGACGTTGGGGATCTCCCAGAGCCCACCCAGAAGGCCGCTGGGACGGCGACGACACAGCAGTACCGAGCCGCCATCGAGCAAGCCGATGCCCACAAAGCGCTTGGTGGGCACCTGACGCCTGGCCGGGCGGACGGGACGTTGGGCGACGGTTCCGCACGCAAGAGCCTGGCAGGCATCGTTCCAGGGGCACGCTGGGCAGTCCGGGGCGGTGGGCAAGCAGACCAGCGCGCCCAGCTCCATCAGGGCCTGGTTGAGGCGGCCGGGGTCTTCCAAGGGAAGCAGGGCCTGGGCCATCGCTGCAAGTTGGCGGCGGGCGCGAGCGCGGGTGGGGAGATCGTCCAGATCGAGGAGGCGCGCCAGCACGCGGACGGCGTTGGCATCGAGAGCGGGCACTGGCTGGCCGTAGGCGATGCTGAGGATGGCCCCGGCGGTATAGTCCCCGATGCCGGGCAACGTGCGGAGGGCGTCCGGATCGCGCGGCAGATGGCCTTGGTGTTGCTCGCAGACCAGAGCTGCCGCACGATGCAGGTTGCGCGCCCGACCATAGTAGCCGAGCCCCTGCCACACGGCGAGGACGTCATCGAGCGAGGCACCCGCCAGCGACGCTACCGTGGGAAAGCGCTCCAGAAAGCGGCGGTAGTAAGGGATCACGGTGGACACCTGGGTCTGCTGGAGCATCACCTCGGAGACCCAGACAGCATAGGGGTCATCGGTGTGTCGCCAGGGCAGATCGCGATGGGCGCGGGCGTACCAGGTCAGCAGGGCCGCGCGTAGAGGGCCTGGATCGAGGGGCTGGCTCATGAGCGCCACGCCGACGGCCAGAAGCTGCGTTGCGCGAGCCGCCTCACGCGGCTATACTGGGCTGGCGAGCCCGCATGATGGGAGAGCAACGGCATGTACGTCACCCTGCTCAAGCTGTTCCTGCAAGTATCAGAGAACCCCCTGGCCTTTGTGGGGCTGCTGATGCTGCTGATGCTCTCGTGGGGGCTGATCGTGGCCGCCATCTATGACATCGCCATCCGCTTGTGGGACTCGCCCGCCAAGAGGTGACCCTGCCTACTGGGCATAGATGGTGATCATGTCTCGCAGGACGGCCGCCGAGGTCGGCACGGGGCCCTTTTCTTCGATCACCGCGCTGATCACCCCCATATAGTCGGTGGTGTAGACCACGCCCATATCCCACATGCCGGTGCGCGCCAGGGGATGCTCCTCGGGCAGGGCCACCGGGCCCACGCGTAGTGCATAGTCCCCGCCGTTCCATTCGGCCACAGCCAGCGGCTTGATGACACAACCCTGGCGTCGGGCCTCGGTGAGGTCCTCCAGCGTCAGGTGGCGGATGCCCTCGATGGCCACATCGGCCAGCTTGGTGGGCCGCCCGAGCACGCTGTTGGCGATGATCACCAGCTTGTTGGCGGCGTCATAGCCATCCACATCCAGGGTGGGATCGGCCTCGGCGATGCCGGCCTCCTGAGCGCCCTTGAGCGCCTCCTGGTACGAGATGCCCTCGTCGAGCATTCGGGTCAGAATATAGTTGGTGGTCCCGTTAAAGATGCCCTCGACCTTGAGCACACCGGAGCCGGCCAGGTCGCGCACGCCTAGATTGACGGTGGGCAGGCCGCCGGCGACGGTCCCGCTAAAGAGGAGCCGAAGGCTTTTCTGCTGTGCCAGGCCAGTCAGCTCGTCATAGGCCAGCACCAGTGGGGCCTTGTTGGCCGCCACCACGTGCATGCCGCGCTCTAGCGCGAGGCGGGTGCAGGTCAGGCCGGGCTCGCCATCGACGAGGTTGGTGGGCGATGCGTCGACCAAGAGGTCAGCGTCAAGGTCGCGGACCAGGTCGCGAGCATCGAGGCCGGGGGCGGCGCCTGCCATGGTAGCCACCCCCTTGCTGGCGGCTTTTCGGTCACGCAGGGCGGCCATATCGATGCCGGCGGGATCAACCAAGGCGCCGGATGAATCGGCTGCGGCCACCAGCCGAAACTCGAGCTGGTAGCGCTGATGTACGGCCTCCTGACGATGCACGAGGATATCCAGCAGATTGCGGCCGATGTTCCCCAGCCCGATCAGAGCAAAGCGCACCGTTCGCGGCATACGATCCTCCCCGTCGCCATGGTTCCGTTCCTACGATTGGACGAGTGTACCATCGCGTCTTGAGGGCGCCAAGAAGGGCGTGGGAGACATCACAGGGGGGACGGACAAGCCGGTCCCCCCTGCGCTCGGCTCTTGCATAGCCGGGCTAGATGGCGTTCTCGAGGTCTTCCAGGATCTCGGCTTCGGTGGGAAAGCGCCCCGTCTCCAGCTTGGAGTAGAGTGCTTTGCCATCCACGTAGATCTCGAAAGCGCCACCGGAGGAGGGGACCAATGCGACGTGGGCGAGGTTATTGCGGAACTTGGACAGGATCTTTTCCGCCAAACTGGCGGCTCTGGGTAGGTACCCTCAAGAGGTGCAGTAGCGGATTTCGACTTTTACACTCATGTTCAATTCTCCTTTCGCACATAAAGCAACGTGAGATATCCTAGCATGGGCGCCGCCGCGCCGCAACCCAAGGCTAGTTGGTGGCCAGAGCTAGACGGGCTCGGTCAGCGCCAAGACATAGCCATGGATATCTCCCACGCTGAACTGACGCCGCCCGCAGAAGGCGACCGGATCCGGCACGATGATGACCCCTCCCTCGGCACATTTGGCTTGTCGTCAGCGTATCCACAAGCGCTGTCCGTCGGTCACCAGCTCCACGGTTCCCAGCTCGTCGGTGCGGAGGATGCGAGCGCCGGCTGAACTCAGCCTCTCCAAGACGGCGTAGGCGGGATGGCCCACCCGGTTCTCGGCGCCGACGCTGATGACGGCGATCTGGGGCTGGCAGGCTGCCAGGAACGCCTCGCCGGTGGAGGAGGGCGATCCGTGATGGGCGACCTTGAGGGCCGTCACCAGCGGCACCAGGCCAGCTCGCAGCAGCTCACGCTCGGCCTCGCCCTCGATATCGCCGGTGAGCAGCATCCGGAACTCGCCCATGGTCAGGAGCAGCACCACCGAGTTCTCATTGCGGTTGCCCTGAGAGAGCAAATCAGGGCCGGGATGCAGCACCTGCAGGGCGATGCCGCTATCCAGCGTCAGGCTCTGGCCACGCAGGGCGGTGGATACGGCAACGCCGGCCTCTGCCAGTTGCTGCTCCCAGGCTTGGGCCAGGGCGTCGTCGCCCATGGCGGGCGGCTGCAGCACGGCGCCCACGCGGTAGCGCCCAGGCAGCGACACCAGCCCAGCGAGATGGTCGGAATCGGCGTGGGTTGCCACCACCAGATCGATACGGCGGTGCCAGATGGGCAGCACCTGAGCGAGGCGCGTCTTGAGCACCAACGGATCTGGGCCGCCGTCTATTAGGACCGTCGCCCCGCCGGGGGTGCGGATCAGGACGCTATCGCCTTGGCCGACGTCAAGGGCATAGATGTGCAGCCGTCCGTCGGGGAGCTTGAGCAACTGCGTGGCCAACGCCAAGAGGAGTAACAACCCTGCGGCACACAGTGTTAGCGTGCCCCAACGTTGCTTGGCCCAGGTGAAGGCTTTGCTTCCGACTCGGGCAAGGTGCCGCAGCAAGAGCAACCCTCCGATGGCGCCATAGAACAGAGCCAGAACCCACGGCGACGGGGCCGGCAGAGGCAGCGCTGCCCAGGAGATCCCGCCGAACGTCTGAGCCACGGTGACCGTCCACCAGAGCGGCACGAATGCCAGCCACCCGGCAGCGATTCCCAAAGGCTCCCAGAGGCAGCCCAGCAGGGCCGCCACAGCGCCGAGCATGGTGATGGGCGGCTGCGCCGGCAAGGCCAGCAAGTTGGCCGCCAGGGCCACCAACGAGACCTCACCAAAATGATACCAGATGATGGGAAAGGTCAGAAGCTGCGCGGCCAAGGTGGCCAAGATGTAAGCACTGAGCAGCCGGGTCGCGCCGCGAGCTTGGCCTGGGGGCAGATGCCGGCCGAGGAGCGCCATCGTCGCGTCATCGAGCGCGGGGGTGATGGCGATGAGCGCCAGGGTGGAGACCATAGAGAGCTGGAAGCTGACATCCCAGACCAAGGATGGGTTGGCGGCGGTCATGCAGACCGAGGCGACGGCCAGCGAGGTGAGGATATGCGGCCGGCGGCCGACCAGCTCTGCCAGGACCAGCAAGACGCCCATGAGAGCGGCTCGGGTGACGGGAGGGCTGGGGCCGACGAACAGGGTATAGACCACGATAACGCCCACCGCCAGGAATAGCGTGAGGCGCCGCGAGGACCAGCCCTGCAGCAAGAGCACCGTCTGCTGGAGCACCAGGCCGATATTGAAACCGGAGATAACGATCACATGGGTGAGGCCGGAACGGCGAAAGGCCTCTTCGACCTCTGCCGGTAGGGTCCGCCCGAGGCCCAGCAGGATCCCGTTGAGCAGGCCAGCCTCGGGCTCGGGCAGGATGCGCTCGACGCTATCCCGCGCGATCTCTTTGATGACATAGAGCCACCGCAACCAGGGCGACCCCGCCCGCCCAGGCAGGCTGCGGGCCTGCACCCAGGCCATGGTGCCGCTGATACCGCGGCGTGCGAGGTAGCGACCATAGGCGTCGGTGGAGGCAGGCGGAACCTCAAGGCGGCCGGTGATCGCGAGGCGGTCGCCATATCGGCGGACAGGGTAGCGGCCCAGAGTGACGAGGACGCGGCCCTGCAGCGGCACTAGAACGCCCTCGCGCTCGATGGCCTCGACAGCCAGCTCCACCCGGGTGTTGGTGCTGGCATAGGTGGGCTCGGCGGCGACGTACCCGTGGATGGTGACCCGCTGGCCGGCCAGCGCCGCGATGGCCGGCGAAGAGAGAGCGCCAGCCCAGGCCCGCTGGATGCAGAACCCGCCCACCAGGCCGATGCCCAAGGCAAGCACGGCGGAGATCCAGGCGGACCGCTTGGTCAGGCAGCCGATGGCCGCGCCCAACGCGCAGACCCCGGCGGCCCCCAAAGACGGAGCGCCCCACGCAATGCCGGCCATCCAGCCGATGGCTGCCCAGACCATGGTCGTCACGGCTGCACCACCGATCCATACCGATCTAGAGAACCGGGGGCCATTATAGACGGCGACGGGGCCCGGTCCACCCTCCTTTTGGTGGCGAGAGACGGCTGGCCTATGATTGCATCCACGATGAACTTTTATCTCACCTCGTTGGGCTGCAAGCTGAACTGGGCCGAGCTGGAGCAGTTCCGCCGACAGATCGCGGCCTGTGGGCATGCCGTAGTGGACGATGTCACCCAGGCCGACTGGGCCATCGTCAACACCTGCACCGTCACCCATGTGGCGGAGCGGAAATCGCGGCAGGCCATTCGGCGGCTGGGCCGCGAGAACCCACACGCCCGCATTGCGGTGGTGGGATGCTATGCCGAAGTGGCGTCAGAGGCGGTCCAGGCCCTCGACGGCGTGGCGCTCTGTGTAGGCAACCGGGAAAAGGACCAGCTGGTGGCACGCATCTTGGCTGCCGAGGCAGATGCGATCCCATGTGCCGCTACGCGCCTGCTGCCAGAGGATACAGCGCCCCGCACCCGCGCATTCTGCAAGATTCAGGATGGCTGCGATAACCGCTGCAGCTACTGCATCGTGACCATCGCCCGCGGCCCCCAGCGGAGCGTGGCGCCGGAAGCCGTTCTGGCAGAGGTGCGTGCCCTGGTGGACGAGGGGTACCAGGAGATTGTGCTGACAGGCGTGCACATCGGCGCCTATGGCCGCGATGCCGAACCCTCCAGCGCCGCCCAGGGCTGGGATCTGGCCCGGCTGGTGCGTTGTCTACTTGAAGAGACCGACGTTCCCCGGTTGCGGCTCTCGTCCACCGAGCCGTGGGATGTGACCGAGGCGTTGCTGGAGCTGTGGCCGCACCCGCGCCTGTGCCCACACCTGCACCTGCCGCTGCAGAGCGGCTGCGATGCCACTTTGCAGCGCATGGCGCGCCGCTATACCAGCGATGAGTTTCGCCAGCGGGTGGAGGCGTTTCGCGCGCGCGTTCCCGATGGCGCAGTGACCACCGACGTGATTGTGGGCTTTCCGGGGGAGAGCGACGCCGAGTTCACTCAGAGCCTGGCGTTCGTCCGTGAGATGGCGTTCTCGCGTCTGCACGTATTCCGCTACTCGGCTCGGCCAGGCACGGCAGCGGCGTCCTACCCCGAGCAGGTCTCGCCCAGGATCGCCGCCTCGCGCAGCCAGGCCATGCGCGAGGCGGGCGTGGCCTTGGCCGAAGCCTACCATTGGCGCTTGGTGGGCAAGGTGGTGCCGGTTCTGTTCGAATCACGCGCTGGGGGGAGATGGATGGGGCTCACGGACAGCTATGTCCGGGCAGCCGTCGCGTCTGACCTGGACCTCCACAATCGCCTGCTCCCCGTGAGGCCAGATCAGGCGGACGCACGGGGCCTCTATGGCGAGCTGGTGAACGCCTCATAGCGCTGCCGCCGCCACACCACACCGTTGGTTGACGGTGCCGACGCCGCCCTCTTATAATGAGCGTCCGGATTTGGCCGCGGTTCCCCCTCCAGTGCAGAACTCGTGGTCAGAGAGGAGCATTTCTATGGATACCAAGGCACGGCTCATGGAAGACCTGAAGACGGCCATGCGCGAGCATGACGTTGTGCGTCGTGATGCCATCCGGATGGCCCGCGCCGCCATCGGCAATGCCGAGATCGAGCTCCAGCGCGAGGTGACCGACACCGAGGCGATCAAGATCATCGCCAAGGAAGTCAAGCTCCGCAAAGAGGCGGTGGAGATGTTCCGCCGCGGCGAGCGCGATGACCTGGTATCCAACGAGCTGGCCGGCATCGCGGTGCTGGTCGCGTATCTGCCCGAGCTCATGTCAGAAGAGGATATCCGCGCCGAGGCGGCCGCCGTCATCCAAGAGATGGGGGCTTCAGGGATGCAGGACATGGGGCCCGTGATGCGCACGTTGATGGGCAGGCTATCCGGTCGGGCCGATGGTGGCGTCGTGAACCGCATCGTCCGTGAAATACTGAGTGGATTATAGATCAGGCCAGAGACGGCCTTGATCTAGGAACACGGAATCGGCGCCATGAGGGACAAGGCCGGCCGAAAAAAGTCGTCTCGCAGAGACGGAGCGCCGCATCCCGCGCGCTTGGCGGTGCGTGGCCTGTTGTTGGCGGCCCTGGTGCTGGCGACCTGGGTCGGCATCCTGCTCCTGGATGGCTCCACCAATCGGCTAGAGGTCACCGAGGGAGAACCCTCGCCACGCGACGTCAAGGCGCCGCATCAGGTCACCTATATCAGCGAGGTCAAGACGCAGCAGGCGCAGGTTCAAGCCGCAGCGCTGGTCGAGGATGTGTACGTCGGCCCCGAGAGCCAGGTGATCGAGGCGCAACTGGCTCGCTTTGACGAGATCGCTGCCCTGGCGCAGGCCATCCGCAACGACGACTATGTGGACGCCGACGCCAAACGCGCCCTCCTCCGCGAGATACCCGACCTCGCCCTGGACGAGACCCACCTGAGCCTGATCCTTGCCGCTTCGGACGATTCCTGGGCTAGGGTGACGTCCGAGAGCCGCCGCGTGCTGGAGACAGTGCTGCGCGACCAGATCCGCCCCAGTGGCGTGGCCCAGGCCAAGCAGCGGGTGGGTCGGCTGATAACGCAGACGCTGGGCGACGACGCCCGCCAGGCGGCCATCCGAATGGCAGAGGGCCTGGTGGTGGCGAACACGTTCCTCGATTCAGAGTTGACCAAGGCCAATCAGGATGCCGCTCAGCAGGCGGTCGAGCCGGTCATCTGGAGTATTCAGACGGGCGAATCAATTCTGCGCGAGGGGGAGATCGTCACCCCCCTGGCCATGGAGCAGCTTCGGGTGCTGGGCCTGCTGGAGCAAGGCCCCACGATCGAGCACCAGTTGACCATTCTGCTGTTCGCGTTGGTCTTGGTGGTGGCCCTCAGTTTCTATACGGCGCGAACGCAGCCGTTGATCATCAGCCGCACCAAGCGGGAGCTGCTGTTGGCGGTTCTTCTGGTGGGTATCGGCGTCGTCGGGCGGGTCGTGATCCCGGCGGGCAAAGCGGCCGCGTATCTGTTCCCGGCGGCCACCGCCTCCATGCTGGTGGTCTTGCTGCTGGATCTGCAGTTAGCCATGGTGGTGGCAGCGATTTTGGCGGGGCTCTTTGGGTTCATCGCGTCACGCTCGTTCGAGCTGACCATCTATGTGTTGGTGGGCTCGGTGATTGGAGCGTTGTCGCTGTGGCGTCTCGATCAGCTCGGGTCATTCCTGCGCGCCATGGTCTATCTAGCCTTGGCCAATGTGTGTGTGGTGATCGCTTTCGAGCTGCCTGATGTGGGCGGCGACTTTTCCCGTCTGCTGACCCCTCTCGCCGCCGCGGGCACCAACGCGTTGCTCTCGACCAGTCTGGCGTTTGTGGCATTCGCCTTTGTGGGCCGCATCTTTGGGATCACCACATCGCTGCAGTTGCTTGACTTGGCACGCCCAACGCAACCTCTGCTAAAGCAGATCCTCGTCAAGGCACCGGGAACCTATCACCACTCGTTGATCGTCAGTAATATGGCGGAGCGAGCCGCAGAGGCCATTGGCGCGGACCCGCTGCTGGTGCGTGTAGGAGCCTACTATCACGACATTGGCAAGATCAGCCGGCCCTATTTCTTTTCCGAGAACCAGTTCGACGGCGACAATCCGCACGATAGCCTGGACCCCCATACCAGCGCCGATATCATCATCGGGCATGTGACGGAGGGGATCCCCTTGGCAGACAAGCACGAGCTGCCGGAGCGCATCAAGGATTTCATACGGGAGCATCACGGCACCACGTTGGTGAGCTATTTCTACCGGATAGCGGCCAAGGCCGCCGAGGATGGCAATGTGGATGAGGAGCGGTTCCGGTATCCAGGGCCGCGCCCGCAGACGCGCGAGACGGCCATCGTGATGCTGGCAGACGGCATCGAGGCCAGCGTGCGTGCCCACCGCCCGATAGACGCCGACGCCACCGAGCGGGTGATCCGCCAGATCATCAACGATCGCCTGGTAGCTGGCCAATTGGACGAATGCGACCTCACGCTGAAAGACCTGGATCGGATCCGCCAATCGTTCACCGAGGTCATCCAGAGCGTGTTCCACCCACGGGTCCAGTATCCAGAACGGATGCCCAAACGCGCCCCTCGCGCCTCGACGGAGAGTTCGTCTGGTGACGCCACCTGATCGACCGTTCCGCGGCAACCTACTGGACAGCTTTCGGCATGCCTTTGACGGGCTGGCCTATGTGCTGCGCGCCGAACGAAACGTGCGGGTGCACCTGGTCATCGCGACGCTGGTCCTCCTGGCGGGCCTGTGGCTGGGCCTGGAGCCTGTGGAATGGGCGCTGATCGCGTTCGCCATCGCCTTGGTGTTGGTGGGCGAGCTGGTCAACTCGGTAACCGAGCTGACCATCGATCTGGTGTGCCCGCATTACGACATCCGCGCCAAGCGCGCCAAGGATATGGTGGCCGCCGCCATCCTGGTGGCGGCGTTGGCGGCGGTCTTTATCGGCGTGCTGGTCCTTGGGCCCCCGTTGTGGGGCCAGATCAACGCTTGGCTGGGCATCTAGGCATCCGGAGAACGACCCCCCTGGGAGGCGGGCATGGACCTGATCAGATACTGGGACATCCTTCGCAGGCGAGCCTGGATCCCGATCGCGCTGGTGTGTGCGACGTTGATCAGCTATCTGGTGGCGCCGCCGCCGCGCACCAGTGGGTATGCCACGTCGATGAGGTTTGCCGTCGGGGTGCTGCCGGAGGATTCGGGAGGGGCCTACTATACCTACGATCGCTATTACACCTGGCTCACCGCGGAATACCTGGTGGATGACCTGAGCGAGATCGTCAAGAGTCGGGCTTTTGCGACAGATGTGTCGAGCTTGGCGGGGGTGGATGTCCCGGCGGGGGCGATTCAGGGAGCGACGTCGGCCGGCAAGCTGCATCGGATCCTGACGGTGAGCATGACGTGGCACGATGCGGCTCAACTGGCATCCATCGCCGAGGCGGCCGCCGAGCTGCTCACCCAGGGGGCGGACGCCTACCTGGCCCAGCTAGGTACCGAGCAGGCCGTGGTGCACATGATCGATCCGCCCACGGTGACGCCGCTTCAGCCTTCTCTGCGGCAGCGGCTGGACCCGGTCTTGCGGGTGGGGTTGGCCGCCGTCTTGGGGATCGTGATCATCCTGGGGCTGCACGCCATGGATAACACGGTACGCACCAAGCAAGAGATCGAGGCCCTGGGGGTGGGGGTGCTGGCGCAGATTCCGCCGACGCGCCCGTGGTGGCGACGCATCCTCTGGCGGCGGCATGACCTCTAGGCTGAGGGCTGGCAAACGGACGGGCCGGCTTTGGTCGCGCTCAACTGCGCGTGCTATAATGCCCTCACTGGGCGAGTGATCTGGGAGGCTTGAGTGGAGCTTCGAGAGTATTTTCGCATTCTGGGCAAGCGCGGGTGGATCATTGTCCTCTGCGTGGTGATCGTGGCTACCAGCGCCTTTGTGTTCAGCCGGATCCAGAGACCGGTCTACCGCTCCACCGTGTATCTAAACGTCATGCCAGCTCGCCTGGATTACGGTCTCCAGCAGGTGGTCCGCGGCGTGATGCGGAACTATGCCGGCACCATCTCCTCGCGCCCCAACGCGCAGGAGGTGATCAATCGGCTGCAGCTCGATATCACTCCGGAGCAGTTCCTGGAAAAGATCACGGTGAGCCCGAACGAGGCCGATTTCGTGCTCCAGATCAACGCCGACGATTACGATCCGCTCATCGCTCGCGATATCGCGCAGACCTCGGCGGAGGTGTTTGTCGAGCAGATCGACAAGTATATGCTGGACCAAGACAAGCAGGATCGGGTCTCGGTGACCATCCGCGACTATGCGCTGCCCGGTTCGCTGCACAAGCCGAAATGGAAGATCAATGTCATCGCGGGGGCGGGGTTTGGCGTGATCATCGGCATCGGGATCGTGTTCATCCTCGAGTGGCTGGCCTCTGAGATCATTCGCAAGCCCGAGGATATCGAACAGCAGATGGATCTGGCGGTTCTGGGCGTCATCCCAAGCCAAGGACGTGCTCCGACGCGCGCGGGGCGCACCCTCTCATGAGCACACGACAGCATCAGGAGACAGCAGCGATGAGCAATACACTGACGCTTGTGACCCTGACCGATCCCGAATCTGCCGCCGCAGAGGCCTATCGTACCCTGCGCATCAACCTGCAGTTCACCGCGCTGGATACCGAGCTACGCTCCTTGCTGGTGACCTCGCCCGGGCCAGGGGAGGGAAAGACGACGACGCTGGCCAATCTGGCAGTCACCTTGGCACAGGTGGATCAGCGCGTCATCGTGGTCGACTGCGACCTCCGTCGGCCGCAGCTTCATCAGCTTTTGGGGCTGGATAACAGCCTCGGGCTCACCACCATGATGCTGGAGGACGAGCTCCTGGCAAGCCCTCCGCTGCAAGACACGGGAGTCGCTGGCCTGCGCGCCCTGACCAGCGGACCGTTGCCGCCACGGCCGGCGGACCTGCTGGGCTCCAAGCGGATGCAGCAGATCATCGCCACGCTGTGCGACCAGGCCGACATTGTCCTGTTTGACGCGCCGCCGGTGATGTCTGCCACCGATGCCGCGGTGTTGGCTACGCGGGTAGACGGCGTTCTGCTGGTGCTAAGCGCGGGCGAGACCAAGCGCGAGCATGCCACAGGGGCCCTGGAGCGCCTGCAAAAGATCAACGCCAATGTGCTGGGGGCCGTGCTGAACAATGCCGCCACGGACGTCTCTCTCACCGGATACTAGCTGCAAGGCCGTTACCGAGTGCTCAGAGAAACGTCCTCATCCAGCTTGGGTGGGGACGTTCTGGTTCCTGCGAGAAACCTCTACACAGGCGCTGTTGATAATCCCGTCCATCCCTGTGGATAACCTGGATAACTTGTGGGGAACCCCGTGAATTCATCCCCATCTTTTCCACAAGCCTCCTCTC
>CAZUZB010000002.1:38275-44513 GCA_964624695.1 uncultured Anaerolineales bacterium | reverse complement strand
TGGCCAAGGTGCCGCGACATCTGTTCGTCTCTGAGGAGGATCGGGCACAGGCCTATGCCGATCGGCCGCTTTCGATAGGCTATGGGCAGACGATATCACAGCCCTATATGGTTGCGGCTATGACCGAGTTGCTGGAGACGAGACCAGAAAGCCGCGTCTTGGAGATCGGTACGGGATCGGGGTACCAGACGGCTGTGCTAGCAGAGCTGTGCCGCCAGGTGTACACGGTGGAGGTGGTGCCCGCGCTTCTGGAGAGAGCGCAGACTCTTTTGCAGGAGCTGGGCTATGCGAACATAGCGTTTCGCCAGGGCGACGGACGGCTCGGATGGACGCAAGAGGCGCCGTTCGACGGCATCTTGGTGACGTGCGCACCCGAGGAGGCGCCCGAGGAGCTGGTAGCGCAGCTCGGAGATGGTGGTCGGATGGTGGTTCCCTTGGGGCCGCCTGGGGGTGTCCAGACCTTGTACTTGATCAAGGTTCAAGGGGGGCGCGTGACAAGGCGGGCGGTGATGGGGGTGCGTTTTGTGCCGCTGATGCCAGGGCAAGGAACGGGCGATAGCGCAGATTAGCGATTCCAGGGCAGTTGGTAATCGATGCCCATCTCGCGCGCCTCGGCGTAAAAGACGCGCTTGGTGGCCATATACCAGTTGAGGGATGTGCGCAAGCGATCGCTGCCGTCGATGGTCGGGCCGATCTGTGCGCCCTGGATGTTCGAATCGATGGCATAGCTATAGACGGGCTGGTAGAGCAACACGGCGGGCACGTCCTCTACAAAGAGACGCTGGAAGCGATAGTAGAGGTCGCGGCGCAGGTTGAGGTTGGTCGTGGAGCGGGCCGTCTCGATGAGACTGTCCGCTTCCGCGTTGATATAGCCGCCAAAGTTCAGGCCATCCTCAGTAATCTGGGTGGAGTGCCAGTAGATATAAGGATCGGGATCGGGCGGCAGGCTCTCCCATCCGCCCAGGATGGCGTCATAGCGGCCGAGACGCAGGCGGTCCTGGATCAACTCTTCCCAGGGAACGATTTCGGGGTGCGCCACGATGCCGACCTCGGCAAGCTGCTCGCTGATGCGCTCGACTAGTGCGAGACGCGCGGCATCCCCCTCGTTGGTGGCCAGCGAGAACTCGAGCTGGAGAGCGCCGCGGCTACGGACCCCGTCCTGATCGAGATCGACCCAGCCGGCATCCTCCAAGATGGCGCGTGCGCGTTGAGGGTCGTGCTGGTAGGTGGGCGTGTCAGGATCAAAGGCCCACGAGGTGGGCAGGACGGGCGTATCTAGCACGATGCCCTGGCCCAGCAGAATCTCATCCACCAACGCCTGGCGATCCAGCGCCCACATGATGGCCTGACGGACGGCGCGATCCTGAAAGATAGCGCGATCCAGATTCAAAAAGACGAGGGTATAGCCCGAGAGGGGAGCCGAATAGAGGGTGAGATTGGGATCCTGGCGGACATATTCCAGGTGCTCGGGCAGGACGCGTGCGATGCCAGCGATCTGGCCACGGTTGTAGGCTTCATAGACAGCGGGCAAGGACGAATAGAAGCGAAAAGTGATGCGCTCGAGATAGGGCCCCTCGGCCTCTTGGGCTCGGTAATAGTCGTGGTGAGGGATCAGCGAGAGGCTACGCGCGCTGACCTGCTCGATCTTCCATGGCCCCGTGCCGATGGGAGCGGCGTTGAATGTGGCGTTGGGCAGGTCGGCAGCCGAGATGCCTCCCAGGATGTGGGCGGGCAGCATGCCCACTGTGGCGTAATCAAGGAACGGGGTAAAGGGCTCGCGGAGGACAAAGCGGACGGTGTACGCATCCAGCTTTTGGATGACGACGTCGCGCCACATCTCGGCGAGAAAGGTTGCGCCCGAATAGTTGGGATCCTGGATCGAGGTGAGCGTGTAGACGACGTCATCCGCGGTGAATGGGGCGCCATCGTGCCAAACGACGTCGCGCCTCAGGTAAAAGGTATAGATCGTCTCATCCGGCGATATCTCCCAGCTCTCGGCCAGGTCGGGCACGATGATTCCGTTGGTCTCGGCACGCACCAAGCCGCTAAAGACCATCGCAGCGATGCTCTGATCGACGGGGTTGGCGTGAGCGAGGATGGGGTTGATGGCGCGAGGATTGCCCGCCACGCCCTCGACATAGGTTCCTCCAGCGACGGGAACCTCGACGGTGGCGACCTGATAGGAGATATAGGCTACCCCCGCTACCAGGACGATGATCCCAAGGAGCGTGAGCAGAACCTGCGGACGGCTGCGGGCCATGACGTTCCGCTTTCGCTAGGCGCAGTGGCTACAGGAGGACGCTTAGCAGCGACATGACGAAAAAGACCGCCGCCAGGCCGATGGTGACCTGGAACATGGTCTTTTCGACGCCACGCCGCGTCCGATGGATCGAGCTATCGCCGCCGAGCATGCGCCCGAGCCCTGCCGTGCGACTTTGGAGCACGATCAAGGCGATCAGCGCCGCGGAGATGATGATCTGTACAGCATTCAGATATGGGCGCAAGGGTAACCTCCACACCGCATCATATTGACCGAGCGATTATAGCACCGGGTCTGACCACGAGCAAGAACGCGGGTAGCGAGAGCCCACGTCACGCGTTGACGCCCGGATGATGGCTGGCTATGCTCCCGCTGGTGACCGCGGTCCTTGGCGGGACGTGGATGCGACAGGATCAGGCGGGCTCTGTCGGTCAGCGAGACACGCCTTTGGGGCGGATCGGCGCGGCGACAGTCGCTAGCCCGAGGGCAGCGTCGCTTGGGCGTTCATCGGCCAGGATGTGCGTCCCCAGGAGGCCCAACAGCAGCGTGGCAATGCCTGTTACGGTAAAGGTGAGGGGGATACCAATGGCGTCCCCCAGGATGCCGCTGAGCCAGGGGCCAGCGAACATGCCGATGGCATAGACGGCCTGATGGAAGCCCATGGCTGTGGAGCGCTGGGCATCGGGGATGCGCTGGATGGAGAGGCCCATGAGCGTGGGCGAGAGGATGCCCATGGAAAAGCCCACGCAGAACTCGGAGGCAAAGACCACGGGAAGGCTCGGCGCCCAAGCCAGCCCGGTAAAGCCGAGGGCCAGCGCCACAAAGCCAGCGATGGCTAGCCAGCGGGTGGGGATGCGCTTGGAGAGGGTGGCGGTGGCCAGATTGGCGACCATGGTGACGCCGACGTTGAGGCTGACGAGCATGCCCACCATGGTGTCGCTGGCGCCGAGGCGCTGGGCCACGATGGGGGTGAACCCAAATGTGGACGACCAGTTGGCGTACTGCGCAACGAGAGCCAGCAGCGACGGAACCAGCACCGCTGGTTGTAGCAAGAGCGTCTTGACCTTGCCCAGATTGGGCGCGACCGAAGGGCGCCGCGTCTCTCGCGTGAGCAAGATGCACACAAAGGCCACCACGCCAGCGATAGCAGCCAAACGGAACGCCAATGGGTAGCCGCCGATGCTATTCCAAACGCCATTGGTGCCGGTGGCCAGCATGCGCCCCAGCGAGCCAACCAGCGTCAGCAGGGCGGTGGCGCGAACGGCCTCGTCGGGCGGAAAGAGCCCGCTGAAGGCGACGACCAGCAGCACCCACGTGCCGGCTGAGAGCCCCGTGATGGCGCGACCGATGGCCAACGTGGTGATAGTGGTGGCGGAGCCCATCACGAGGGCGCCCAGTGATACGAGGGCGACGCCGCCCAGAATCAACACGCGGCGCCGACCGAGCCAGTCGGCGGTGATGCCTAGGGGCAACCGGATCAACGCTTGCCAAAGGCCGTACATGGAGACCACCGTGCCTATCAGGGCCAAGCGGTCGGTCTTGGTGGCCGCATAGGTGGGCAGGGTGGGGACGTAGAGATAGAGGGCGATCCAGTAGAAAAAGACGGCAGCGGCGAACAGGATGATGGAGCGTTTTCGTTCGGCAGGTTCGTCGTTCGCAGGGTTGGCCACGGATTGCTCCCATGGGATGCTAGGATGCGCTCGCCACGATCGCACCATGGTACTGCCACGGCCGTTGCGAGGCAAACGAGAGGTGGCGAGTGCGGTGCGAGGATATCTGGGAGAGTAGGGGGGATGTGGCCATGACTCCGCAAGGTCTGCTCATCGTGTACACGGGAGATGGCAAGGGCAAGACGACGGCCGCGCTGGGGCTGGTGCTGCGGGCGTGGGGCCGAGGCATGCGCGTGTGCGTGATCCAGTTCATCAAGAGCGAGCGCGGGCGATGGGGCGAGGTGTTGGCAGCGGAAAAGCTAGGGATCGCCTGGCACACGCTGGGGACGGGGTTCGTGTGGGAGCCGGACCAGGATCAGGAGGCCAGACAACGTTCGGTGGAGGCCTGGCATCTGGCGCAGGAGATCATCGCCAGCGGCGACTATGACTTGGTGGTGCTGGACGAGTTCACCTATCCGCTCCAGTACGGCTGGGTGGATCTGCAGGAGGCGCTGGCCTGGCTGGGCAAGGAGAGGCCGGCGGGCGTGCATGTGGTGATCACGGGGCGCAAGGCGCCCGATGCGCTAATCGAGCAGGCGGACCTGGTCAGCGAGATGCGCAATGTAAAGCATCCGTATGATGCGGGCCAGCCGGGCCAAAAGGGGATCGAGTTCTAGGGACGCGGCCGCGTCAGGTGTCAGAGGAATTCTTGACTCACAGCCGTGAGAATGGTATAGTCATGAATGTAACAACGCCATAGATCGCTGGGGGAGCCCGCAGAGGGCTGAGAGGATGGTGTCCGCCATCGACCCCTGGAACCTGACCTGGGTTATGCCAGCGTAGGGAAGCGCCGAATCGAGCTTTCGCAAGCGCCGCTGGTGGATACCAAGCGGCGCGTTTTGCTATGGAGCGACCATGGAGGGCCAATCCGTGAAAAAAGCCTGCATCTTGGCCAATGGCGAATACCGCCACGAGGAGCGTTTGCTGCCGCTGGTCCGTGAGGCCGATCTGGTCATCGCGGCCGATGGGGGCGCCAATTGGCTGGCAGCGCAGGGGTTGATTCCGGACATCCTGGTGGGTGATATGGACTCGATCGCGGACGAGGTGCGTGCGACCATCGGAGCGCAGGGGGCGCGGCTGGTGACGGCGCCACGGGGCAAGGATGAGACCGACCTGGAGCTGGCGTTGCTGGAGGCCGTGGCCATGGGGGCGCAGCGGATCACCGTGCTGGGAGCCCTGGGGGGGCGGATCGACCATGCGTTGGCGAACGTGCATCTACTGGCGCTGACCGCGCTGCGCGGCCGAGACGTGCGTCTCTACGATGGGACCAGCTACCTCTGGCTGGCCCGGGAACAGACGCGGGTGCAGGGGGAGCCAGGCGATCTGGTGTCGCTGATCCCCTTGGGCGGCGATGTGCGTGGAGTTCGCACGCAGGGGCTGGCTTACCCGCTGCGAGGGGAGACGCTGTTTGTGGGGCCGGCGAGGGGCATCAGCAACGTCATGACCGAGGTGGAGGCGACCATCGAGCTGGAGGCGGGAACGCTCTTGGTGGCCCATACGCCAGCCGCCAATCTGGAGCGAGGCTAGAGATGCGCAACCCGTTCAGTGACATAGCGATTGCCGAGACCTATGAGAGCTGGTACACCACGCCCCTGGGGCGGGCGGTGGATCGCGCCGAAAGGGCCGCGTTGTTGCGGCTGGCAAGCCCGCAGACCGGGGAGCTCGCTCTGGATGTGGGTTGCGGCACGGGGCACTTTACCCAGATGCTGGCCCAGGCCGGAGCCGAGGTCACAGGCTGCGATGCGTCCGAAGCCATGCTGCGGCAGGCCGCGCGCACCTTGCCAGATCTGCGCTGGCAACTGGCCGACGCGCGCGAGCTGCCCTATGCCGATGCGAGCTGGGATCTGGTGCTCTCGGTGACCATGCTCGAGTTCGTGGAGGAGCCCGCGCGGGCGCTGGACGAGATGTGGCGGGTGCTCAGGCCGGGTGGGCGATTGGTGGTGGCCGTGCTGCAGGCGGACACGCCCTGGCACGCGCTGTATACGCGCCAAGCTCAGGAGGGGCCGTCACCCTTTGCTTTGGCGCACTTTTACGGGCGTGAAGAGCTGAGCGCCTATCTGGCCAAGTTCGGGCGGGTTCGCATGACCACGTGCGTTCACTTTCATCCAGAGAGCGGGCCTCCTGGCTGCTTGCCGTTGGTTGAGGGGTGGGGTCGGCTAGCGCGGCCGAACCAGGCCGCCATGCTGATCGGGAGGGTGGCCAAATGAGGACGATTGGGGCGCAGGTGAGCATCTACGGGCTGGGAGGGACCGATACCTCCGCCGTGGTG
>CAZUZB010000002.1:36164-38175 GCA_964624695.1 uncultured Anaerolineales bacterium | reverse complement strand
TCGCGGTGGGGATCTGGGACGTGCAGCCCTGGCTGCTGCCTTCACCGACGGCGATCTTGCGGGCTGGCTGGGCTGCCCGTGGCCTCCTGGCGGAGCACGGCTTGCAGACTGGGGCTGAGACGCTGCTGGGGTTCGCACTGGCCTTGGCGGTCGGCGTGGGTCTTGCGCTGGCCTTGGATGCCTCGGTGTGGGTGCGCAAGGCGCTCTACCCGTTGCTGGTGGTCTCGCAGACCGTGCCGGTGGTGGCCATCGCGCCGTTGCTGATCATCTGGTTCGGCTATGGGATCTGGCCGAAGGTGCTGGTGGTGGGGCTGGTCTGCTTTTTCCCCATCGTCGTGAGCACCGTGGATGGCCTGCGCTCGGCGGATCCGGATCTGATCGCCCTGGTGCGGACCATGGGCGCCAGCCCGAGGCAGGTCTTTGCCAAGGTGCGCTGGCCAGGGGCGCTGCCAGGGCTGTTCTCGGGGATCAAGATCGGCATCACGTACAGCGTGGTGGGCGCCATCATCGGCGAGTGGGTGGGCGCCAGCCGCGGCTTGGGGGTGTTCATGTTGCGGGCCACCAACGCCTTTCGGACGGACTGGGTGTTTGCGAGCATCTTGGTGGTGGCGTTGCTGAGCTTGGGGCTGTTTGCGGTGGTACAGGCCACCGAGCGGGTGGTTTTGCGCTGGTACTATGCCGTGCGGCCAGAGCGATGGGAGGAGCTGCGCTGACCGTGGCGCAGCGTGCAGGAGGATCTGATGGACAAGAGAAGTGTATTGGTTGGGATCGCGGTGCTGCTATTGACTTTTGGGCTCGCGGGATGCCGAGGCGATCAGGATGGGCTGGCCTCCGCCACCCTGTCATTGGACTGGGTTCCCAACACTAACCACACGGGCTTTTACGTGGCCTTGGACAAGGGGTGGTACGAGGAAGAGGGCATCGACCTGACCATCGAGATACCCTCGGATCCGTCGGCGGCTCTGAAGCAGGTAGCCGCGGGCAACACCGAGTTCGGCGTCAGCTTTCAGGAAGAGCTAACCGTCGCGCGGGCGACGGGGATCCCCGTTGTGTCCATCGCGGCCATCATCCAGCACAACACGTCGGCGTTCGCGGCGCTGGCGAGCTCGGGGGTGGCGTCGGCTGGTGATTTCGAGGGGCTGCGCTATGCGTCCTATGGGCTGCCCATCGAGGAGCCGATCCTGAGGGCTTTGATGGCTTGTGAGGGCGCGGATGTCGATCAGCTCACCTTTATCGACGTAGGCTTTGACGCCTTTCCCGCTCTGCTGGCGGGGCGGGTGGATCTGGCGTGGATCTTTCTCGGGTGGGATGGCATGCAGGCCGAGCTCAAGGGATACGAGTTGGTCACCGTACCCCTGTACGGTAGCTGTGTGCCCGATTACTATACGCCCGTGGTAGTGGCGGGCGAATCGACCTTGGAGGACAAGGGAGAGCTGACGCGAGCCTTTCTGCGGGCGACACGGCGAGGCTACGAGTATGCTGCCGAGCACCCCGACGAGGCGGCGGAGATCCTGCTCCAGCACTCGCCAGAGAGCGACCCCGATCTGGTCCGGGCCAGCCAGCGCTGGCTGAGCCCGCGCTATCAGGATGACGCGCCCGCATGGGGGGTGCAGGATCCCGAGGTATGGCGCGTGTTCACTGCGTTCATGCAGCAGAACGACCTACTGGATGGGCCGGTGGTGGCCGATGAGGCCTTTACCAACGCGTACCTGCCCGAGTAGGCCAGGATGAACCCAATAGCGCCGGTCGAGGTGCGAGGCATCGCCAAGCGGTTCCGGGTGGACGGGCGCGTGGTGGAGGCGTTGCACGATGTGTCGCTGGTGGCCGAGGAGGGGCAGTTCGTGTCACTCATCGGCCCCAGCGGCTGCGGCAAGAGCACGCTGCTCAATGTGATCAGCGGGCTGATGCGTCCCGATGCGGGAGAGGTGCGATTGTACGGGCAGCCCGATGAGGATCGGCTGGGCAAGGTGGCCTACATGCCACAGAAGGATCTGCTGCTGCCTTGGCGCAC
>CAZUZB010000002.1:21416-36064 GCA_964624695.1 uncultured Anaerolineales bacterium | reverse complement strand
GGCTGGGCAAGGTGGCCTACATGCCACAGAAGGATCTGCTGCTGCCTTGGCGCACACTGCTGGAGAACCTGTTATTGGGGCCAGAGATCCGTGGGCGGGACCTGGACGCGTCGCGAGCCGAGGCGCGGGAGCTAATGGAGCGTTTTGGCTTGGGAGGGTTCGAGGATAGTCTACCCGGCAGCCTCTCGGGCGGGATGCGGCAACGGGCGGCGCTGCTGCGGACGCTGATGTGCCAGCAGGATGTGATCCTGCTGGACGAGCCGCTGGGAGCGCTAGACGCGCTGACGCGCCGCGAGATGCGGGGCTGGCTGCTGGACGTCTGGCAGAGCTTTCGCAAGACGGTTATCCTGGTGACGCACGACATCGAGGAGGCCATTTTCCTCTCTGATCGCGTTTATGTGATGTCGCCGCGGCCAGGCACCATCACCCTGGACCTCGCTGTCGATCTTCCCAGGCCTCGAACTGGGGAGATGATCCACGAGCCCGAATTCCTGGCGTACCAGCGCAGGCTGCTAAAGAGCCTGGGGGTCTAGATGCGGGTGGGCGAGGTGGTGACCATCTCCAAGAGCGATGAACACGGCAACGATCTGACGACCTATCCTGGACGCGTGACGCATCTGGATGAGGGCATGGTGGTGGTGGCCTGCGCCTGGACGTTGGGCAAGACGGTCGACGTGGGGCCGTTTGCGCTGCTACCAGGAGATCATCTGATCGAGTACTATTACCGTGATGCTTGGTTCAACGTGTTCAGAGTGTGCGACGCCGCCGAGCGCCTCAAGGGATGGTACTGCAACGTTACCATGCCGCCCGAGATTGGCGCGGGGTGGATCCGCTGGCGCGACCTGAAGCTGGACTATGTGATGGGGGCCGAGGGGGACGGGTTGATCGCGGACGAGGACGAGTTCGAGGCGATGCAACCGAGCGACCAGGTACGGCGACAGGCCGCAGAAGCTTTGGTAACCCTCCGTCGCTGGGCAGCGTTGCGGCAGGGGCCGTTCTCGCAGGATGGATGTGTGAGCACAGAGGAGGGGTGAGGCGTGGGTGGAACCCCGCTCTCTCCAGGCGAGCGCTATGCGCTGGTGCTGCGGGTTCCCAGGCAGCAGGAAGTGTCCATCGAGGACGCTTATCTCGGCCTGGCAGGCCTGACCAAGCCCGTGGCCAGCTATCACATCACTTTGGTTGGTCCGTTCCATTTTCGGAGCGCCTTTTCTGAGGAGATAGAGGATATCCTGGGCACGGCGTGTTCACGCTGGGAGCCGTTCGACGTGCGGATTCGCGGGCTAGGCGCCTTTGAAAAGCCAGGAGACCATGTGGTGTACCTGGGTGTTACCAATGAGGAGCAGGTCGTCGCATTGCGCGGGTTCCTGCTCAAGCAGTTGCTGCCCCACCTGACGCCAGAGAACGAGCGGGTTGCCCAGTTCACCCTGGCCAGCTACCACCCCCACGTGACCTTGGGTCTGGGCTTGAGCGATGCCGAGCTACGCGCGATTCTGGGCGCGACCATCCGACGACCGGTGGATCTCTCGTTTCGAGCGGATTGCGTGTGGCTCATGTCTCAAGCCGGATCGGCGCCGTGGCGGTACGTCCGGTCGTTCGCTCTAGGCGGCGAGGCCGCGGCACCCTGTAGCCTTGATCACCACTAGAATCCACCCACGATCATTCCTTGACACCCGTCCCGCGATGTGCGATACTCGCGCAAGCCTCGTGGATGCGAGGCGGCGTGCTGTGTAGGTCAAACGGGTCGTCAGGCCAAAGGGGGCTTGGCAGCACAGGGATTCGGAGACGTCCGTGACGCCCATTCTCACGGAGAGCGATTTCGAGATCATCACCAAGAGCCCGGAACAGACGCTGGCGGTAGGCCGCCGTCTGGGTGAGCTGCTGAGGCCGGGCGATGTGGTCTGTTTGCAGGGCGCCCTGGGCACGGGCAAGACCTGCCTAACCAAAGGGATCGGCATGGGGCTGAAGGTCGTCGGCAAGATCGTCAGCCCCACGTTTGTGTATATCAACGAGTACGGCCCCGAGGGGCCGGGCCCCTATCTGTACCATGTGGACCTCTACCGCGTCGAGGACACCTTTTCGCTCTACAATCTCGGGCTGGACGATTATGTGTACGGGGATGGCGTGACGGTGATCGAGTGGGCGGAGCGCGCCATGGACCTGCTGCCAGCGGGGCGCCTGTGGGTGAGTATCCGCGACCTGGGTGGGCAGCGGCGCTGTCTCGTGTTCACGGGCTTGGGGGCGCACTATCAGGCCACAGTGGCGGCTCTCCAGAGGGCGCTGGCGCCCGAGCGGCCGACCAAGGGCGAGGAAGAGGCATGATCCTCGCGGCGATTGACACCTCCTCACGACAGGCGAGCGTGGCTCTCTACGATGATCGCGGGGTGCTGGCCGAGGCCAGTTGGCGCACAGAGAACCGTCACTCGGTGGACACCCTCCCGATGATAGAGAGCTTGTTGCGCTTGCAGCGGTTGGAGCCATCATCGCTGGGGGCGGTGGCGGTGGCGTCAGGCCCCGGGTCCTTTACGGGGCTGCGCATCGGCATGAGCCTGGCCAAGGGGTTGGCGCTGGCGCTGGACCTGCCCATCGTTGGAGTGCCCACGTTGGCGGTGACTGCCTATGTGGCGGGCGATCCTGGTTGCCGTCTCTGGGCAGTGATGGAGGCCGGCAGAGGCAGGCTGTGTGTGCAGCCTTTCGCCTTTGATGAGGGGTTACCGGTGGCCGAGGCCGAGGCGCAGGTGGTAGACGCTGCCGATTGGGTGCCCGAGCACGATGAGCCGATCCTCCTGGCTGGCGAGATTGGCGCCGAATTGGCGCAACGGCTGCTGGCGCTGCCAGACGGCGAACAGATCGCCATCACCTCGCTGGCGAGCTCGGTCCGACGGGCGGGCTACCTGGCCGAGTTGGCCTGGGAGCGGATTCAGCGCCAGGAGGCGGACGACCTAGATTCGCTGGACCTCCACTATGCCCAGTAGGCCGCGGCAACGAGGTGCTCGCGGGACAGCTTGCTGATGGACTTGGCCGGGCTGCCGTTTCTTCTGGAGCCGATGCGGCTGCGGGACGTTCCCGCGGTGGTGGCGATGGAACGCCAGGTGTTTGCCTCGCCTTGGCCGGCATCCGCTTTTGTGTACGAGCTCTCACACAACCCCCTCTCTCATTACCATGTGCTAAGGCGTACAACGCTGCACGGGGCGTTGCCGCTGCCAAGCTTGATGGGGTATGGGGGGTACTGGCTGGCCGTGGATGAAGCGCACGTGGGGACGCTGACCGTGCATCCCCAGTGGCGGGGTCGTGGGCTGGGAGAGTTGCTGTTCAGCGCCATGGTGCGGGAAGCGCGGGAGGCGGGCGCGGCCACACTGACGCTAGAAGTCCGTGAAAGCAACCTGGCGGCGCGTGGCTTGTATGCCAAGTATGGTCTAGAGGTGATGGGGCGTCGCAGGGGCTATTATACCGACAATGGCGAGGACGCGCTGATCATGACCATTGCGGGGCTGGGCGATCCGGCCTATGGCCTGCGGCTGGAACGGCTAGCAAAGGAGCTGGATCAGCGCCTACGAGAGGGGTTTGCTGATCGAGCTCATCCTATCGCCTGATCGGCCGGCCACGGCACACTATAGCCAGAGGGCTCTTCCCCTTCGATCATCTCGGATGAGAGGTTCCCCAGGCCGCAGAACTGCATGAGCGTCGTCACGAGCAGGAACGCCGCAGCCAGGTAGAGAACCGTCTTCCAGCTCTTTTGGGGATCCTTTTTCTTGACCGGCTGGGGCCTGGGCAGCTCATGATTGCAGCGCCAGCAAGTGGTACGGTCTTCGGGGTTAAAGGTGCCGCATTCGGGACAGTTCATAGTAGACGCTCTCTTTGCGTTGAGCGAGTAGCCAGAGCGATTATAGCATGCGGCCTGGATAGCTTCAAAGCGGTGGTCAACACCTGCCGCGCACAGGAAGGGAGGGGGACTGGGGTGATCGCCAGGGAACTCGATGACCATATGCGTTCGCTGGGAACATGGGTCGCCTGGGATGCCGGCACATGCGATGGGTTCAAGTATGGCGATCCCGAAGTCGAGGTGCGCGGCATCGCCGTCGGTTGGCAATCGACGCTGGAAGCTCTTCAGGCGGCGCATGCGCAGGGCTGCAACTTGTTTGTCACCCATGAGCCCACCTTTTACAGCCATTTCGACGATGACCCCGAGAGGGGCGCGAGTGCGCCGGCCATGGCAAAGCGCGCCTTTTTGGACGAGACTGGCATGGTGGTCTACCGCTGCCACGACGTCTGGGATGTGGTCGAGGGCAACGGGGTTGTGGATCGATGGGTGGCGCACCTGGATCTGGGGGAGGTGGTGGCCGGCGATCGGTTCCATCGGGTGATCGAGGTGCCGGCGACCACGGCGTGGGAGCTGGCGGGCCAGGTGGGACAGCGCGTCAGAGCGCTACGCGAGCAAGCGGTAAGGTTCATCGGCAGCCGGAGCGCGATGGTGCATCGCTTGGGGGTAGGCACGGGGGCCATTACCGACGTGCGCGCCATGGTCGAGTTGGGAGCCGACGCGGTGTTGGTGACCGACGACGGCATCAGCATGTGGCGCGATGGTTCCTGGCTGGCCGATCTGGGGGTGCCGGCCATGGTGATCAACCACACCACCGCCGAGATCCCGGGGTTGCTGGGGCTGGAGGAACACCTACGGCAGGCATTCCCGGATGTGCCGGTATGCTTTGTGGGCGATTCCTGCGGGTACGAGCTGCTGGTGGCCGAGGGAACCCGGGTCAAGCTGATTCGCATGCGGCGTGACACGCTTGATGATCTGCCGCCGGTGGTCCTCCCGGAGGGGTATCGCTTGGCGAATATGCGGGAGGACGAGGTCTGGGCCTATCTGCAGGTGGTGAACCGGTCGCTCTTTGCTGGCGAGGCCGATGAGGCCTGGTTCCGCGGGACTTTTCAGGATGATCCGCTCTACCACCCGGCGCATATACAGTTGATTTGGCACGGCGACGAGCCGGTGGCCGGCGCTGCGGCCTGGCACACGAGCGTCGCAGGCGAGCCCTATGGCATGGTGCATTGGGTGGGGGCCTCACGAAGCGAACGAGGTTTGGGGCTGGGCAAAGCGATCACCCTGGCGACGATGCACCGGCTGCGGCAACGGGGGTATCGACGGGCGCTGCTGGACACGAACCCCTGGCGGGTGCAGGCGGTAGCGGCCTATCTGCGGCTGGGATTCGAGCCATGGCCGCGCGGTCCCGAGGGCGAGCAGCTATGGAAGAGCACGCTGGAGGCGCTGGAACGCTGGCGGGCCGGCCGTGCAACGCAATGACGGGGCGAACAAGCACAAGGCGACGCGTCGCACGAGGGCGCTAACCATAGGAGGCGATGGTGAGTTCTGACGACCGCGCGGTTTCGCAGGTCGGGCCGGGGATGCTGCCCTTTTCAGGTGATGATCTCTTGGAGCGCAAAGCGGCTGGGGAGACGCTGGAGGCGGCACTGGCCTCGGACCAGGGCGGCATGGTGGCGCTCTACGGGGCGGCCGGCATGGGCAAGACTAGTCTAGTGGTCCAAGTGGCAGAACGCCTGTTGGCGTCGGAGCAGTTCGGGCGCGTGGTCTATACCAGCTTTGCCGGCGGGGGCCTGGCAGAGCTAGCTCTGGTGGATCTGGCGGACCAGCTCCTAGGCAAGCGGCGCCAGCGCAAGACAGTGGCAGAGAGCCGTCTGATGGAAGCGTTGGCTCAGAAACCCACGCTGATCTGCTGGGATGATCTGGACACGGTCACCGGAGAGGGGCCTATGGGCCTTTCGGAGGTGATGAAGCAGGAGCTCTTTGGGCTGGCTCAGCGGCTGGGCGCTGTGAGCGGCACGCGGCTGTTGCTGGTCTGTTCGCGTCCGCCGTCGCATCCTTTGCTGGCGCAAGATGCCCTGAACCAGGTCGCGCTTGAGCCACTGAGCGCCGAGGAAGCGGACGAGCTATGGGCGCGGTGGAAGGGGCCGGAAGAGGGCGCAGGGGCGCGATTGGCGGGGCTGCTGGGCGGCAACCCCATGGCGCTGGGCCTGGCTGGCGAGCTGGTTCGGGTGCAAGGCCTGGATGCGGCCGAGCAGACGCTGGAGGCGGTGCTGCCGGGCTTTCGGTATGGCGAAGGCAAGCAGCGCAACCAGGGGCTCTTTGCGGCGATGGAGGCATGGATACGCGGCCGACCCGGCCCTCAGGCTGAGGCGGTGGCGGCGATGGGCGTGTTCTCTTGCGGCTTTGTGGCCAATCTGCCGGCGCGCTTGGCCCAGATTCCCGATGACACCTGGGCGGCTCTGTTGGGTGCGATGATCCGCTCTCGCGTGGCGCGCACGGCGCCCATTGTGGGGCTCAAGGTGCCCTATGTGCACGTACATGCGGCGTTTCTGGAGCATGTCTCGCGGCGGATGGACCTGAACCAGGCCAAAATCCTCCGCGGACAGTATGTGGGCAACTATTTAGGGCTACAGGCTTGGATGGTCAAGAACCGCGAACGCGCGGCCGAGGCCGTGGCCTCGCTGCGTTGGCTGGAGCTGCCCAATCTGCGGCGGGTGCTCCCCATGCTGGTCACCACCGGAGAGGTCCGGTTCGCGCGCGAGTACAGCCAGCGGATGGCCGACCTGCTGGAGGACGAGGGTCTCTACCAGGAGGCGGGGCTGGTGCGCGATGCCGTGGGGAGGGCCGTCTCCGATCTGCTAGGCCGCGATAGGCCGCTCTCGCAGGCCGAGGTGCGCATGCTCCTGGATCAGGCGGACAGCTTGGTGGAAGGACGCCGCCATGGCGAGGCCGGTGCGATGCTGCAACGGCTGTGTGACCGATTCGGCCAGGAAAAGGGGCTTGGCTATTCGGGCGAGGCGGCCACGTTGGATCATGCCAAGGCGTGCCGCAGGCTCGGGAGCGCCCTGGTCGCTCTGCGACAGGGAGACCTGGCGATGGCGCCGCTGGTGCAGGCCGAGCAGCTCCTGGCCAAAGTTCAGGGCGCGGATGGGGCGGGGGACGAGATTCTAGAGCTAGCGTTGGCCTTGGCTCCGCTCTATATGGCCCAGAATCAGGCTGAAAAGGCCCAAGGGCTCTGGAAGAGGGCGTTGCCGCTGGCGGAGGCGGCCAAACGAGGCGAGGATGTGGCCCGCATCCGCCAGCAGTTGGCCGCCGGAGCGCTGCGCGCACAAGACGCGGCGTTGGCGGAGGAGCACCTGCAGGCGGCGATAGAGGCCTTGCAGGACGAGGAGGATACCTCGGAGCTCCAGGCCACATTGCGCGACCAGTTGGCGGCTGTGGCGCTGCAGATGGGGTCGCGCGATCGTGCCATCGACTCGCTGGAGCAGGCCGTGGCCTTGCAGCGAGCAGATGAGAACCGCCCGGCAGAGGCGACCGACCTGGTGCGGCTGGCGTCTCTGCTGAAGGCGGAGGGCCAGTTCCAGGAGGCAGAGGCGCATTTGGCTCGCGCTGCCGCGCTCTATCAGGAGGGGGGGCAGCGCTCTGCGCTGGCGGTCGTGGAGATCGAGACGGCGCAGCTCCTGCTGGATGCTGGCCGCGCGGCCGAAGCGCAGGTGCATGCCGAGGCCGCTCGCGCGATTCTGGCGGATGGCAAGGTTCCGGGGCCGCTGTGGCGGGCCTATGAGCTGTTGCGCGATCTGGCGCGGGCCGATGCGGACCCGGATGAGGCGGACAAGTGGCAGGCGGCTGCTGTGGAGGCCTTCGCCCGCTCGTCGGCCGCCCGGACGCTGCTGACGCGCTGGGCGCCGTTGCTCAACGGCTTGGTGGCCGCGAGCCGTGGCGACGCGCTGCAGGGGGATCTGGTGGTTGCCCTGGAGGAGATGGAGCAGGACGCCACGTGGCGCGATACGGTGGCCGCCTTTTGGCGGGTGCTAGGCGGCGAGCGAGGAGACGACCTGTATCTGAGCCTTGACGTCAACCAGGCGGTTGTGGTCAAGGCGCTGCTTGCCGCGGTGGAGGCGCCGGTGCCCGAGGAGCCAGAGAGCCCGCCCGAGGAGACGCCACAGAGCCCGACGCCGCAGGTGGCGCCCGGGCCCGTTGGCGGAATGCCTCGCGAGGTGCAGGCCACGGTTCGACGGGTGTTTACCACCGTGCTGCAGGCGGTGCGCGGCGATGCCGACGCCCGCTTTGTGGCCGGGATGCTTTTGCAGACGTTGCAGCAAAAAGGGCAGGCGGAGCCGATGGTGCAGTATGCCCGCGCAATGGCCCGCATCCTGGCAGGGGAGCGGGATCCGTCATTGGCCCAGGGGCTGATCCAGGAGCTGGCAGAGCCGGTTCAGGCGTTACTCAAGGCACTGAGCCAAGACGGCAAGCCATCGGGTTAGCCCCCGTAGCCAGGCCCAAGTTGCCGCAAGGGGAGCGCCTAGTATAATCGAGGATGGTCGGCAAGCGGTTGGTTGTAGAGTCTGGAGGGACCGATGCACACTTTGATCCTAAAGCAGGACCGTTCCCGCGTCTTGCGCCTCGCGATGGTGCTGTTCTTTGCCTTGGCGACGGCGCTTTCCGCCAGGGTGACGATCCCACTGTCGTTTACCCCGGTGCCGCTGACGTTGCAGGTATTGGTGGTTCTTATCAGCGGTCTGGCGCTAGGCTCCCGTGGTGGGCTCTGGGCGCAGGTGGCGTACCTGCAGCTGGTGCTGCTGGGGGCGCCTCTGACGGCTTCAGGGTTGGCGGGGCCGGCGGCGTTCGTCTCTCCCACGGCGGGCTATCTCTGGGCGTTTCCGGTCGCGGCAGGGCTGGCAGGGCTGGTGGTGGAGCGCTATGGCCGCAGCCTGACGACGCATCTGCTGGCCGGGGTCGCCGGGCTGGTGGCCATCTATGGCGGCGGGCTGCTCTGGCTGACCGGCTATAGCGGCAGCTTGAGCCAGGCGTGGAAGCTGGGCGTGGCGCCATTCTTGGCGGCTGATGCCCTCAAAGTGACCCTGGCTGCTTCGGTGATGGCGGCTGCCAAGCGGTAGCTCTGGTGGACGCGCTCAAGCCCTCTGTCGTATTACACGGCGGAGGGCTTTATTCTTGGCTCTGGGATCTTCCGGTCTGTGACGGCTTGGCAGGAAGCAACGCGCCGACAAGGGCTTGGCGCATCTCGGGGAACTCGCGCAGCGCCGCGACCAGAAGGCTGATCCCGACGCTGCGCTGCCCCCCATACACCATACAGAGATAGCTCGGGCTGAGCTTGAGCTTGTAGGCCATGCCACGTAAGCTATAGTCGTGTTCATCCTGGATGCGGCGCAAGGTTGTGATGACCAGCCCTGTTAGGTCCAGTTCCACCGGCTTCCTCCGTGACCGAGAGCAGGGTATGCCTACATATTAGAACAAAAGTTCTAGTCTAGCAAGCCCTTTTGTACGCCATAGCGAACAAGGAGAAGACTCGATGCGGCTGAAGGCTTTGATCTGTGAGGTGCTAGCGCGGCCGACGTACCTGGCGGCGGCTCACTCGCCGCATGTGGTGGACGTGGAGCTGGTGGGGATGGCGTTGCATGTGGAGCCGGAGCGGCTCCGTGCCGAGCTGCAGCGCAGGATCGATGCGATACCGGAGCATGGGTACGATGCTGTGCTGCTGGGGTATGGCCTTTGCAGCAACGCCACGGCGGGGCTGATCTGCCGTCACACGCCGATGGTGGTGCCGCGCGCCCATGATTGCATCACCCTCTACTTGGGATCGCGGGAACGGTATGCCGCCGAGTTCCGGCGGGAGCCCGGCACCTACTGGTACGCGGCCGATTATTACGAGCGAGCGCTGCGCCTCGACCGCTGGGTGGCGCTGGGGGCCGAGGATGCCACGGGCTTGCATGCCACGTATGAGGAATACGTGCAAAAGTACGGCAAGGATAACGCCGACTATTTGATGGAGGTGATGGGGGCCTGGGAGCAGCACTATAAGCGGGCGGCCTATGTGGATGCTTCGGGGGGCGCGTTCCCGGACTATGGGCCCGAGGTGGCGATCGAGGCCGAGCGGCGCGGCTGGGCGTTCGAGCGGCTGGCAGGCAGCCTGGTGCTGATCCGCGACTTGATGGAAGGCCGGTGGGACGAGGAGCGGTTCCTGACGGTGCCGGCCGGCGAGAGCATCGTACCCACCAACGATCAGCGGATTGTGGCGGCCTGCCAGGCATGCGAGCCGTGATGAGGCGGCGACGTGGGACCGATGCCGAGGGGCGATGCGCGGATCGCCGCGAGCGTCGTGCCCGCCGGGCTGCCCGATGGAGGGCCGGGCTGCGTCGCAGCTCGCGGGTGGCTGCCGACTATGCCGTCATCGTTCTGGGAAGCATCCTGATAGCCGTCGGCGCCAACCTGTTCATGATCCCCAACCGGGTGGTCTCGGGGGGCGTGACGGGCGTGGGAACCATCCTCTACTATCTCATGGGCCTGCCCGTGGGTATGGTCACGCTGGCCATCAACGTGCCGCTGTTCGTGATCGCGCTCAAATGGGGTGGGGGCATCTCGGCGGGCGTGCGGACGGTGGTGGCTGTCACGGTGATGACCCTGGCCATCGACCTGCTCCCGCCGTATCTGCCAGAGCACGTGACCAGCGATCCATTGCTGTACACGCTCTATGGGGGCCTTCTGGATGGCTTGGGGCTGGGGCTGGTGTTTCGCGCTGGGGGGACCACGGGCGGCACGGACATCCTGGCGCAGCTTCTAGATCGCGCGTTCGGGTGGAAGATCGGGCATACGTTGCTGGCCGCCAACGTGCTGATTCTGGGCTCTTCGGCGCTGATCTTTGGCCTGGAGCCGGCGCTGTACGCCTTGCTGCTGGCCATTGTATCCAGCCGCGTCATCGACCTGGTGCAGGAGGGCATCAAGCCGTCACGGGCGGCCTGGATCATCACCAAGCGCAGCGAGGCCGTGCGGATGGCGATCCTGCAGGATATGGAGCGGGGCGTGACGGTCTTTCAGGGCGAGGGGGGCTATACCGGGGAGCCCAAGCGGGTGCTGCTTTGCGCCGTATCGCAATCCGAGGTGAGCAGGCTGGAGCGGTTGGTCTCGCGGATCGACCCCGAGGCCTTTATGATTGTCCAGTCGGCCAGCGAGGTGATCGGCGAGGGCTTTCGCGGCTTTTCGGCACCCTAGGCAGGGAGAGGGACGCGGGTTTGTGCGGAGGCCTGGTTGCCCCTAGAATAGCGGGGTAGATTCTGGAGTGGTCCGCAGCCGCCGATCGCTGCGGCGAAGACGATAGGAGCAAGAGCGATGCCAAGGACATTGACCAAGGGCGAGCGCGAGCTGGCGGTAAACACCATCAAGATGCTGGCGGTGGATGGCGTCGAGGCGGCCAACAGCGGCCACCCCGGGTTGCCCATGGGCGCGGCCGATTATGCGTTTACCCTATGGTATCAGTATCTGCGCTTTGATCCAGGGGATCCCACCTGGCCCAACCGCGACCGCTTTGTGCTTTCTGCGGGCCACGGATCGATGCTGCTGTATGCGCTCTTGCATCTGGCCGGCTATGACCTACCTCTGGATGAGCTGCGCAGCTTTCGGCAGTGGGGCAGCAAGACGCCTGGCCACCCCGAGTATGGTCTGACGCCCGGCGTCGAGACGACGACGGGGCCGCTGGGCCAGGGCTTTGCCAACGGTGTGGGCATGGCCATTGCCGCCAGGATGGCGGCTGCGCGCTATAACACCAGCGATGAGGCCATCGTCGATCACTATATCTATGGCATCGTCAGCGATGGCGACCTGATGGAGGGCGTCTCCTCGGAGGCGGCCTCGTTGGCCGGCCACCTGAAGCTGGGCAACATCATCTACTTTTACGATGACAACCGGATCTCTATCGAGGGCTCCACAGAGCTGGCCTTTACCGAGGATCGTGGCAAGCGGTTCGAGGCGTATGGGTGGCAGGTGCTCTATATCGATGGGCACGACGGCGAGGCGGCCGCCAAGGCCATCGAGGAGGCGCAGGCCGAAAAGGCCAAGCCTACGCTGATCGTAGCGCGTACCCACATCGGCCAGGGCAGCCCTAACATGGTGGATTCGGCCGAGGTTCACGGCGCCGCTCTGGGCCCCGACGAGACCAAGGCGACCAAGGAGAACCTGGGCTGGCCCCTGGAGCCGACGTTCTATGTGCCCGACGAGGTGCGAGAGCTCTGGAGCGAACGGGTGCAGGAGCTACAGAAGGAGCACCAGGCCTGGGGGGCCAGGCTAGATCGCTGGGAGGCCAAGAACCCAGAGCTGGCGGCCCAGCGACGGGCGGCGCTGGCCAAGGAGCTGCCGGAGGGGATCGAGCAGGATCTCCTGGGCGCGATCTCCAAGCCCAACGCCACGCGCCGGATGAGCGGCCAAGTCCTGCAAAAGATCGCCGAGCTGGTGCCGCATGTGGTGGGTGGCTCGGCTGACCTGGCGCCGTCCACATCCACCTGGATGGATAGCTCGCCGGCCTTTGCGAGCGAGACGCCCGAGGGCCGCAACCTGCACTTTGGGGTGCGCGAGCACGCTATGGGGTCGATCCTCAACGGCATGGCGTTGTATGGCGGCTGGATCCCGTTCGGGGCTACGTTCCTGGTGTTTGCCGACTATTGCCGTCCGCCGATCCGCCTGGCGAGCCTGATGGGCGCCCAGTCGATCTTTGTTTTCACCCATGACAGCATCTTTGTGGGCGAGGACGGCCCCACGCATCAGCCGGTGGAGCATGTGGCCTCGCTGCGGGTCATCCCGGGGATGGTGGACATGCGACCGGCGGACGGCCCCGAGACAGCGCAGGCCTGGTTGTTCGCGCTACGGCGTACGGACGGCCCCACGGCCATGTTCCTGACGCGCCAGGGCGTGCCGGCTTTGGAGCGCAAGACGCCCTTGACGGCGGACGCCTTTGCCCGCGGCGCCTATGTGCTGGAAGAGAGCGGCGAGGAGCCCGACGTGGTGCTGGTGGGCACCGGCTCCGAGGTGCAACTGGCGCTGGCCGCGGGCCGTGCTCTGGCCGAGGCCGGGGTGGCGGCGCGGGTGGTCTCCATGCCCTCGCGGAATCTATTCATGGCGCAGGACGCGGCCTTTCGCGAAGAGATCTTGCCGGCGGCTGCCCGCAAGGTGGTGGTCGAGGCGGGGACGCGCTTTGGCTGGGGCGAGGTGGTGGGCTGCGACGCCCTCTTTATCACGCAGGACGAGTTCGGGCACTCGGCGCCCAGCGGCGCGCTGGCGGCCGAGCTGGGGTTCAACGCCGGCGATGTGACCCGCCGCGTGCGCGAGTGGCTGGGCATCGCCTAACAGATACGCTCGGGATCAAGGCGGCGCGCCCCTAGGGGCGCGCCGTTTTGCATGTGCGAGAGGGCTGGATCAGACAGGCTGTTTCGATGGGCGCACGAGCATCTGCCAGAAGGCCATGGATGCCACGATGCGGAAGGCTGCGATGGCGTAAAAGGCGATGACGATGGTGGTGGAATCGGCCAGCGCCGTGCCGATCATGGGCGCCACAAAGGCTGCTACGTTGGCCAGCAAGGTGTCGGCGGCTACAAAGGGAGGGCGGTTCTCCTCGGGAGAGACGCGGAACAGCAGGTCGGTGAGATAGATGGTGGTGCCGGCGCCAAAGACGCCGCCAAGGACGGCCGGGATCAGCAACATGCCTGGCGTGCGGGCGAGCCCGGTGGTGAGAGGGTAGAGCGCCGTTCCCAGGCAGCTCAGCCAGAGCTTTTCGCGAAAGCCAGGTCTGCGGAGGAGCTTGCCCAGGGCAAAGTAGCCGAGGACGCTCAGGGCGCTCTGCACGGTCAGCAGGATGGCGACCCACCCATCGGAAGAGCCCAGGGTTCGCACGCGGTAGATGGTATAGAGCGCCTGCGGCATGGCCTGGCCCAGACGAAAGACAAAGGAGGCGATGGCATAGCTACGAAAGGCGGGCGTGTTCTTGATCAGGGCCAGGAGCTGGCCGAGGCTGATGCGCCGGGGCGCCTTGGCGCTACGGGTGGATGTGGCTCGTTCGGGGACACGGAGGCGCGACAAGAGATAAATGCTGACGAGCCCCGCAACGAATCCCACCACAAAGAGAACCTGGTAGTTCAGCGGATAGGGGGCATTATCCAGCCACTGGCCCGCCAGAAAGCCGAACATTGTGGCTGCAATGCCATTGATGGCCATGCGCAGGCTGAGCATGCGCGGGCGCTCGTCGGCAGGCGTGACGAGGCCGAGAAGCGTGGTGAAGGAGACGTTTGAGACGGATCCCGGCACTGCCATCACCGTGTGAGCTCCCACCAGCACAAAGCTGGCCGTGGCCGCCGGAAGCAATGGCAGGAACGCGAACAGACCCATGGTCCCGCGAAAGATGAACCGGCCCCAGTTCGCGGTGGCGATGAGCGAGCGCTGACGCTGCACAAAGGACGCGATGGGGATGGCCGTCAAGACCACCGCCAGCGCCGGCAACGAAGAGTACAGCCCGACCAGCCAGTTGGGCGCGCCTAGGCGCACGAGATAGACACCCACAAAGGCCATGACGCCGCTGGCCAGGATGGCCTGGAAGAACGTCTCGGCATAGAGGATGCGCTCGTTGTGGGGGAGGCCCGCGATCCGCACCTTGGCCCGGCGCACGGCGCGGCGCATGGCCTGCCTCGGCGTGCGCCGCCTGGTTGGCGGCGGCAGGACGATGGGACTGGGCGTTTCCGGCGGGGTGGGTTCGGCGGGGTTGCTGTTCTGCATGGCGCTCTAGGCGCGGATCCCGGCTTGGGGCGCATATCGCTCCAGCAGCCGCGCCGCA
>CAZUZB010000002.1:15359-21316 GCA_964624695.1 uncultured Anaerolineales bacterium | reverse complement strand
CTTGGGGCGCATATCGCTCCAGCAGCCGCGCCGCATTCTCGCCCAAGATGGCCTGACGCTGTTCCGCCGCAAGAGAGCTGGTGGCGACCTTGGCCACGGTGAAAGACGGGTCGATAAAGGGCGTATCGGTGCCCAACAGGATCCGATCATGCCCGATGGCTTGCACCAAGCCTTCTAGCTGGGGCCGCGTCAGTTGCGAGTAGCAGACCTCCAGGTACACGTTGGGGCAGGCAGATGCCACCTCGATCGCCTCCGCATTCCCCTCGGGAGGGCCGCCGCTGTGGCCGAGCACAAAGGCCACGTTGGGGTAGTGTTCGGCGATCTCGCGGAACAGCGATGGGCGGCAGGTGCGATCGCCCGCCCAGGTGTGAGATAGGATCATGGTGTTGCGCTCCTGGGCGAACGCCCAGATCGGCTCATAGCGGGCCTCGGTGACCGGAAGCCCCCATAGCGTGGGGTGGACCTTGATGACAGAGAGCCCGAGTTCGTCAAAGGCGCGCGTGAGCTCGGCCGTGATCTGGCTGGGCTCCCAGGGGTTGGCCACGGCATAACCCACAAAGCGACCTGGGTGACGGCGAACGGCCGCGGCGGTCAGATCGTTGCCCCGCACATAGTCGGCGTTGATGGCGGTGAGAGAGCTGATGCAGGCCGTGGCGATGCCCAGGCGATCCATGTTGGCGACCATGCCGTCGGCGTCGCCGTAAGGGATCTCAAAGGCGCCGTAGCGGCCGAGGTGCGCGTGGATGTCGATGACACGCCAACCAAGCTCTCGCAGCGATCTCCCATTGACGACCAAGGTTGTGCTATCGCTCATGATCGTACCTCCCCCAGCAGGCGCTCCAGGTTGCCTCCCGCGATCAGCGCGCGATCCTCGTCGGAAATGGCGGCGTAACCCAGCGCCGCGAGGGGCCCGATGCCATCGGAGAGGGGCGTGTTGGTGCCGAACAAGAGCCGTTCAGCGCCATGGCGCTCGACCAGCGTCTCGATGCCCCGATGGGCGGCCATGGTGGAGAGCTCCACGTGCAGGTTCGGGCAGGTGGCCATGAGCCGCGACAAGACGCCCAGGATGCGGTATCCCGTGTTCAGGGCGACGATGCGCAGCCTCGGGAATGCCTGGCAGAGGGTGTAGAGATCTGACGGGCTGCTCTGATCGACCTCGACCAGGGCCACGACGCCGCGTTCCGCCAGTGGGGCCAAGCAGGGCTCGACCATCCACGGGGCGGGCGGATAGCCATGCAGCTTGGGATAGAGACAAACGGCGCGGATCTGGTCCGTACTGAGCGTCTCGAGGCCGTTGGGCGTCTGCGCCGGGTTGACGACCCAACAGGGTGTCCAGCGAGGGTGGTCTTGCAACGCCTCCGCCAGGGCGATGTTGGCCTCCTCTGGCGAAGCGTGCTGGGCCAGGGCGTGGCGCACCAGCGCGCGAGCGACGCCCAGCGCGTCCAGGGTCGTCGCGAGATCCTTGACCTCGACGACGCCTCGGTCGCTATTCGGGAATCTACCGAGAGTGCAGTTAGCGTCGCCGTAGCTGATTGGTTCTTGGGTCATGCAGGTCTCCCAGGCGGCATCGAGGCGCGCCCACGCTGATCTCAACGGGTTGGCAGACAAAGGCCGAACTGGACAAAGCAATAGTCATCGTTCCAGGGGGCGCAGCCAAAGACGCTGGGCTCTTTGTAAAAGCTGGGAGGCGCCACAAAAAAGGCCTCGCCCTCCTCGAGGTGGTGCGGTCCGAGCAGGTTGCGCAGGCCGCCGGTGAGCTCGATCTCAAAGACGTTCTCACCAGGCACCAGCCTGTCTGCCAGATCGGCCTGGTACGGCCGCCAGAACCACCGGGCGAGGGGCTGACCGTTCACCGCCAGGCGGGCGATGTGGCCCTGGATATCCTCCAGCGCGAAAGCGCGATCGGCGATCTCGTCGGCGGCGAGGGTAACGCGCTTGGTCAGACGCACCGTCCCGTTGTAGAAGGGCAGGCCCTGGGGCGTCAGGTCGCGCGGGTCCACCTCGGTCGGTAGCGGGCCGATGACAAAGGGACCACGGTAGCGCATGGCGTGGCGCGGGAGCGGCTCGTAGGTGCCAGGCGTGTGTACGCCGAACTGGCCCACCAGATAGATGGCCTCGATCTCGCTATCGTAGGTGAGCTTGTTCTTTTCGGCCTCAAAGGCGCGGGCCTTTTTGAGGTTCTCGTACACCTCGGGCCGCTGCTGGAAGGTGGTCTCCAGGATGATCTCGTTGGTCCCAGGCTGGAGGCGACCGGCGATGTCGATCTTGCGGAAGGAGGTATCGCGGTAATGGCCGCAGTCGCGTTGATCCACTAGCTGGCCGTTGATCTGGATGCGCGAGAGCTGGGGCTGTTCCATCACCAGGTAGAGCGGGCCCTCGGGAGCCCAGTCTTGAGCCACCTCGACCTGGAAGCGGAGCTTGAGCTCTACGGGCTTCTGGCGGTTCAGGCAGCGCTCTTGGACGACGCTGATGTGCTCATGCTCGGCCTCGAGGATGCCATCGATCCAGATGTCGCAGTAATCCAGGGTGAGGGCGTTGTCATCCAGCAGCTCGATCTGCCAGGGCCCCGCCAAGAGGCTGGCGGGCAGCACACTGCGAGCAGCATCGCTGGCGCTGCCCAGCTCGGCGAGAGCGGCGGCGTCCTGGGCGACTGCCAGCGCGAGAGAGCCGCGCTGGGGGAAGGTGTGCTCGACGACGACGCGGCCGTCCTCGGTACGGCAGGTTAGTGGCTGGAGCGAGCCGTCCTCGAGCAGCACCCGCGCCACGGCTTGGCCGGGCAGCGAGATGGTGGCGGCATAGTCGCGGCCGGTGTCGCTATTCACCATAAAGTAAAAGGTGCACGGACCCAAGGGGCCCAGCTCCTCTAGCTGGCGATGGGTGACGGTGATAGCGGCGATCTCGTCGCCTGCGACGTCTGCCACCGAGATGGTGCGCAGGGACGCAGGGAGGGCTCCTGCGATCCCTCTAGGCGCGGCGACGCACGTGCCCTGCTGGGTCAGGGTGGCCAGGCTTGCTGAGGGCTCGCCTTCGATGAGGCTGGGCTGCTCGCCCACCCAGATCAGGCAGCCGCCGTTCTGCGCATAGCCTTGCAGCAGAGAGAGGGTGGACTGGCTGATGGTACGTGCGGGCGGCACGACCACGGCGCTATAGGTCTGGGTTCCTACCTGGAGCTGGTCACCAGTGACGGAGGCATGGCGCTGGAGGATGCGCTCATCGCCCAGATGGAAGGGCACGTGCAGCTCTTCCAGGGCCTCGATGACGCGCATGAACCCATCGTTGAGGGCCCCGATGTCGGCATTGTCAGCGTCGTTATAGCAGAGCCATCCCGACGATTGCGGATGCAGAACGAGGACGTCAAAGGCGACCTCGCCCTCGGCCAGGAGCAGGCCAAGACGTGAGGCATAGTCGTTGAAGAAGCGGTACTGGTCCCACCAGGGCTGCTGGAAGAACAGTGAGGGGGGATAGTCGCGCTTGCGGATGCCGCGCAGCGAATAGCCCTCGAGGTGTTGGCAGAGCTGGGTGATGCCTCGCACGCACTGCCATTCATAGATCCACTTGAGCTCCTCAAAGCTCACGTTCCAGCCACAGAGGGCAAAGGTCTCGCTGAGGATCTGGCGGGTGCCGAGCTGGTGCGCGACGGAGCTGACCTGGAGCGGCGTGGTGGGCGGGTTGATGTGTCGCCCGAGCCAGTCCATGCCCGGGATATGAAAGAACTCGAAATGGGGCATCACCGCGCCATTGGAAGTGATCTGGCTCAGGAGGGTCTCTTCCAGCACCATGTGGCCCGTGAGCTGGCAGCCGTGCTCTTGGCACCAATCGTAGAGCTGCTCGGTAAAGTTGATGACAAAGAGCTCTTGCACCAGGTGCCAGAAGCGGTAACGGGTGCGTTGGTATGGCCCGGTTTCCTTGAAAAGCTGCGGGAGAACCTCCAGGAGATCCTCGTGATAGGCCGCCTGGTAGGCATCCGGCAGCGTGAGCGACCAGGGGATGCCGTTACGTGAGACCTGGGGCTCGTCGGTAAAGAACCCGGGCATGGCGCGGCCCAGCTCGTCGGCAAAGCGTTCGGCATAGGCGTCATGGATGGTTTCGAGAAACAGCCGCGTGACCTCTGGGTCGAGCGTGTCGACGTAAAAGGGGTTGACGTCATAGTAAAAGTGCCACCAGGCGCCATCCTCGGCGGGGAGATGGGTGATGGTTCGGCCGTCATCACGGGCGGCTGGTTCGGTGACGAGCTCGTAGCGGAGATACTTTTGCTGGTACTGCTCTCCGAGGCCGTTGACGCGGCCATCGCCGAACCCGCTGGGCCAGCCGTTTTCGTCATAGGCCCAGGCGCCCATCTGGCGCTGGCTGGCTTCGTCGATGCCGGCGGCGATGTTGGCCATCCACTCCTCGCCCATATAGGGCGTCTGTAGGCCGCCGCGGGCATGCATAAAGTAGCCGCCGATGCCGGCTTGATCCATGAGTGCGATCTGCCGGCGGGTCTCGGGGACGGAGAGCTTTTCGTTCCATGACCAGAAGGGGATCGGGCGGTAGCGCTTGGGGGGATCGGCAAAACCGGACTGATCTATGCGAGCCATGGAGGTGCGTTCCTTTCCCAGTGGACAGGCCATCTGCACCGACATTATAGGGAGCTGCCCACGGGGCACCAACCCAACCCGCGCGGTGGCGGATGCCGTTGACAGCGTTCTGTGCCCCCGTTACAATCCGCGCGCTTGTGAACGAGGTTGGGTCTCGTGGGGGGTTGACCGATGGTTGCCTTTAGCAGCGATTTGGATTCCGCCAGCCGGTTTATTACTATGGCCCGCCGCATCTGGGAGAGGCAGCATGCCCAACGTGCCGCCTCGGGCGTTGGGCGAGAGCTGGGGGCTGAGGCGCTGGCCGAGGAGGAGCGCCGGAGCGCTCGACCTCTCCCCGAGATGGAACGGTATTGGGATGATGCCCAGGGCGTCTTTGCCAGGGGCGATGCGGTGCGCGGTACGGTAACGGGCTGGAACCGTGGCGGCCTGCTGGTGCGATGGGGGCACCTCCAGGGGTTTGTGCCGGCGTCGCAAATGAGCGATGTGAGCATCCTGGGCGAGGACGATGACCGCGAGAGCAAGCTGGCCTGCTGGATGGGCAAGGGGCTCGATCTGAAGATCATCGAGCTGGATCGCGGTCGCAATCGGCTGGTGTTCTCCGAGCGGGCCACCCGATGGGGGCCGCGCGACGGCGACCGCGTGCTGGCGGAGGTTCAGGAGGGGCAGACCTGCCAGGGCACGGTGAGTAATCTGTGCGACTTTGGAGCATTTGTCGACCTCGGGGGCATCGACGGGCTGGTGCATCTCTCGGAGCTTTCGTGGCGGCGTGTCAACCATTCCTCGGACGTGCTGTCTATCGGCGAAGAGGTGGAGGTGCTGGTCATCGGCGTGGACCGCGAGCGACGGCGCATCGCTCTGAGCGTCAAACAGCTCAAGGCCAACCCCTGGGAAAAGGTCGACGAGCGCTATCATCTCGACCAGGTGATCGAGGCCAGGGTGACCAACGTGGTCGACTTTGGGGTGTTTGCCCAGATCGAGGAGGGGCTCGAAGGCCTCGTGCACGTATCCGAGATGCCCGAGCTGGGGAATGCGACGCCCGCCGAGGTGATCCGTCTGGACGAACGGATCCGGGTGCGCATCATTCGCATCGACAGCGAGAACCAGCGGCTCGGCTTGAGCATGCGGGGCGTGGACGTCGTGCCGTCCGAGGTTGGCGACGCTGAACCAGATGGCGATCCGACTTTTTTGTACTGATAGGTAGAGGCAGGGGAAAGGATCTGGCCCGTGCCGCCTAGCAAGCCGCGCCGCAAAACGACTGCCAAGCCTCGCCGCCGAGGTGTGGATACGCCCTGGACCAAGCTCAAGCGGCTGCTGATGCAGCGCGAGGTCTGGGGGCTTTTGGTGTGCGCGCTGAGCCTGGCGGCGCTGATGGCTTTGCTG
>CAZUZB010000002.1:13179-15259 GCA_964624695.1 uncultured Anaerolineales bacterium | reverse complement strand
CGGTGGGGCGGGCATGTGGGGTGGGCCTGGTATCGGCTGCTGGTCCCTGCCTTTGGTCGGGCGTTATCGGCCCTGCTGACGCTGATAGTGGCGGGTTACGGGCTGGCGCTACTGGTGGAGCTGCGCTGGAAAGACGCGATTTGGGGCGTTCGCTGGGCGTGGGCTTGGGCCGGGCTGAGCATTCGCCACGCTCTGGAGAGGTTGCCGCAGGCGCGGACGCAAGAGGCTCCCGAGACGACCATCGAGCCTGACGGGATCCGCATCAATCTGCCGGCCTATGCGACCCTCAAGGAGGAGGATGAGGGGGCAGCGGCCTCGCCATCTCCTGCGGGAAGCGAGCCCGCTCCGCGAGCGCGTCCTCTGCCCAGGGCATCCAAGGGGCTGCCCAGCCTCGAACTCCTCGAAAAGGATGGCGGCGCAACGGGTGACGATGCCGACACGCGCCATCGCGCCCAGCTCATCGAGGAGACGCTGGCCGCCTTTGGCGTGCCGGCCAAGGTGGTAGAGTGGCATCGCGGACCCGTGGTCACACAGTTTGGCGTCGAGCCTGGGTTCATCGAGTACCCCGATCGCGAGGGAGACGCTCGTCGGCAAAAGGTGCGCGTGAGCAAGATCAGCGCCCTCTCCAACGACCTGGCGTTGGCGCTGGCCGCGGCACCGATTCGGATCGAGGCGCCCGTGCCGGGGCGTTCGGTGGTGGGCATCGAGGTGCCCAACGGCCAAAAGACGCTGGTGGGCCTGCGTGACGTGCTGGAATCCAAGGCTTTTCGGCGGCAGCGTGGCAGGCTGCGTATCGCCTTGGGCAGGGATGTCTCGGGCGAGCCGGTGGTGGCCAACCTGGAGAACATGCCCCACCTGTTGGTGGCGGGCGCCACGGGCTCGGGCAAGAGCGTCTGCCTCAACTCAATCATCGCCTCTTTGCTACTTACCTGCGAGCCCGATGCGTTGCGGCTGTTGTTGGTAGACCCGAAGCGCGTCGAGCTCACCAACTATAACGGGATTCCGCATCTGGTGGCGCCCGTCGTGGTGGACGTGCAAAAGGTGGTAGCGGCCTTGCGGTGGGTGGTTCGCGAGATGGATGGCCGCTATGCCAAGTTCGCCGAGGCGGGCGTGCGCAACCTGGCGGCCTATAACAAAAAGGCGAGCTCTCGTGACGAGGAGCCGCTGCCGATGGTGGTGGTGATCATCGACGAGCTGGCAGACCTGATGCTCTCGGCGGCGGATTCGGTGGAGGCGTTGCTATGCCGCATCGCCCAGATGGCGCGCGCCACCGGTATCCACCTGGTGGTGGCGACGCAACGCCCCTCGGTGGATGTGATCACCGGGCTGATCAAGGCCAACTTTCCAGCCCGCATCGCCTTTGCCGTGAGCTCGCAGGTGGATTCACGCGTCATTCTGGATACGCCAGGCGCCGAAAAGCTGCTGGGCGAGGGCGACATGCTCTATATGGCGCCCGATACGTCCAAGCTCTTGCGCGTGCAGGGCTGCTTTGTGTCGGATCGGGAGCTGGAAGGGTTGATCCGCTTCTGGAAGGTCCAATCCGTGGGCGAGGGGGCTGTTGCCGCCCCCGAGCCGCCTCCTTGGGAGGGGCTGGAGGCCACCGTCGACGACGATGACGACGCGCTGCTCCAAGAGGCGGTGGACCTGGTGCGGCAGCACGGCCAGGCCTCGGCTTCGTTTCTCCAGCGCCAGCTTCGGGTTGGCTACCCGCGGGCGGCCCGCCTGATCGACGAGTTGGAAGAGCTTGGCGTGGTGGGGCCGCCGCAGGCGGGCGGGCGTTCGCGCGATGTGCTGGTGACCGCGGGCGACGATGAGCCGATGCCGGGCGATGCCATGGAGGCCGAAGGGGACACAGATATTGCGGACGGAGCTGAGGATGACGCGTGATCCACATCGGCACCAGCGGGTTCTCGTACGATGACTGGGTCGGGCCGGTGTATCCGGAGGGGCTGGCCAAGAGCGACTGGCTGACCTATTACGCGCGCGAGTTCGACACGGTCGAGCTGAATGCGTCCTACTATCGGATGCCCGATGCCCGAACGCTGGAGGCGATGGCCGCCAAGACGTCGCCAGGGTTTCG
>CAZUZB010000002.1:0-13079 GCA_964624695.1 uncultured Anaerolineales bacterium | reverse complement strand
TACTGCTGCGTGGATCAGCCACGATTTCGCAACCTGGTGCCGCCTGTGGCTGAAGCGACAGCCCCGCCAGGGTATGTGAGGTTTCACGGGCGCAACGCTGCCAAGTGGTGGCGCCATGAGCAGGCCTGGGAGCGCTATGACTATCGCTACAGCACACAGGAGCTGGTGCCGTGGGCTGCCCGCGCTCGCGAGCTAGAGCGCGAGGTGGGGACGGTGTATCTGTTCGCCAACAACCATTGGCAGGGGCAGGCGGTGGATACGGCCCGGCAGCTTCGGATGCTGCTGGAGGATGTGGCTTCGCTGGCCTAGGTCGGGATGGCGGCTGGTGGTATACTAGGCCTCAAGCGGGTGCTGTCTCGGAAGAGAGGGGAACGATTCAGGTGCAACGGGACGGTGAGGCGGGGTACCAGATCTGGGCGCAGCGGGTCCGCGAGGCGGGCCTGGGGCCAGCGCTGGTCATCTTGCTGGAGATGATCAAACCCGTGGGCATCTTGTGTGGAGAGCTGCTGGAAGCGGCATCGGTCGTGGGTGGGCCGCGGATGAGCGCACTGGGGAGGCTCTTTCAAGAGCCAGAGGCGATCGCGGCTATGCAGGCCATGATCATGGCGGAGACGCCGCGGCTAGAGGGGGAGCAGGGCGATGCTTGAGTCGATCCTGGCCGCCCTGGAGATCGGTGTGGTGCCGCTGGTCGTGCTGGCGGTGGCTTTTGTGGTGCTGGCCCTGGCACTGCTGTCGCGCGCCGCGCGGGGCGCCTCGTTGCGGCGCATTGCCGCGTATGAGGTGATGGCCCAGGCGCCAACTAGAGCAGCCGAGAGTGATCTGCCGATCCATGTGGGCCTCGGGTCGGGGGCCGTAGGAAGCGAGGACGCTCTGCAAACGGCTGCGGCGGTCCAGATCGTGCGTTATCTGACGGCGGGCGGAGCGGCTGGTTCGGCGCGGACGATTCTGACGGCCGGCGATGGCACGGTGGCGGCGGCTGCCATGGGCGCCGTGGACGCGAACCCACATGCTGACGCCGAGACGCTGTTCGCAGGGACGGGCCCGATGGCGTATGCAGCGGGCGCCAAGGCGATGGCGCCGGTGGAGCCCATGTCAACGAACGTGCTGCTGGGCCAGTTCGGTGACGAGGGGCTCTGGCTGGCTGGCGCCTTGAGCAGCGGGACGCGCACCCCGGTGGGCGGCACCGTCGAGCCTTCGGCGGCCGCGCTGATGTACGCGGCGATGGACGATGCGGTGGTGGGCGAGGAGGTGTATGCCGCCGGCGCCTATCTGGGCGATCGCAACCAGGTGGCGAGCCTGGTGGCCGAGGACCTCTTGCGGTGGTTGGGGGTGGCGGCGATCGTGCTCGGAACGTTGGCGGTTTCTCTGGGCTGGTGGAGGTAGGGCAAGGCGATGCGGCGGACAGTGCCCGTGGTCGTGGCGGTGCTGGTTGGGTTGGCCATCTTGGGCGACCTGATCGTGGACGCGCCCGGCATCAACGCCGTGGGGCAGGCGCTGCTGGAAGGCCTGATCGTCTTGGGCGCCTTTGCGCTAATCCTGGCCGCCCTCAAGCTGGTGGCCTCGCATGCCAGCCGGTTGACGCAGCGAGACGGCGACCGGCTAGGCAGCATCGTGCTGCTGGTGGCGTTGCTGGCGGCGCTAGGGCTGGGGATCGCACGGCCGGCCGGGGACGAACTGCAGTGGGTGTTCGACTATGTCTATCAGCCGTTGCAGGCCACCACGGCCGCGCTCCTGGCTTTCTTTGGCATCCAGGGAGCCTATCGCGCTTTTCGGCTACGCACGGGCGAGGCCGCGGTGCTCTTGGTGAGCGCCCTCTTTGCGCTGCTGGCGCAGCTTCCCATCGCCGGCGCTATCTCGCCGATTCTGCCTCGGTTGAGGCAGTGGATGGTGGCGGTCCCGGCGGCGGCCGGCATGCGGGGCATTTTGTTAGGGGTGTCCTTGGGAGCCGTCATCGCATCGCTACGTATCCTGATCGGCATCGAGCGGCCCTACACCTAGGCGGAACCGGATGATCGTCTGTCCCGGCTGCCAACATCGCAACCCGGAAGATGCCAGAGCGTGCCAAAAGTGTGGCAGCTCGTTGGCCGGGTTCGCGTACCGGGCTTGCCCACGCTGCGATGCCCTGAACCCTCCTGACAATAGCTTCTGTAACCGCTGCTTGGCGCAGATCCGCGCGACCGAGGCGACGGCCAACGAGACCGATACCTCCGACTGCGTCTCAGGCTTTGCCCCCGGAGCGGATAGCATCCCGCCGCAGCATCCGGCTGCGCCGGCGGTGCGGCCGGTTCGCGATGATAGCCGTAGCGCCTTTCGCGATGTGGGCAAGCGTGAAAGAACGTCGCTGACCAGCGCGCAGGATGCGCGTCCGGCGCAACCTGCTAGCCGTTCCGAGGAGATCGCGGGGGAGAGGTTGCCCCACCGGTCGGTCCGTCGCGCCGAAAAGGTTCCCGTCGAGCAGGCCGACACGCCCCAGCCGGATAGAGCCCCGTTCCGCGGCGTGCCGCAGTCTTGGGACGAACTGGAGCTGCTGCCGATCGAAGCGTCAATCGCGCGAGCCCACCGCCCGACCTATGTGCCTCCGCGACAACCGACGGCTGGCGAGCAGGAGTTGGCCGCCACGTTGGAGCAGTTGGCTCTGGGGCCGCCTCCCTTGGGCGAGCGCCGGCGGGTGCGTGAGGCCGCCCACGAGAGCGTGCCGATGCGCGCCGTTCGGCTGCTGCTTTCGGGGCTTTTGCTGGCGGCGGCGTTGGTGGCGGCAGTTGGGCCGGGCGGGCTCACTGGGACGGCAGCGCCCCGGGAGGCGGTGCTGGACCTCGCTGAATCGCTGGCGGCGCTGGGGCCGGATGACACCGTGCTGCTGGCCTTTGCTTATACGCCTTCGTACAGCGGCGAGATGACCCCGATGGCGGACGCGGTCATCGAGACACTGGCCCAACGCGGCGCGCGCGTGGTAGCCGTCGGCATTGACCCGGCAGGGGTGGCGTTGGCGCGGCAGCGGCTGGCGCGCGCCGAGAGCGCCCATGCGGATTACCAGTACGGTACCCAGTATGTGGTGGCCGGCTATTTGAGCGGCTATCGGGCCGGAGCGCGGGCGCTTTGCGAGGGGTGGGGCGGGCTGCAGGTCGATGCAGTGCGGGGGCTGCCCTGGGGTGAGCTGGAGCTCACGGCCAACCTGACCGGGGCCGGCGATGTGCAGCGGGTCGTTCTCTTGGCCGACGATGGCTCTACTGCCCGAATGTGGATCGAGCAGCTTGGCGCATGCCTCGCGGCGCCGCTGGATGCGCTGGTGACCGGCCAGCTCGAGGCCACGCTGACGCCGTATCTGCTCTCGGGCCAGCTTGACAGCCTGGTGGCGGGCGGCGTGGCAGCCGGCGAGCTGGAGGTGGCTTTGGGTGTATCGCCCCAGGCGGCGCGTTGGGCGGATGGGTATGCCGCCTTGTTGGTGATCTTGGTGTTGGCGGCGGTGGCGGCCAACGTGTTCTATATCAGCGTCGGTTCCCCCGAGGGGGCGGAGTGAACGGAATGCTGGATTCGATCGCGGCGGGCACCAGCCTGGCCGCGGGGGGATGGGAGCAGATCGGCGCCTGGGTGGCGGCCCTGATCACCTGTGCCGTGCTCTCGTATGCCATCGCGCCCAACCCCATCGCCAGGGTGATGCAGTTTCTGCTGGTGGGTGTGGCGGCAGGCTATGCCACTGCGCAGGCATGGAATCTGGTGCTCTGGCCGCGGCTTGCGCTCTTGATTCAGGATCCGGCATCCCATTGGCTGTATGGCGTCTATATGGTGCTGGGGTTGCTGCTGCTGGCACGGGGGATCAAGCCGCTATCAGCGGTGGCCAATGTCCCGCTGGGCATGCTGTTCGGCGGAGGGGCCGCTCTGGCGCTGGGCGGGGCGCTGGCGGGCACTCTGGTGCCGCAGATCGGGGCTAGCATGGTATCCTTGGCGCCGCGAGACTATGGCGGGGGCGTGGTGGGCTGGGCCTATGCCCTGGATGCCGCGCTCTTGCTGTTGGGGACCATCGCGGCGTTGGTGGCGTTCCAGTTCACCGTCACCGGCCGTGGCCCGCTGGGGCAGGCCTGGCAGAGGCTGGTGTCTGGGTTGGGCGCGCTGGGGCGGGCGGTGATCATGGTTGCGTTTGGCGTGGTCTATGCCGGGGCGATGGTCACCTTTTTCGGCCTCCTTGCCAGCCGACTGTCGTTCCTGGCAGGGGTCATCGGGACGTTGACGGCGGGGGGCGGGTAAGCGGGCATGGCTGAACAAGCTGCACCCGAATCCTTTGTGGCGGCCGATATCGGCAGCACCATGACACACGCGGTCTTGGTCGATCGCGTGGAGGGCGTCTATCGCATGGTGGCCGTCGCCGAATCGCCCACCACATTGCGGGCGCCCGAATCCGACATGACCATCGGCTTGAGCCGCGCGATCCGTCGCCTGCAAGATGTGTCCCAACGGCCCCTGTTGGATTCGCTGGGACAACTCGTGCTGCCGGAGCGTGTCTCTGGTACCGGCGTTGACGCGATGGTTGCCGTCTCTAGCGCCGCGCCCCCGCTGCGCTGTGTCATCGTGGGCATGGCAGAGCGCCAGAGTGTCGAGAGCGCGGCGCGTGCTTGTGAGGCGGCCAGCGCCCAGGTGGTGGCCCGGCTGCCCTTGGCCGGGAGGCTGCGCGAGTGGAGCGATGAGACCATCGAGGCGCTGGTGCTGCGCCCGCCGGACGTGATCGTGATGGTGGGCGGCGTGGATGCTGGCCCGGTGGAGCCGCTGCTCGAGGCGGCTCGCGTGCTGGCGATTCTGTACGAGGAGACGCCGGCAGAGCGGCGCCCGGCGATCATCTATGCCGGCAATTTAGAGGCACGGCGCCCTGTGGCGCAAGAGCTCTCGCCGGTCTTTCGGTTCCGGGCCGTGGATAATGTGCGGCCCAGCGCCCAGGTGGAGAGCTTGGGCGAGCTGCAGGCCGAGCTGATGACGGCCTATGAAGAGGTGGCGTTGGCGCGGCTGCCCGGCTATGCGGCGTTGCGCGATGCCTGCGCCGCGCCGATTACTGGGAGCCAGCATGCGCTGGGCCTGGTGTTGCAGGTGCTGGGGTCTCGCGAGAATCAGGGCGTGGTGGGCGTCGATGTGGGCGGAGCGAGGGCCTTTGCCGGGGTGGCCAGGGGTCCGTTGTACCATTGGGCGTCGGTGGCGGATGCGGGCACGGGCGCGGCTGCAGCGACGTTGGTGAAACGGGTGGGCTCTGAGACGGTGGCTCAGTGGCTGCTGGAGGAGCTGGGCACCGAGGAGATCGTCGATCGCGCCGGTAGCATCGCGCTCCGTCCGCACGGAATCCCGCAATCGTTCGAGGAGCTGCATTTTTTGCACGCTTTGGCGCGGGCTTCGCTGGCGGTGGCGGTGGGCGCTTTGCGGGAGCAGCGACTGGGCTGGGATGAGACCGAGAGAGCTAGCTCGGTGCTGCCGCGATTCGACCTGATCGCCGCCCGCGGCGGGGTGCTAGGGCACACCATCCAGGATGGGGCGGCTATGTTGACCTGCCTGGACGCGGTTCAGCCCATCGGCCTGAACCGGCTCGTCATTGATCGGCATAACCTCTGGCCTCAGATCGGAGCTATGGCGCAGGTCTCGCCGCTGGCTGCCGTGCAGGTGCTGCAGCAGGATGCCCTCTACCATGCGGGGACCATCATCGCCCCCGTCGGCGAACTACGCGAAGGGGCCCGCGCTCTCCGCGTGGTGGTGCGCCGTGACGATGGTCGCACCCTGGAACGGGACGTGGCCTTTGGCGAGGTGGTGCGGCTTTCCCTGGCTCGTGGCGCGGGGGCTGATATCGAGGTGTACCCCCATCGCCGCCTGGATATCGGCACGGGCCATGCTGGCCAGGGCGGACGCGCGCGGGTTCAAGGCGGCGGCCTGGGAATCGTTGTGGACGCTCGTGGGCGGCCGTTGCCTCCTCCCCGTCGCGACGAGGACCGACGCGCCCGCATGCGCCACTGGCTGAACGTCCTGGGCTGCGATGTCGGTTCCTCTGACTGAGCCTCTCTTTTCGCCGGAAGCGATGGTCTCTCGCCCGCGCCTGCTCCGCGGCGAGGGCTGCGTCTTGGTGCGTGAGGGGCAGGCCGTCGAGGCTGACACACCGGTGGCCCGCGGCGAACCGCATGAGGCGCCCCGGGTGCTCGACGTGGCGGCAGGTCTGGGCTGCTCTCCTTCCAGGGTGGCGGGCTATCTGCGCGTGCGCGTGGGCGACTGCCTGGCCGAGGGCGATATAGTGGCGGAGAGGCGGCGCTGGGCCTTCTGGCGGCAGCAGGTCGTGAGCCCAATCGCGGGACGGGTTCGTTCCGTGTGCGATGGTCGGGTGATGCTGCGGGTGGCACAGCCGCCGGAAGAGATCGTTGCCGGGATGCCCGGCGTTGTTCAGTGTGTTCACGAGAGGCGCGGGGCTACCGTGGCAGTGACGGCGGCGCATCTCCGTGGTGTTTGGGGCAGCGCCCATGAGGGAACTGGCTCGATCGTCGTCATCGAAGGCGCGGACGGCTGGCTAGAAGCGTCACAGGTGGGGCTGAGGCTGCGGGGGGCGATCGTCGTGGCGCCACGGGTGCGGGATGCGCAGGCGATTCGTCGTGCGGCGGCTTGCTTGGTGAGCGGGTTGGTGGTGGGCGCGTTGCCGGCGCACCTGGCGAGCCTGTGTGAGGAGCTGGGTCTGGCGCTGCTGGCGACCGAGGGCTTTGGTGACGCCGCCATCTCGGACGTGATCTACCAGGGCCTGCGACCCTTTCAGCAAAAAGGGGGCGTCCTTTTCGGGGCCGATGCAGCGCTTGGGTTGCCGGCAGAGCTGGTGATCCCCCTGGCCCAGAGCCCACAGCGAGCGATGGTGCGATACCGAGAGGCGTCGGTCGGCACGGTGGTGCAATTGACCGCGGGACCTCACCGGGGGGCGGTCGGCGTGATCTCGGAGGTTCCCGAGGGCCGTGTGCGCACGGCTTTGGGCGATTGGGTGAGCGGCGTCTATGTGCGGCTGGGCCGGGGCGGCCGCGTGTTTGTGGCGATGACCAATCTGCAAGTGCTCACGCGAGAGCCCTAGCATGGCTTGGGGCGATATAGCCTCGCTGGTATAATCCTAGCCAGGGGGGGATCGGAGGAACCATGGCTCTATCGGCGGAACAGGTTCTGCACATTGCCGAGCTGGTCAAGCTGGCGCTCTCCGATGAGGAAGTTGCGCTGTATCAGCAGCAGCTCTCTGAGATTCTGGAGCACTTTGACCGGTTGAACGAGCTGAACACCGACGCTATTCCCCCGACGGCGCAGGTCGCCGACCAGCAGAACGTCTACCGTGAGGACCGCGTCCGGGAGTGGCTGGCCACGGAAGAGGCGCTGGCCAACGCGCCGGATGCCGCTGATGGGTTCTTTCGGGTTCGCCCTGTGCTCGAGGGCTAGGCACCCACCGGTTTTCGACCCCACGAAAGGATGCGTTACGTGCGCGCCTCTGGCTTGACCATCACCAACGTACACGCTGCCCTCCAGAGCGGGCGGATTCGCTCCGTGGAGCTGACAGAGCGGCTTTTCGCCCGCATGGCCCAGGTGGACCCACGGCTTCGGGCGTTTCTACACGTGGCGCCGGAGGTGGCCTTGCAGGCTGCCGAGGAGGCCGATCGACGCCGCGCTGAGGGGGAGGATTCGCCCCTGCTGGGCGTGCCGCTGGCTATCAAGGACGTCCTCTGCACGCGCGATATGCCCACCACGTGCGGCTCGCGAATGTTGGAGGGGTTCAGGCCGCCATACGATGCCACGGTGGTGGCGCGCCTGCGCCAGGCGGGGGTGGTTCCCCTGGGCAAGACCAACACCGACGAGTTCGCCATGGGATCGTCCACGGAGAACTCGGCTTACTGGACTACGCACAACCCCTGGGACCTGGACCGCGTGCCGGGAGGTTCCAGCGGAGGAAGCGCCGCGGCGGTGGCCGCCGCCGCCACGGTGGCCGCGTTAGGGACGGACACTGGCGGCAGCATCCGTCAGCCGGCGGCGTTCTGCGGCATCGTGGGGCTCAAGCCCACGTATGGGCGCGTCTCAAGACATGGGTTGGTGGCCTTTGCGTCGTCGCTGGACCAAGCCGGCCCGCTCACGCGGACGGTCCGCGATGCGGCGTTGTTGCTGAGTGCCATGGCGGGGCATGATCCGCTGGATGCCACCTCGGCCGCGCGGCCCGTTCCGTGCTATACCGATGGATTGGGCGGGGACGTGCGCGGCATGCGCTTGGGGCTGGCTCGCGAGTATCTGTGCGAGAGCGGGGTGGATCCTGCGGTCAGCGCGGCCGTTCGCGATGCGGTGGGCGTCTGGCGCGATCTGGGCGCCGAGATCGTGGAGGTGTCGCTGCCGCACACCGCGTATGCGCTGCCGGTTTATTATCTACTGGCGCCGGCGGAGGCCTCGGCCAACCTAGCGCGGTATGACGGTGTGCGCTATGGGTTCTGTGACCCCGAGGCCGAGGACATTTGGGACGCCTATCGCAAGAGCCGTGAGGCAGGGCTGGGCGCTGAGGTCAAGCGCAGGATCATGATCGGCGCGTATGCGCTTTCGGCAGGCTACTATGATGCCTATTACCTCAAGGCCCAAAAGGTCCGCACGCTGATCAAGCGCGATTTCACCGAGGCCTTTGAGCGGTGCGATGCCATTATCGGGCCCACCACACCCAGCACCGCCTTTGCCATTGGCGAAAAGGCGGACGATCCACTCCAGATGTACATGGCCGATGTGTTCACCTTGTCGCTGAACCTGGCGGGGTTGTGCGGCGTCTCGATCCCGTGTGGACTGGCCGATGGGCTGCCCGTGGGTGTTCAGGTATTTGGGAACGCCTTTGAAGAAGCCACGATCCTGCGTATCGCCGACGCCTATGAGCGCGTGACCCGATGGCATCAGATGCGGCCTCCTCTGGGCGGCGACGAAATCGATCTGTAGCTCGCCCGAGCAGTTTCGGCCGCATCTGCAAAGCGAAAGGATCCCCCGATGCAAGTGGTGCTTCCTCTGGCCGGCCTTGGCAAGCGGATGCGTCCCCAGACTTGGTCTCGCCCCAAACCCCTTCTCAGCGTAGCGGGCAAGCCCGTCTTGGGCCATGTGCTCGACACCCTGAACGCTACATCGCCCGAGGCCTACATTCTGATCACTGGTTGGCTGGGCGAGCGGGTGAGGCAGTATATGGCTGACGAGCATCCCGAGCTCACGACCCGGTTCGTTGTGCAGGAGGAGCTCAAAGGGCAGGCGCATGCCATCCACCTGGCCAGGGAATGGCTTCAGGGGCCGCTCATGATCGTCTTTGTCGATACGCTGTTCGAGGGGGACTTGAGCGGGCTGGGCGACGGAGGCGAGGATGGCATCATCTGGACCAAAGAGGTGCCCGACCCGAGGCGGTTTGGCATCGTGGTGGTGGAGGACGGGTACATCACCCGGTTCGTGGAAAAGCCGTCGACGCTAGAGCATCGCCAGGCCATCATCGGCGCCTATTGGGTGCGTGAGGGCAAGGCTTTGGTGGAGGCTATCGAGGAGCTCATGGCCAGCGGACGGAGCCTGGGGGGGGAGTATTACCTGGCCGATGCGCTGCAAGTGATGGTGGAAAAGGGGGCCCGCTTTGTGACGCGGCCGGTCTCGGTGTGGGAGGATTGCGGCACGCCCGAGGCGCTGCTGCAGACGCAACGCTACCTCCTGGAGCATGGCCATGCGCGCGAGGCGCCTTGTGAGGGTTCGGTTCTGGTGCCGCCGGTTCACATCGCCGAGGGCGCGACCATACGACGCTCGGTTGTCGGCCCATATGTCAGCGTTGGGGCTGGCGCGGTGGTGGAAGGCTCGGTGGTGGCGGATTCGATCATCGAGGCTGGGGCCGTCGTCAGACATCAGGTTCTGAGGGAGAGTTTGATCGGCCAGGAGGTGTCGCTGCAGGGAACGGTGACATCGGTGCATCTCGGGGACGACGCGGTTCTCGAAAGTGGGTCGCTCTGACCCCGCAACCAAAGGCGGTTACGACATGATCATCGGGGTTCCCAAGGAGACCAAGGATCGAGAGTTCCGTGTGGCGGTTACCCCGGGTGGGGCAGAGACCCTCTTCCATCGGGGGCATCACCTTCTGATAGAGGCTGGCGCCGGATTGGGGAGCGGCTTTACCGATGAGCAGTACGAGGAGGCGGGGGCTACCATCGTCGCCACGGCCGAGGAGGCGTGGCTTGGGGCCGAGATGGTGGTCAAGGTGAAGGAACCTCTGCCGGCCGAGTATGCGTACTTGCGCTCCGACCTGATGCTCTTTACTTATCTACACCTGGCCGCAGAGATCGAGCTGACGGAACAGCTCCTGGCCAAGAGGGTGACGGGCATCGCCTATGAGACCGTCCAGGCCGAGAACGGCTCCCTGCCGCTGCTGACGCCCATGAGCGAGGTGGCCGGCCGCATGGCGGTGCAGCAAGGTGCCCACTATTTGGAGGTGAGCCAAGGGGGGCGCGGCATTCTGTTGGGTGGCGTCCCCGGGGTGCGCCCGGCCAGTGTGGTGATCATCGGTGGCGGCACGGTGGGAACAAACGCGGCCCAGATCGCGTTAGGGATGGGAGCGCGTGTCACCGTCATCGATATCAACATCGATCGGCTGCGGTACCTGGACGACGTGCTCCACGGGCGGCTGACGACCATGGCCTCGAACAAGCGCAGCATCTCTGAGGCTGTGCGGCGGGCGGAGGTGCTCATTGGGGCGGTGCTGCTGGCCGGGGCCAAGGCGCCCGTGTTGGTGGCTGAGGAGCAGGTGGCCAGCATGGCGCCCGGCTCGGTGGTCATCGACGTGGCGGTCGATCAGGGCGGGTGCATCGAGACGGTGCATCCCACCAGCCACAGCGCGCCGACCTATGAGCGCTACGGGGTGATCCACTATGCGGTGCCCAACATGCCGGGCGCCGTGCCGAGGACCTCGACCTATGCGCTCTCGAACGCGACGCTGCCCTATGTCCAGCGATTGGCGGATATGGGCGTGGCGCAGGCCATGCGGGCGGATCTCTCGCTGCGACGCGGACTGAACACGTATCGGGGCGAGGTCACCCACAAGGCCGTGGCCGAGGCGCTGGGACTGCCGTACACGTTGGCGGAGAAGGCGTTGGCGATCTAGCGCTAGCGACGCCGCGTGGCAAAGGAGGGTAAATGGGCAAGCTTCCCAGGTACGTTCTACTGTTGGTGGGGGTTCTGCTCCTGGTCACAACATCGGCGTGCGCCTGCACGGACCTTTTGCGGCGGATTCAGGGCGTTCAGCAGGGGCAGGCGGCAACCGGCGTTGCGACCTCAACCTTGGCGCCGACGATCACGCGGGCTCCAGCCAAGGTGGCCACGCCGCGCGGCGCCGAGGAGCCCGGGACCTTTACGTTGGAGCTCACCGAGGCCGATATGCTCGAAATGCTGGCGGATCAGCCGTTCAGCCATGACGCTGTCACCGTGACGGTGGAAGAGGTGACCCTGGGCGATGGCCAGGTGCGCGTGAAGCTTCAGGTGAGCGAATCCGAGATGGGGCTCAATGTCGGCGTGACGGCGGTGGGTGAGCCCTATGTGGAAGACGGTCAGGCATACGTCGAGATCGTTAGCTTTTCGTTGGATCAGTCCGTGACTGGCTTTGTGCGGCTGTTGGCGCAAGCTGCCATCCAGGAGGCGATCAACCAGGCGACCGGGGAGCAGGGGATACCGGTGCCGGTGGAGGGCGTCGAGGTGCTGAGCGTGGAGGTTCAGCCCGGCGTCATCGTGATCCGCGGGAGGCGCCCCTAGCGGTAGCCCATGGCGCCGAGGGCCGTCTCCACGGCGGCGTGTTCGCTCCAGGGGTGCTCCACCGTGCCATAGCACATGGTGGGCTCGTGGCCCTTGCCCGTGACGACGACGGTATCGCCGGGGGTGGCCTGCTGGAACGCAAAGGCGATGGCCTCGCTGCGATCGGGCACCCGCCAGTAACCCGTCCCCTCATGGCTGCCGGCGCTCTCGGCACCGGCGGCGATCTCTGCGATGATGGCATCCACCGACTCGGTGCGTGGATCTTCCGCCGTGAGCACCACCCGATCCGCCAGCTCGGCGGCGATGCGCCCCATGGTGGGCCGCTTGGCTCGGTCGCGCTCGCCGGCGCAGCCGAAAACCACCCAGAGCTCGCCCGCGGTGGTCTCGCGGAGGGCCGCCAGAGCCCGTTGCAGGGCGTTGGGCGTGTGGGCAAAATCGATATAGACCTGGAAGGGCTGCCCCCGCGAGATCCGCTCCATCCGCCCCGTGACCCCGGTGAACCTGGCCACGCCCTCGACTATCGCCTCGTCGTCCATCTCCCAGGCCCACGCCAAAGCGACCGCCGCCAGGATGTTGTAGGCGTTGAACGCCCCTGCCAGGGGCGAGCGCAGCGGGAGGGTGCGTCCCTCGGGGCCGCGAGCGACCAGCGAGAGCCCCTCGGCCGTTGCCTGGAGTTCGCGAGCGGTCACATTGGCGGGATTGTCGAGGCCATAGCTCAGGTGAATGTCCGCCGGCACGGCGCGGAGCCGCTGGTAGGAGACGTCGTCGGCGTTGGTGATGGCCACCTTGGGCACGCCGGGTTTGCGCGGCGAGCTCGCCAAGCCCTCAAAGAGCATGGCCTTGGCGTCGCGGTAGGCCTCCCAGGTGCCGTGATAGTTCAGGTGGTCGTGGGTCAGGTTGGTGATGATGGCGGCATCAAAGGCGCAACCGGTGACGCGATGCATGGCCAACCCGTGGGACGTGGCTTCGATGACGGCCGTGGTCACGCCTTGATGAACCATATCGGCCAGAAGCCGCTGCAGCTCGGGGGCATCGGGCGTGGTGGTGTGGGCGCCGGTGGCGATCTCTTGCCCGGCGATGATGGCGGCTACGGTGTCGATGCTGGCTACGCTCTCGCCGGCGCACTCGAAGATGCGCGCCAGTAGGCGGACGGTGGTGGTCTTGCCCTCGGTGCCGGTGACGCCGACAACGCGCAGCCTGGTGGCGGGAAAGCCCTGCAGGGCCGCGTGCAAGAGGGCCTCGGCCTCGCGGGCGTTGGGCACCAGGACGGTAGGCGCGTCGGCCAGGGCGGCGACGAGGCGCTCGGCGACCACGGCGGC
>CAZUZB010000001.1:85524-87747 GCA_964624695.1 uncultured Anaerolineales bacterium | reverse complement strand
GGCGCGGGTGCCACGGCGACCATCACGAACACGCTCCGTGTCGGAAGCATCGCTGGCGTCAAGTACAACGATCTCGACGGTAGTGGCGCACGCAATGATGGCGAGCCGGGTGTGGCCGGTTGGGTGATCGAGCTTTCCGGCCCGACCGGAAGCTACACCACGACGACCGGTGCCGATGGCAGCTACAGCTTTGGTGATCTGCCTGCAGGCACCTACACCCTGTGCGAAGGCGAAGGGCCTTGGCCGACGGGCAGCTACGACCAGACCGAGCCGACTGGCGGCGCGTGCCACACGGTGGTCCTGGGCGACGCAACCCTCTGGCAGGTTACGGACGTCAACTTTGGTAACCAGCTCGTGCCGACGTTCCAGTGTTTGACGGTGTTTGGCCACAAATGGAACGACCTGAACGGTGACGGCGTATGGGATGATGGCGAGCCGGGAATCGCGGGCTGGGTCATCAACCTCAGCGACGGCGAGACCGTGGTCACCACCACGACCAACGCCGAAGGCTACTATAGCTTTGATGTCTGCGAGACGGGTTCGTACACAGTATCTGAGCAGATGCAGCCAGGCTGGGTCGCTAGCACGCCCACGTCGGTGACCTTTGAGGCCGAGAGCGGCGAGGATGTTGGGCCCATCGACTTTGGGAACTATCAGCCGTTCGAGTGCGTGACCATCCATGGGTTCAAGTGGAACGACCTGGACGGCAACGGCGTGTGGGATGATGGCGAGCCGGGAATCGCGGGCTGGGTCATCAGCCTGAGCGACGGGGCGACCGTGGTCACCACAACCACCGACGCCCAGGGCTACTATAGCTTTGAGGTTTGCGAGCCGGGCACCTACACGGTGACCGAGCAGATGCAGCCGGGTTGGTTGCCGACGACGCCGACCGAGGTCGTGGTGACCATCGAAGACGCGTCCGTTCGCGTCGACTTTGGCAACCGCACCGAGCCGCAGCAAGAGTGTGGCGTGGTGCATGGGTACAAGTGGAACGACCTGAACGGCGACGGCGTGTGGCAACGAGGCGAGCCGGCCCTCCGTGGCTGGCAGATCGTGCTGGAGCTTGTTGCGGCAGCCCCATCGGAGGGCGAGCTGGCGGGCACGGTCCAGTGGGTCGCCTACACCGATGCCAACGGCTACTATCGCTTTGAGGATATCTGCGAGCCTGGCCTGTATCAGGTCTACGAGGTCCAACAGGACGGGTGGGTGGCAACGACCCCGATGCTCGTCACGTTGGACGAGGCCTGGCAGGGGACGACTCGGGTGGACTTTGGCAACCGGACGCAGCTCGAGCTGCCCACACCTGAGCCGCCTTGTGTTCGCGCCGATGTATCGGTGATCATCTATGGTGGATGGAACGACATCGCTATCACGGCCTGGGTGGGCGGGACCGAGCAGGAGACGCTCTATACCAAGCTGAACAGCTTTGGCGAGCCGCAAGTGATGTGGACCCTCTACCCGCCCGAGACGGGTCGCTGGGACGTCAGTGTGCAGCCGCAGCTTCCCGCCGGGCTGGATCCGGCCGAGTGGGAGCTCAAGCTGGTCCGGATCGAGTCTCCCACCGAGGGATGGGTGAACGAGAGCCCGAGCAGCGGGTCGGTCAGCATCCAGCGGTGTGACGAGTATGTGATCTACTACCAACTGGTGCACACAGGTGCGCAGACTCCTACTCCTGTGCCCACGCCGTGGGAACTGCCGCAGACTGGTAGCGCGGCAGAATCCCCGACCGGGCTGAGCAGAGTGGGCCTGTATGCCTTGGTGGGACTGAACCTTGTGAGTGGAGCCTATCTGATCCTTCGCAAAAAGCGGCGACTCGGCGCCAAGTAGCGTCGGCACCCTCCAGAAGATGAGGCCCCGAAGCGGCACTGCCGCCTCGGGGCCTCATCACATGCTGCCTGGCCCGGCTATGGTTCGGTATCGTTGTCCGTTTGCTTGCTCGATGTCGCCCCGTACTCACCGCCCCGCAAAAAGGCCTGGTGACGAACCCACGCCACCAGCACATCCAGCCCTCTCGTGGAGGGGTACAGCCCATTGTAGACCAGATCGGCGTGCCACCGAGACGGCTCCACATATTCCTGATGGCGCCAACGGACGCTATCGAGATAGTAAGCGGCGATTTCCTCAAAGTCGCCGCCATGAGCCATGTTGCGGCGCAGGCGGCGGACGATGCGCTCATCGGGTGGCGCGTCCACAAAGATGCGTAGGTCCAGCTTTTCACGGAGG
>CAZUZB010000001.1:54569-85424 GCA_964624695.1 uncultured Anaerolineales bacterium | reverse complement strand
GCGCTCATCGGGTGGCGCGTCCACAAAGATGCGTAGGTCCAGCTTTTCACGGAGGCCGTCATCGTGTAGCGTCATCAGCCCCTCTACGATGACCACATCGACGGGATCGGCCGAAGCGCTTACCGCGTCAAGGTCGCGTTGCAGAGAGGCCAGGTCAAAGGACGCGGGCTGGTTGTAGTCGTCCCACTCGGTTCCTGTAAAGGGGGCCCTGGTGCGCGGCTTGACTGGCCAAAAGTAGGTATCCATGTGCACCACGTGCACCCGCAATCCGTCCAGCGCTTCCTCCAGGGCACGGCAGAGGGTGGTCTTTCCGCTGGCGGTGCCCCCGGCGATGCCTATCAGCAAGGGTGGCTTGGTCATGGGCGTCCTCTTACCTTGGTGTTGAGACTGGGGCAGTGTAGGGGGGCGGGGGAGGGCTGTCAACGCGGTTGACCGCGCCGGGGCCAGGCCTAGAATGCCCACGCTGCGGTAGACACTCGAGAGGGGGATAGCGATGGCATCCTATCGCGTCGGAATCATCGGATGCGGGCGCAAGCCGGAAAAGCCCGGCCCCATGGGGTATGGCATGGGGCACGCCCACGCCCTGGGGTACCAGGCTTTGCCAGATGCCGCCATCGTGGCGCTGGCGGACATTGTGCTGGAGAACGCCCGTGCTTTTCAGGAGCGGCACGGTGGCGAGGCTATCTACCAGGATTACCACGAGATGCTGGCTCAGGAGCAGCTCGATATCGTGAGCATCACCACCTGGCCACATCTGCATGCAGAGATGGTGATCGCCGCGGCCGAGGCGGGGGTCAAGGCCATCCACTGCGAAAAGCCCATGGCCCCCACCTTTGGTGAGGCCAGGCGCATGGTGGCGGCTTGCGAGGCTAATGGCGTGCAGCTCACGTTCAACCATCAGCGTCGCTTTGCGCCCGTCTTCCAGGCCGCTCGCCGCCTGGTGGACGAGGGCGCCATTGGCCAGGTCCAGCAGATTCACGGCGTCTGCGACAATCTGTTCGACTGGGGCACCCACTGGTTCGACATGATCAACTACCTGAACGACGAGTGCGACATCGCGTGGGTGCTGGGGCAGGTGGACCTGCGCGGCAGCCACCGCATCTTTGGCGCCGCCGTCGAGGGGCAGGGCCTGTCTTGCTATGCCTACAAGAACGGCGTCTATGGCATGCTTACCACGGGGTACGGTATGCCTGCCGGGGGCTGGATCGAGCTGACGGGGAGCGACGGCCGCATCGAGATCGGCCGCGACGGCGAGAACCCCCTCAGGATCTGGGCCAAGGGCGACGCTGACTGGCGCGCGGTGCCGGTCGAGGGCGGGTTGCACGGGCAGGACTTTATCGTGGCGGCGATCTTGGATCTGATCGACGCGCTCAAGACGGGGCGCGAGCCCATGCTCTCGGGGCGCCGCGCTCTGCGGGCCACCGAGCTGATCTTTGCCACATACGAATCCAGCCGCCGCCGCGGTCGGGTGGATCTTCCACTCGACATCGATGACTCACCGCTGCTGGCGATGATGGCGGAACAGGGCATCGAACCGGCCTAGACGTCGTCCAGTTGGAAGGCGATGGCCGCCTCATGGACGCCGCCCGGCTCGAGGATGGTCAAATGTGCCGCCTCAGTTAGCCCGCGGGCGTACAGGTTGTGCGCATCGGTGGAGCACGACTGGTTCTCCACGCAAAAGTAGGGCGCCTGAGGAGGCGTGTATACGACGGCGTGGGTGAACCAGTCGTCCGCTTGTAGCGTGATGCGCTTGCCCAAGGCTTGGTAGGTGATGGTCGCGGGCTCCTCGGCGCCCATCCCCCAGAACACGTCATCCAGGTCGAGACCGGCCAGCGAGACGGGCTGGGTGGGGTCGGCCGAGCAGGCGCCGGGCGGCAAGAGGCGCCCGGTGGGCAGCAGCGATTCTGCTTCCATGCAGCGTTTCGCGGGGATGTGCAGCGTCACCTCCTCCCGGCTGCCGTGGATGGCGAAATAGGGGTGGATCGCCAGGCCAAAGGGCAGGCGGTGCTCGGCATCGTCGTTCTGCACGGTGAACGTCATCCCCAGGCGCCCCGGCGATACCTCCAGCCGCAGCGTGAGGGTGTTACGGACGGGGAAGAGGTCATAGAGCGATGTGCCGGGTGCCATGGCGATCCGCGCCGTCAGGGATACGCCGTCCTCGGTGAACTGAGGCTCGCCCATCTCCCAAGGTATCTCGCGCACCAGCCCGTGGATAAAGTTGGGGCCATTGTTGGGCGTGAAGCGGAACTCGCGGCCGTCAAACGAAAAGACGCCATCGCGGACGCGGTTGGGCATGGGGTAGAGGATGGGTGTGCCCAGGATGCGGCCGTCGGGCTCTGACGCCACCAGGTATTCGACGCCGTCCACCTCCCAGCCGACGATGTTGCAGCCCATGGAAGGTATAAAGCGTACCGAACTGCTATGGGCGCCGTCACTGACCCGCAGTACGCGCACCTTCCATCCGCCAATGGGGTGAGTCTCCCAGCCGCTCTGGCATTTGAGCATGGTCGCTGCCTCCTCTGTTGTCATCCTTGCCCTGCCCACCAGGAGCATTATACTCGGCAGAGTCTGACGCGGGAACCAACGTGCCTATGAGGAGGACGGCGTGAGCGAGACGGTGCGTATCACCGACATCAAGACGATTCTGACGGCGCCCAACGGCATCCGTCTGGTGGTGGTCAAGGTGCTGACCGACCAACCCGGCCTGTACGGCCTGGGCTGTGCCACCTTTACCCAGCGGGCCTATGCGGTGGCCGAGGCCCTGGAAAAGTACCTGAAGCCCTTTGCCATCGGCTGCGACGTGGACCGCATCGAGGATCTGTACCAGGCCGCCTATGTCAGCTCGTACTGGCGTAGCGGCCCGGTGCTGAACAATGCGCTCAGCGGCCTGGATCAGGCGCTGTGGGATATCAAAGGCAAGCGGGCGGGGATGCCTCTCTATCAGCTCCTTGGCGGCAAGTGTCGTGAGGCGGTGCCGCTCTATACCCACGCCTCGGGCCATGATCTCAGCGAGCTCACCGAGGCGGCGCAGGCCATCATGGCCGAAGGGTTCCGCTACGTGCGAGTGCAGATGGCGGTGCCTGGGCTCTCGACGTATGGGGGCAGCCAACGATCGGTGGCCTCGGCTCTGGATCCCGTGCAGCGGCGCACCTGGGAGCCGACGCCCTATGTGCGGATGGTGCCGGGCATGCTCGAACACCTGCGCGTCGAGCTTGGCGAAGATATCGAGCTGCTGCACGACGTGCACGAGCGGATCCCGCCCATCCAGGGCGTCTGGCTGGCCAAGGCCGTCGAGCCGTACCGCCTGTTCTTTTTGGAAGACCTGCTGGCGCCGGAGGATCTGGGCTATTTCCGGATGGTGCGCGAGCAGTCCGCGACGCCGCTGGCCATGGGCGAGCTCTTTACCAACCCGGCCGAGTACGTGCCGTTGATCCAAGAGCGGCTGATCGACTTTATCCGGGTGCATATCTCCGATATCGGCGGGCTGAGCGTGGCGCGCAAGCTGGCCGCTTTTGGCGAGTTCATGGGTGTGCGCACCGCCTGGCACGGCCCCGGCGATGTGTCTCCTGTGGGCCACGCGGCCAACATGCACCTGGATCTGGCCATCTCCAACTTTGGCATCCAGGAGCTGTCCCGCTTTGGCGAGGCGACCATGGAGGTCTTCCCGGGTTGCCCCGAGGTCCACGATGGCTGCATGTGGCCCAACGATCTGCCCGGCCTGGGCATCGACATCGACGAGGAAAAGGCGGCGCGTTATCCCTTCCCAGAGGATCGGCTCAACGGTGCCTGGCCCGAGATCCGCCGCTGGGATGGCACCGTCGTGCGCCCTTAACTGACCTGTTCACACAGAACGGAGCTGCGTCGTGAGCGAACTGCAGACGTATCTGGCCAAGTTTGAGGACGCCATCGATCCCGATCGCTACGATGCCATCGAGCAGACCTATCAGGATCTGTTTGCCTGGCGCGAGATGGATCCTCTACCTTATATCTGGTCATCGTTGCCGCCCATCGCCGATAGCGACTGGCCCGCTCCCGAGTATAACGACACCTTTGTCGATCGGGAGCTGATGCTCTTGGCGCAGCTCCGTCCAGGCTTTGTGCATCATCAAGCGGGGGACGATTTTCCCCTCTGCATCCGCGCAGACTATGGGACCGTGATCCTGCCCAGCATCTTGGGCGCCGCGTGGCAGCTGACCGAGAGCTCGATGCCGTGGGCGCATCACCTGTCCGGCCGCGATGCCATTCGCGCTTTGGTGGAGCGGGGCAGGCCTGATCTGCGTGCTGGCCTGGGGGGCACCTGTTTTGACACCGCGACCTACTATCAGGAGATGCTGGCGCCCTATCCCAAGCTCTCGCGCTACTGCCGGATCTATCATCCGGATCTGCAAGGCCCCTTTGATGTGGCCCATCTGCTATGGGGCCCGGATATCTTTCTGAGCCTCTATGACGAACCCGAGCTGGTGCACAGCCTGTTGGATCTGGTGACCGAGACCTACATTGCGTATCTACGAGCCTGGCGCGAGCATGTGGGCGAGGACGAGGCCTGGACCGCCCACTGGACGTTTCTGATGCGAGGCGCCGCCATGCTGCGCAACGATACGCCGGTGATGCTGCGGACTGCGCAGTATAAAGAGTTCGTCAAGCCGTACGACCAGCGGGTGCTGGATGCCTTTGGGGGTTGCATCCACTATTGCGGCTGCGGCGATGCGTTCATAGAATCGATGAGCACCAGCCGTAACCTGTACGGCATCAACATCTCCCAGCCCGATTGGAACGATATGGATCGATTCTGGCGGGCAGTGACGGCCAACAAGCTCGTCGTGTTGGGCATGCCAGAGGCCTATGTGCCCGCTGGCACTCGACGGGGCGTCGTGGTGCAGCGGGCCTACCAGGGCTAGAGGCTGGCTAGAACACCGGCAAGCCCGGGTTCTGGGTTCGCAGCGTGTAGAGGCCCGTACGTGCGGTAATGTACAGCGTGCGCAGGTCGGCGTCGCCGAAAGCTAGGTTGGCGGGGCGTTCGGGCCCTGCTGCAACTCCCACCAAAGCGCCGGATGGCTCGTACACCCAGATGCCCCCGGGTCCAGTGCAATAGATATGGCCCGTCACGTCCACCTTCATGCCGTCGGGGCTGCCCTCCTCGGGCGACTCCATGGTGGCAAACAGGCGATCGCTGGTGAGCTCGCCGGCAGCATTCACGCCAAAGACGCGGATCTCGCGACGAGGCGAGTCGTCCACATAGAGCAGCGACTCGTCAGGAGCAAAGGCCAGGCCGTTGGGCCGGCCAAAGTCGGTCTCCAAGAGCTGCAACGCGCCATCCGGTGAGATCCGGTAGAGGCCGTTGTGGGGCAGCTCGCGCTCCTCCTCACGGATGCCATAGGGCGGGTCGGTAAAGTAGATGCTGCCATCGGAGCGCACCACGATGTCATTGGGGCTGTTCAGCCGCGCGTCCTGGTAGTGGGTGGCCAGCGGCGTGATGGTCCCATCGCGCTCGGTGCGCGAGACGCGCCTGTTGCCGTGCTCGCAGGCTAACAGCCGCCCCGCGCGATCATAGGTGAGCCCGTTCGAGTTCCCGCTGGGTTGGCGCCACGGCACGGGAGCCTCATCGCTGCCGGGCGCATAGCGGTAGATGATGCCTGCGGGGATGTCGCTAAAGAGCAGATACCCCTCGGGATGCCAGACAGGTCCCTCGGTGAACTGGAAGCCTCCGGCTACTTTTGTGTAGGTTGTTGCCTCCAAGAGATTCTGAAACCTCATGCTGCTCCTTTCTTCCTTGTGCCACCAGAGTATAGGCTGTTGCGCGCTCCGCCACTAGCGATCGTGCAGGGCACACGACCAGTTTTTGGGCTGGCCCCCTCGATAGCAGTATAATAACCGATCGGTATGCTCGGGCCATCATGGGCCGAGAGTTCACGATGAGGGGATTGAGCACCCGTATATGAATGCAATCCTGCATGGGACCTGGATCCACGATCCACAAGACAGCTCTGCGGACGGGTTCTTTGTCTGGGCCGAGCGGGCGTCCGACATGCCTGCTCAGCAACCTGACAGCCGTCGCCCGCGTGTGGGGCGGCATCCCTATGCCGCCACCACCATCGAGGTCGCGCAGCTTCTGGCGCACTATGTGCTGGATGTAGAGTGGCGCGCGGCTCCCCGGATGACCCGGGTGGCGCTCCTACCCAGCCATGAGCATGCGCCCGTGGTGCCCAGGTGGCTGGTTCCTTCCGACGACAATGGCGATGGCCGCAAGCCGGCGCTGGCTTGGTGGCGGATCGAGGGCATCGGGATCCCGGTTCTGCAGATCGTCGAGGTGCTAGCGGCGCTGCCTTTGCGGAACCACTCGGTGGGGGCGGCGCATCGCGTCGGGGATGATCTACGCTATTGGGGGATTGTCGCCAAGTTCGGCTTGGAGCTTCTGGCGGGGCAGCGCTACCTGCCGGGCATCGTGGCTGGCGGCGACGATCTTTATGCGCGCTGGCAGCCGGCTCTACGGTCGGACAAAGACCTGGAACGCGAGCGGGCTCTTACCAACGGCATGCCGCCGGTATGCCGCGCGCTCTTTCGCGAGCGTGGCGCCATGGATCAGGTGCGCCTTCCCCGCGCCGATCTGGTGCTCGGCAGTTTTCTCGCCCATCTCACCGACCGGGCGGTGCGGGCGTGGGGCGGCGGCTCACCTGGGGCCATGCACCATGGTAATGGTTCGGTGCGAGGCTATATGGGATCGCTGGACTTGGGGCGACGGTGGCTAGCGGCCCTGGTCGGCGATGACGACGGCATCCGCCTCAACGTCCAGCGCAGTCGTGAGTTGGCCCGGTTCTACCGTGGCTGGCAGGGATGGTCTCGGAAGGCGCGTCCGGCCGAGGCCAGCGAGCTGCGCCTCTGCTTCCGATTGGAGCCGCCGGCCGCCGATCAGCCCGATGACGACGGGCATTGGCACCTGCGCTATCTCTTGCAGGCGGTCGATGATCCCAGCTTGATGATCCCCGCAGCGCATATCTGGCGCGAGCGCGGCGATGTGCTAAGCTATCTGAACCGCCGTTTCGACCAGCCGCAGGAGCGCCTGCTGGCGGGGCTGGGGGCGGCGTCCCAGTTCTCGCCGGCGATTCGCCGCAGCCTGAAGCGCAAGGCCCCCGAAAGCGCGCGCCTGACGCCTCAAGAGGCCTATACCTTTCTGCGCGAGACCGCTCGCCTGCTCAAGAGCACCGGGTTTGGGGTGCTGGTTCCGCCCTGGTGGAGCCGTCCCGATGCCCGGCTGCGGGTGCGCGTCCGCCTTGGCGCTCAGGTGGATGAGGCCGCCGCTGGTTTCCTGAGCATGGATCGGCTGATCTCTTACGACTGGGAGCTGGCTCTGGGTGACGATGCGCTGTCGCGGGAAGAGTTCGAGCGGCTCGCTGCCCTCAAGACGCCCCTCGTGCGCATGCGCGGGCAGTGGGTTCTGCTGCAGCCCGAGCAGGTGGAGGCCGCCATCGCCTTTTGGAAACGGCAGCAGGCTCGTGACAGCATGACCCTGGGCGAGGCGTTGCGTCTGGCCCTAGGGAGCAAGGATCTGCTCGACGGCCTGCCCATCGCCGAGATTCAGATGGACCCTTGGATGCAGGATCTGGTGCAGGCGCTGGAGAACGGTCAGCGCTTTGAGCTCCTGCCGGTGCCAGAGGGCTTCCGGGGCGAGCTACGGCCGTATCAGGTGCGTGGCATGGCCTGGTTGGCCTTTATGACACAGTTGGGCTTGGGCGTCTGCCTGGCCGATGACATGGGCTTGGGCAAGACGATCCAGACCATCGCGCTCCTGCTGCACGATCGGGAGCAGGGGGCGTTGCCGAATCCTGCGTTGGTCATCTGCCCCACCTCGGTGGTGGGGAACTGGCAGCGTGAGGTGCAGCGCTTTGGGCCGGATCTGCGGGTGATGGTGCATCACGGCACCGGCCGGGCCGGTGGTGAGGACCTCCTGGAGGAGGCCCGAAAGCATGACCTGGTCATCAGCACCTATGGCCTCGCCTGGCGCGATCTCGAGGATCTGCGACAGGTTCCCTGGACCTATGTGTTTCTGGATGAGGCGCAGAACATCAAGAACCCTTCGACCAAGCAGGCGCGCGCGGTGCGTCGGCTGCAGGGCGCGCGCCGCGCCGCCCTGACGGGCACCCCGGTGGAGAACCGCCTCTCGGAGCTGTGGTCGATCATGTCGTTCCTGAACCCTGGGTATCTGGGCGGGTTTGACCGGTTTCGCCGTACCTATGCCGTGCCCATCGAACGCTATCAGGATGACGAGGCGCTGGACGAGCTGCGCACCCTCGTTCAGCCCTTTATCCTGCGCCGCGTCAAGACCGATCCTTTGGTCATCCAGGATCTCCCGGAGAAATTTGATGCCAAGGTGTACTGCAATCTGACCCGGGAGCAGGCTACGCTGTACGAGGCCATCGTTCGTGATGCTATGGCGTCCATCGACGAGGGCGATGAGGGCATGGCTCGCCGCGGGCGCGTGCTGGCCATGTTGACGCGACTCAAGCAAGTTTGTAACCATCCCGCGCTCATGCTAGGCGATGGCTCCTCCATTGGCCGCCGCTCGGGCAAGGTCAACCGCCTGAGCGAGATGCTGGAGGAGGTGCTGGCCGTCGGGGATCGCGCGTTGGTCTTTACCCAGTTTGCCCAGATGGGGCACCTGCTGCAACGCTACCTCCAGGAGCTGTTTCAGCAAGAGGTGCTGTTCCTCCATGGTGGCACCCCGCAAAAGCGGCGTGATGAGATGGTGACGCGCTTTCAGGAGGATGAGAACGCCCCCTCGATCTTTTTGCTGTCGCTCAAGGCCGGCGGCACAGGGCTGAACCTGATGAGGGCGAACCACGTGTTCCACTTTGATCGTTGGTGGAACCCGGCTGTAGAGAACCAGGCGACCGATCGCGCTTACCGCATTGGGCAGCGGCGCGACGTCCAGGTGCACAAGTATGTCACGGTGGGCACCCTTGAGGAGAGCATCGACGCCTTGATCGAGTCCAAGCGTGAGTTGGCCGAGAATGTGGTGGGCGCGGGCGAGAGCTGGTTGACCGACCTGGATACGAACACACTCCGCGAGTTGGTGGTGCTGCGAGACGATGGCACCATGGACGACTAGTGGCGAGGAGTTGAGAGCTTGGTAGACGAACTGGGCGCACAGGCGAATGGCTCCATCGCAGGCTGGTGGGTGTCGCGGTGGCAGACGGCCGTGGCGCGCGCCATGGGGCCGACGAACACCTCCGAGGGGCGTGCTCTCGTGCGTATGGGGCAGGTGAACGGCATATCCATCGAGGTGGGGCTGCTGCGTGGAGTGGTCGGCGCGCCCGATGGCGCTGCCTGTCGGGTGCGCGTCTCGCTGCATACGCTCACCGATGCCGAATGGGAGCGCTGCCTGGACGCGCTGGCCAGCCAGGCAGCCTATGCCGCTCAGCTCTTGAACGCCGAGCTGCCGCGCGGCATCGAAGGCCTCGTGCGGGCCCAGGGCGTCCCGCTATTCCCCGAGGGGCGAGGCGACATGGAGGCCGAGTGTAGCTGTGGGCACATCCGCTCGTGTCGCCACGCGGCGGCGGTGCTTCTGGCGGCTGGGGATCGTCTGGCGGAGGATCCGTTTCTGCTGTTTGAGCTGCGTGGCCGCAGCCGTGATGACTTGGTGGAGGCGTTGCGCGAGAGACGGCTGGCCGTGGCTGCGCGGCAAGAGGCGGCCTCTCGGGCTGCGGCGTCGCCAGGGGCGCTGGCGGAGGATGCCGTTGGCGTCTCGGCAGACGCCTTTTGGCGGATGGGCAGCGAACTGCGAGATCTCCCCCTCAAGGTGGATCCGCCCGAGGTGAGCATGGAGACGCTCAAGATGCTGGGCGATCTCACCTTTGCCGAGGACGAGGATCTCGCCGAGCTGCTGGAGCCCATCTATCGACGCGTGAGCGAGCGAGCGCTGGAGGTGGCCTACGAGGACCACCAAGACGCGGAAGAGGATTGACGCTCTAGACCCCCACCTCTATACTGGTGGGCGTCAACGGGGCAGGATCCTGGGAGGATGATATGGAAGGCGCTGACGGGCCGTATCAGGCGCTCTTTCAGGGATTGGTCTATAACGAGCAAGGAGAGCCCGCCGAGCTGCGCTTTGTGGGCGGCGAGCCACACTATGTGGTGGTCGACGATGGGTTCGAGCGGCACGTGCAGGCGCGCTCGGTTGATGACGCGGTGCTGGCCGAGTTGCAGCGTCAGGTGGGCGAGCAGCAGGAAGATCTCATCGGGGCCATGTTGCAGGCCCTGGGGCGTGACGATGTCCTCACCAAGGCTGCTCTGGAATCCTCGCTGGCCAACCTTGGGGAGAGCCTCCGCGAGAGCGGCCCCGCCCAGTGGCTGCCTTGGCTCCAGATGCTCGGCTTTCGCATCGTCGTGGATGTGCACGGCCGCCTGGTGATGTTGACGTACGCCGCTGGCCTAGATCCCTCGGAAGAAGAGTAGCGCCCACCCATCCGCCAAAGGGGTGCCCATGGGCTCACGTGACTGGCTCGCGGCGGTCATCATCGTCGTCTACTCGGGCCTGAGCATCATCAAGATCCACTATGAGCTGCGGGCTCGCCGCCTGGGAGAGCCCACGGTGATCCGCGAGAGCCGTCCCTATGCCATCCTGCTGGCGGTGTTCATCTGCTACGAGGTGGGCACGCTGGCCATCTACCTGTTCGCGCCCCATTGGCTGGCTTGGGCCAATATCCCCCTGGCTCCGTGGCTCCGATGGGTGGGAGCAGCGATCTGCTTACTCACGCTCCCCTGGTTCGCTTGGGTGCACCACGTTCTGGGGCATAACTTTTCCTCCACGCTGAATATCCGCGCCAACCACACCCTGGTCACCAGCGGGCCCTACAGATGGGTGCGCCACCCTATGTACACGGCCTTTTACGTGCTCCATCTGGCGACCATCCTGGCCACCGCCAATCTGTTCCTGGGGCTGACCTGGCTGGGCGGCCTGGCGGTGGTGATCACCTTGCGGGTTGACCGTGAGGAGGCGATGATGATCCGCCAGTTCGGCGAGGAATACCGCGCGTACATGCGGCAGACGGGGCGCTTTCTGCCGCCCCTACGCCGTAGCCAGGCGGCCTAACCTTCCTCTTTGGCTCCGCACTTTCGCTTGACTGCGATAGGTTTTGGGCTATACTATTGAAAGAGTTTTTCATCAAGGGATGCTGTCATGGACTGGCAAGACCTCTTGGGTCGCCGAGGGTATCGCATCACCGCCTCGCGGCGCGCCGTCATGGCGGCGCTGGGACGCGTGGATGTGCCCCTGGCGGCGGCCGAGGTGCTGGAGGAGGCCAGGGCGCAGCATCCACAGCTAGGTTTGGTGACGGTCTATCGGACCCTTGATCTCTTCCAGGAGTTGGGCCTCGTTCGCCGTGTGCATCGAGACGATGGCTGCCACGGCTACACCCTGGCCTCTCCTGGGCATCATCATGCCATCGTCTGTCGCGGATGTGGCCGCGCAGCCGAGTTCACTGGCTGCCACGAGATACACAGTCTCATCCAACGCGCCGAGGAAGAGACGGGCTTTCAGATCGATGGGCATATGCTGCAGCTCTCGGGCTTGTGCCGCGAGTGCTCCCCGGCCGATAGAGGCTTGCGAAGCGGTCACCCCTGAGGAGTGGGTTAGGAGGTTTCAGATGTCGGTTTCTATGAGACGGGTCCTGATTCTGGTGATGGTGGCGGGGCTGTTGTTGGCGGGGTGCGCGCGTTCGCGCTCGTCTGAGGAGGAGATGGCGCCAGACCTGCAGGTGACGGTGAGCATTGTCCCTCAAGCTTACTTTGTGGAGCGGATCGGCGGCGAGCATGTGGCGGTCCAGGTCATGGTGGAGCCAGGCCAAAGCCCCCACACCTACGAGCCCAAGCCCGAGCAGCTCGTGGCGCTGAGCCAGTCCAATGTCTATTTCAGCATTGGGGTCTCTTTTGAGGACGCCTGGCTGGAGCGCATCGCCGCTGCCAGCCCAGGGATGCTGCTGGTGGATACAGCGGCGGGCATCGAGCGGCGGCCCATCGAGGCTCATGACCATGGTGACGACGATGACGACCATGAGGAGGATCACGAGGGCGAGAATCTCGATCCGCATATCTGGCTCTCGCCACGCCTGGTCAAGATCCAGGCCCGCCACATGGCCGATGCCCTGGCCGAGCTCGACCCAGAGCATGCCCAGGAATACCGCGACAATCTCGTCGCCTTTGAGGCCGAGATCGACGCGCTGGATGCCGAAATCCGCCAGCAACTGGCTGGATTGACCTCCGCCAAATTCCTGGTGTTCCATCCGTCTTGGGGCTATTTCGCGGACGAGTATGGTCTGGAGCAGGTTGCCATCGAGGTGGGAGGCCAAGAGCCCAGCGCTGCCGAGCTAGCTCAGCTCATTACCCTGGCTCGGGAGGAGGGCATCCGCGTCGTTTTCGCCCAGCCCGAGTTCAGCACCCGCTCCGCCGAGGTCATCGCCGAGGAGATCGACGGCCGCGTGCTTTTGATCAATCCGCTCGCGCTCGACTGGGCCGAGAACCTGCGCGAGGTGGCTCGCACCGTGGCCGAGGTGCTGGGCGAGGAGTGACGCGCTTTGGCGGCTCGGTCGCCTGGGCTAGGGAGGGGATGACATGGACGTGCCACCAGCCAGTAGGGACGATGCGCCCCGTGAGGTAATCCGTGTGGACCATCTCTGGGCCGCCTACGATCACGAGATCGTTCTCGAGGATGTGAACCTCACCGTCTATGAGCGCGACTTTGTGGGGCTCATCGGCCCCAACGGCGGCGGCAAGACGACGCTGCTGCGCGTGCTCTTGGGGCTGATGCGTCCGCTACGTGGTGAGGTGCGCGTCATGGGCGAGGCCGCTCAGCGCGGGCGCCGCCATATCGGCTGGGTGCCACAGTTGATCGAATTCGATCGTGACATGCCCATCCGTGTGCGCGATGTGGTGCGCATGGGGAGGCTGGGGCATCGTAGGTTGCTGCGGGCATATCAGCCCGAGGACGATGAGCAGGTGGCGCGGGCGCTGGCCGCCGTGCGGCTGGAGGCGATGGCCGATCGCCCGCTCGCCGAGCTGTCGGGCGGGCAGCGGCAACGGGCGTATGTAGCTCGCGCTCTGGCCGGGGAGCCCAGCATCCTCTTGCTGGACGAGCCCACCGCCCACATGGACGCGTCGGTCAGCTCGACGTTGTACGAGCTGCTCCACGAACTGAATCATCGCATCACCATCCTCATGGTCTCTCACGACCTGACGGCCATCTCGTCCTATGTCAAGACGGTGGGATGCCTCAGCCGGCGCCTGTTCTATGAGCGCGGCAAAACCATCACGGCCGAGATGCTGGATGCGTCGTACCAGTGCCCCATCGACCTGTTGGCCCACGGCGTGCCCCATCGGGTGCTGCCCGAACACACGGAGGTGTCGCACGATGCTTGAGGCACTGCAGTTCGCGTTCATGCGCAACGCCCTGGCGGCGGGGGTGCTCGTAAGCATCGCCTGTGGCATCATCGGCACCTATGTGGTGGTGAACCGCATCGTGTTTGTGAGCGGCGGCATCGCCCATGCGGCCTATGGGGGCATCGGCCTGGCCTACTTTGTGGGGGCTGATCCCACGCTGACGGCCGTGGGCTTTAGCCTGCTCTCGGCCACCTTGATGGGCATCGTGCATCGGCAAACGCGCGAGCGAGCCGATACGATCATCGGGGTGATCTGGGCGTTTGGCATGGCCCTGGGCGTCATCTTGGTGGATCTGACGCCGGGCTACAAGGCGGACTTGATGAGCTACCTCTTTGGCAGCATTCTGGCCGTGCCGGCGCGCGATCTCTGGTTGATGCTCGCCGTCGATCTGCTGGTGCTGGTGGTGGTCACCTTGCTCTACAAAGAGATCGTCGCGGTCTCGTTCGACGAGACCTTTGCCACGGTGCGCAACGTCCCGGTCGGCCTAGTGTACTATAGCATGCTGCTCCTCACTGCCTTGACGGTGGTGATGATGATGCGCATCGTGGGTCTGATCATGGTGATTGCGCTGCTGACCATTCCGGCGGCCATCAGCGGGCAGTTTGTGAGCGGTATGCGCAAGATGATGCTGGTCTCGTCGGTGCTGGGCATCATTTTTGCCGTGCTGGGCTTGTGGCTGTCCTACGCGCTCAATCTCACCTCGGGGGCCACCATCATCATGGTAGCGGTGGCGGGTTACCTGGTGAGTCTGGGGGCTCGTTATCTGTTGGGGTGGCGCCGTCGGCGGGCAGGAGCAGCCTCGGCGGCTTAGGCGCGCCGACATGGACACAAAGGAGGCCCCATCCAACGGATGGGGCCTCTTCTCGTGGGTTGCCGTGGACTAGTCGTAGCGGCAGGCCCGGGCGGCGTCGGCAAAGGCCTGGATGTTGGCCGGATCACCAAAGAAAAAGTGATCCGATGGGCTGCAGATATAGCCTCCATTCGGGCAGCAGCTATGCAGCTGCTCCACCTGTGCGCGGACCTCGGCCGGAGTGCCTTGCTCAAAGCCGGCGTTCTGATCGAACCCCCCGATAAAGCAGAGGGCGTCGCCTACGCGGCTTTGAGCCTCGGCCAGATCGCAATCCCCGCCCATGGTGGGGGGCGTCATGGTTTCCAACGCATCGGCGTGGGTCTCGACCACCATATCCAGCATCTTCATCAGTCCGCCGCACAGGTGGTAGACGGCCTTGAGGCCGATGGCGTGGAGGGCGTCGTGCTGGATGCGATCGTACGGTAGACAGAAACGCCGAAAGAGGCGTGGGCTGATGACCGTGTTGGACCCAGCGCCGCCGCCCGTCTCGATCAGGTCTAGCGGGATTCCTTCCAGCAGCTCGATGTAGCGCAGCCGCTTTTCCAAGAGGCCATCCAGGGCGTGCTGCATCAGGTCGGGCTGATCCATGGCCCAGAAGATGGCGGTCTCGGTGCCCACCAAGGTGCAGAGATCCTGCCATGGCGAGCCCTGGCCATAGCCGGTGGCCCATCCGCGCACGATGCCATCCCTTCCCACCAGGGCCTGCGCTTCGATCACCGGAGTGGGATCCAGCGCTGAGGGGACCAGGGCATAGCGCAAGAACAGCTCCAGGTCGCCCTCGTCCTTGATGAGGTGCTCGGTGGTCCAGGAGGTAAAGGCGTTGGAGGCGCCGCGTTGGGTGAGCTCGCCCTCGGGCGTAGTGATCAGCTCGACGAACTGGCGCTCGCCGGACGCGCTGGTGCCCAGGTCACGACGCTGGACCTGCCAGTTTGCCAAAGACTGGTCCGAATAGATGGCTGTGGGCCCCACGTAGAGGGCCACGTCCAGGCCAAACCGCTGGTAGGCCTCGTAGGGCGTGCATCCGTCCAGGTAAGTATTCAGGTAGTAGGTCATCCAGTTGTGCACCTGCGCGGGCAGGTGATCTGGCTTTTCGTTGGCGATGGCGGTCAGAAGCCGCTCGCGGCCATCCATGTGGAACCCTCCTAGCAACTATTCTGCCAATGGTAGAGGCACGATCTCGCCTGTGGAGACTGCCTCCACGGCGCCAAAGACCATGCCCAGGCTCTTGAGGTTGTCCTCGCCCGTGGTCTCGGGCGAGGTCCCCTCGGTGACGGCGCGGCGGAACATCTCCAGCAAATAGTCCTGGCGCGCCAGCGGCAGTGGGTCCAGCTCGATGGGCTGCGGCTCCGCGCCTGTGACAGCGCGATAGAGCCTGTCGTTGCTGGCGATATAGACGCCGCTCTCGCACTCGATGCGCCAATCGGCGTTCCACGAGGTCTCGGCGCCGGTGGAGCACCAGCTTCCCGTATAGCTGGCGTGGACGTTGCCCTCAAAGGCGAACTGTAAGGCGGTGGATGCATCGCCGCGGAACCAGCTCCAGGATGGGTTCCAACTGCGTCCGGAGACGGCGACAGGGTCGGCCCTCAAGAAAGAGCGCAGCATGTCAAAGTGGTGGATCGCCATATCCACGATGAGGGGATGGTCCATCTCTTCGCGGAATCCGCCAAAGTGCGGCCCTTTGGCAAAGGACACGTGCACCTGGCCGGGGGCGCCCATCTCGCCGCTGGCGATGAGACGTCGCAGCGTGGGCGCAAAGGCCTGGTAGCGATAGTTCTGGGCCACCATCAGCGCTCGGCCAGCCTGCTGGGCGGAGGCGACGATGCGTCGCGCCGAGGCCATGTTGTCCGATAAGGGCTTTTCCGTGAGGACCGGCAGTCCTGCCTCCAGGGCGCGGCAACAGACCTCCTCATGGAACTGCGGCGGGGTTACGTTGATGAGGGCATCCGCCTGCTCCCTTTCGAGCGCCGTCGCCAGATCGCCGTAGCAGTGGCTGGCATCGAGGCCGCACCGCTGCATCTGCGCCTGTAGCACCTCAGCGTCGGTGTCGACCAGCGCGGCGTGTGAGACGCCGCGGGCATTCTGTACCGTTTGGATCCAGACATTGCCCATACCGCCCACGCCGACCTGAATCACGCGAATCGCCTCGGCCATAGCTGCCCCCTTGCCTGTCTCAGTGTGATGGGGCGATTCTAGACGCCCATCTGTGGCGGCGCAAGCCTGACCACGTTGCCCGGCGTCTCGTCGCAGCCTATCATGGCTTGGCGGGTGCTCGTCAAGTAGGAGGTGGGTCGTGGCTGAGACCATGCGGGGGCTGGTGTTTCTGGGCGACCGAAGGGCCGAGGTGCGGGAATTCCCCAAGCCAGGGCCCGGGCCCGGCGAGGTGCTGGTACGTTTGCGGTGCGCAGCGGTGTGCGGGAGCGATCTGCACGTCTATCGGCAGCCGGTGAGCTACTTTGCCGGAAAGGAGCCTTGGATTCCCGGCCACGAGCCGGCTGGGGATGTGGCGGCCCTGGGCCCGGGTTGTGAGCGGGTGCAGGTGGGCGATCGGGTGAGCGTCTACCACTGGTTGGGATGCGGGCACTGTCGGCAGTGCCGGCAGGGGTACTATCAGTTCTGCGCCGAGCGGCGGGGGCTGGGCCAGCCCAATGCCGTTGGCCCAGATGCCGACTATATGGTGGTGCCAGAGCGCAACTGCTTGGTTCTGCCGGATGAGCTCACCTATGAGGATGGCGCGCTCATCGCCTGCATCGCGGCCACTGGCTACTCGGCCATGCGCAAGCTCCGCTGCAACGGCGAGGACACTCTCCTGGTGATGGGGCAGGGGCCCGTCGGCTTGGTGGGTGACATTCTGGGCAAGGCGCTGGGTGCCCGTGTCCTCGGCGTGGATCTGGCGCCCGAGCGGCTTGCGTTGGGCGAGGCAGCGGGTGCCGACGCCACGCTGCCTGCCGGCCAGGACCTTGCTGCGGCCCTGCGCGACCTGACCGGAGGGGACGGGGCGACGGCCGCCTATGAGACATCGGGCAGCCTGGCTGGGCGGCAGGCGGTGATCGACGGGCTGGGCGTTCACGGGCGCGCCGTATTCGTAGGCTTTGGTGGAGGTGATCCGAGCCTGCCCGTTGCGCCGATCATCGGCAAAGAGCTTACCATCATGGGGAGCTTTGTGATGCCCGTAGGCTACTATTGGGATCTGGTGGACCTGATGCTGGCCAAGGATCTCTCGACGCGATTTCAGCGCATCATCACCCATCGATTCGACCTGGCTGATGCGGCCGAGGCCATGGCGGTGGCCGACGAGGGCCGCTGTGGCAAGGTGGTGTTCGTTTGGGAGTAGGCTGTGATCAAGGCTGTGCTATTATGGTGGGCACGCCGGTTTGACAGCCCCTAGGCCACAGCCTATTATCGGCAACTGATTGCCTCTGCGCGGGGCGTGTCTTGGCTTGCTCAGGCAACAAAGCGGCGCGCAACACCAGAAGCAAACAAGCGGGCTATCGCTGGGATATCACCACACAGGAGGCAGGCTATGGTCGCATGGGAAATCGTCACGCTGGTCGCCGGCGCCCTATCGCTGGGTGTGGCGGCCTACTTTTATGCTTGGGTGATGCGGCAACCCAACGAGAGCCCAGAGATGGCGGATTTCTCCGAGGCCATCCAGGAAGGTTCGGACGCCTACCTGAAGCGGCTCTACCGTGCGCTCGGCGTGCTGTCGATTGGCGTGGCACTGGTCCTGCTCGTCACGATCAACTGGCAGACCTCCATCGCCTACTTGATTGGTGCCGTCTTCTCAGCGGGCGCGGGCTATGCCGGCATGTACATTGCGACGCGCGCCAACGCACGCGTGGCCTGGGCGGCTCGGTCCGGTCTTCAGGAAGCATTCCCGGTGGGGTTTTTCGCCGGCGGTGTGATGGGCATGTCGGTGGTGGGCGTGGCCCTCATCGGCATGACGCTCATCTACATGATCTTCCGGAACGCGCCGGTTCCGGGCGGCGCCCCCAGCATTGTTCTGGGCTTTAGCTTTGGCGCCAGTGCCATGGCGCTTCTGGCCAAGGCTGGCGGGGGCATTTATACCAAGACCGCTGACATTGGCGCTGACCTGGTCGGCAAGGTCGAGTTCGGCTTGGCCGAAGACGACCCGCGCAACCCCGCTGTGGTGGCCGACAATGTGGGCGACAACGTGGGCGACGTGGCTGGTATGGGGTCGGACATTTTTGACTCGTATGTAGCCAGCGTCGTGGCCGTCATGATTCTGGGCTTTGAGCTGTTCGGAGGCTCGGCCAACAGCGAGATCTATGTCATGTTCCCGCTGATCCTCAGCGCATTGGGCGTGTTCGCCTCGGTGTTGGGGATGTTCTTTGTGCGCACCGGCGGGCGCAACGATCCCGGCCGTGCGCTCAACACGGGCACGGTGGCCACCACGCTGATCCTGGCGGTGATGGTCACCATCGTGTGCATGCTGCTTCCCTTTGATCAGCCATGGGGCCTGATCCTGCCGACGGTGTTCGGCCTGGGAGCCGGCGTGCTGCTGGGCTTTACCACCGACAAGTACACGGACATTGATCAAGATGCTGTGCAGACCACGGCCAAGGCCGCGCTCTCGGGCCCTGCTTTGGTCATCATTGAGGGCTTTTCGTACGGTCTTGTCAGCATCGTCCCTTCGATGATCGGTATCGCCGTCGCCATGGTGGCGTCCTTTTTCCTGGCACAGGCGTTTGGCGTGCCGGGAACCTATGGCGTCTCTCTGGCCGCGGTTGGGATGCTCTCGATCACCGGCATGATTGTCTCCGCTGACGCCTACGGTCCCATCGTCGACAACGCGCGGGGCTGTGCCGAGGTCGGGCATGAAGATGAGGATACCATCGCCGTGTGTGACCGCCTCGACGCTGCCGGCAACACCGCCAAGGCGATCACCAAGGGCTTTGCCATCGGCGCTGCGGCGCTGACGGTGCTGGCGCTCTTTGCTGCCTATGCGGAGACAGTAAATCTTACCACTCTGAGCCTCACCGATCCAATGGTGGTGGCAGGACTGTTCCTGGGTGCCATGATGCCGCCCTATTTTTCGGCGTTGCTTATGCTCTCGGTGGGGCGCAATGCCGAGCTGATGGTGGCCGAGATCCGTCGCCAATTTGAGCAGATCCCCGGCCTGCTCGAGGGGAAGGCCAAGCCCGACAGCACCTTGTGTGTGGATATCGCCACGCGGGGTGCCCTCAAAGAGCTGGTGCTGCCCGCAACTCTGTCGCTGGTCTCGCCCATCGTGGTGGGTGTGATCCTTGGGGTTGAGGCGCTGGGAGGCTTTCTCGGCGGCAGCATTGTGACGGGCATCATCTTTGCGCTGTTCATGTCCAACGCAGGTGGGCTTTGGGACAATGCGAAAAAGTTCATTGAGGACGGCGCTCTGGGTGGCAAGGGCTCTGACGCGCACAAGGCGGCTGTCGTGGGCGATACGGTTGGCGATCCCTTCAAGGACACCGCTGGCCCCTCGCTGAACACGTTGATCACCGTTATGTCGCTGACGGCGACGGTGTTCGCGCCGATCCTGGTCAAGATCGCTCTCTTCTAGACGCGTCTCACGGCAAGCTCAAGGGCCGTCCTCTCAGAGGGCGGCCCTTTTGTCGTGGGCGTGGTGGACGCGTTCGCTAACAGCCGTGATGGTAGACGTCCCAATCCAGATAGGTGGTAAAGGCATCCTCGAGGGCATCGGCGACGAGGCTGGGGTTGGCCGCCACGTGGTGCTCGAACCCATTGGCGCAGATATAGCGCAGCAGCCCCTGAAAGTCGGGCAGTTCGATGACGCCATAGCCGCCAAAGGTCTCGACCACGTCGTCGGTGATCCGTCCCTCGCCCAGGTAGGCGCGGATGCTGCCGTATGTGTCATCGGTGGAGACGCGGCAGTAGGTCAGGTCGGTGGGTTTGATGCGGCCCACGATGGTGCCATAGGTGTTCTCTTTGCCCACAGAGCCGGCAATGATCTCCTGATAGTCCATCGACCCCTCGTCCCCGAAAAAGGCTTGGGGCAGGTTACTGCAATGGAACACCACCGCCTTGTTGGGATCATCGCCATAGTTATTGTTCCAATCCAGCAAGGCGCTGGGCTTGCCAGAGGCCAGCACCATGGCGTACATTCCGATCAGACCGGTGATGTCGGTCTCGCAGGCCGAGGGAATCAGCTTGTTGCTGAGCATGCTCATGGCCGTGCAGGGGACCACGCCATAGTACTCTTCCATGGCCGTCCAACACTGGACCGCGATGCCGTCCAGCTCCATCTCGCTGATAAAATCGTCCAGCACCAGGCCTAGCTTGGCCATGCGCGTGAGGGCCTCGGCGGGCACGTTGGTGGTCTTTTCATAGGCGCGAATCTCGTCGACGCGGTTGCGGACGCGCGCGTCGTCATCGGCCAGCTTCCAGGCCTTGCCAAAGATCTCGGAGAGGTCCACCGATTCGACGGCGATGCCGGCCTGCTCCAGCAGCTTTTCGCTGTAGCGCACGGTGATAAAGGCGGCTGGGCGCGCCCCCACCTGACCGAAACGGGCGCCGCGCAGCCCCCGCACGACGCGGCAGGTGGCTGCAAAGCGGTTCAGATCCTGGCGGAAGGAGGGGCTATCCAGCGGGACGGTATGCAGGGTGGTGAGGCTGTAAGGGATGCCGTACTGCCAAAGGTTGTTGCAGGCGGACATCTTGCCGCAAAAGCTATCGCGGCGGGTGGCGATGCCCATGGCGCCTGGGTCGTCGGGCGTGGCCTGGATGAGGACGGGCACGTCCAGCCCTGCCAGCCGGATGGCGTCGGCGATGCCGCGCTCTTCGCCAAAGTTGGGCAGCGTGACCAGGATGCCGTCGATCTCGTCAGCGTGCCGCTTGAACAGCTCGGCGCATTTCTTGGAATCAGCCCAGCTTACGACGGAGCCATAGTCGGTGTCTTCGGGAGTCAGGCAGATGGGTTTGATGCCCTCCTCCTCGAGCACGCGGAGGACCGTCTCGCGGCCCTCTTTGCAGAGATGTGAGGGAAAGAACCCGCGGTTGCCAACGATAACGCCCAGGGTGGTCATGACAATGCCTCCTAGCCAGGGGCGCTCGGACGTTCCGAGCGCTAGAGTGATCTAGGAGCATTATGATCGAGCGGGAGTCTTGTGTCCAGCCCGCGTACGGGTTGGCGCTTCAGCGCGAGCAAGGGGGAGATGCGATGCATGGGGACCAACGAGCAAACGAGTTCGATGTGCGTCTGGGCGAGGTCGAGCTGCGGCTGGCCAGTGATCCGCGCATGCGCCCCTGGGACGAGGTGGCTGCGTCGGAGCTGCTGCTGGCCCGCCACGCCTGGGTGGCGGCGGAGGATCGGGTGCTGATCTGGCCGGCCGGCCATGGCGGCCTGGCCATCCTGGCGGCGCAGCGCACTCGGCCTGGCCTAGTCACCGCGCTGGACACGAACTGGGCCGCAGCGAACGCCTGCCGGGGTAACTTGGGCCGATACGGGCTGGAGGCGGTGTCCGTGCGGTGTGGCCTGCCCGATGCTGATCTGGGAGCCTTTGATGTGGTGGTGATGCCCCTGCCCAAGGGGCGCGCCACCCAGCGGATGTATGCCGCTCACGCCCACGCGGTGCTGCGTCCGGGAGGGCGGCTGTATGTCGCGGGGGCCAACGATGCCGGCGCCAAGAGCGCCTTTCGTGATCTGGAGGGCCTGTTTCGGCCCCAGGGCTTGCTGGGCTACAAGGGCGGGCATCGGGCGGCGGCGTTCGCCCGGGTGGAGGCTGTGACGCTGGCGGGCAGCTATGCCGAGCCCGGCATCGCTCCTGGCACCTGGCGCGCCTTTGCCTGGGAGGTGGCAGGTCGACACTACCAGGCGCGGACCACGGCGGGGGTCTTTTCGTGGGATCACCTGGACGATGGCACGCGCATGCTGCTGGAGGTGGTCGATATTCCGGCCGACGCGCGCGTGCTGGATCTCGGCTGTGGATGGGGCGCTATCGGCGCCTATGCGGCCGACCGGGCGCGGGAGGGGGCGGTGACGCTGGTGGATGTGGACGCGCTCGCAACCCGCGCGGCAGAGGCGACGCTGCACGCCAACCGGTTGGGGGCTGCGCAGGTGGTGCTAGGCGACGGCGCGGGAGCCGCCGGCCCAAGCTCCTATGATCTGGTCCTCAGCAATCTGCCTTTTCACCGGGGGCACGGTGTCGATCGGCAACTTGCCGAGGGGCTGGTGCAGGAGGCCGCCCGCGTGTTGGCGCCCCGGGGTAGGTTGATCATCGTGGCCAACCGTTTCCTGCGGTACGAGCAGGTCATGTCTGCGGTCCTGGCCAACGTGCGCTGCCTGGCCAATGACAATCGCTACCACGTGTGGGTCGGAGAGGCCCGCTAGTCTCTCTCGCGGCAGCCTCAAGGCGCTACGAATCTCGTAAGATTGGCGAAATCTCTTGACGAAAATCGTATAATCTGCTACAATGACAGGCGAAAGGATGACGCATGGCAGCGATGGACGATCTCGATCGCCAAATAGCCGAGCTGGTGCAGCGCGATCCGCGCCGTAGCAATGTGGACATGGCGCGGGCCTTGGGCGTCAGCGAAGGGACCGTGCGCAAACGCCTGGATCGCCTGCTGGCCGATGGCGCTATCCGTCTCGGCGGTGTCATCGTGACGGACCGATTCGGCCTGGACGTGCGCGTCCTAATCTTGCTCAAGGTGGAGCTGCCTCAGGTCGAGGCGGTCGGTCGGGCCCTGGCGGGAATGGAAAACGTCGTCAGCGTGTACGTCGTCACCGGTGAGTACGACGTCGTGGCCGAGGCGGTCTTTGAAGGCGATGACGAGTTGATGCGGTTCCTCACTGGGCGGGTCGCCAGGCTGGGTGGGGTGCTCGAGAGCACGACGGTGCACGCGCCGCTGATTCTCAAGCACGCTCTTGATTGGTCGCCGCCCCAGCCGCCCCCCGCGCGGATTCTGGTGGTAGACGACGACCCCGACTTTTGCGAGATTACCCGGATGCTGCTGGAGCGGGAGGGCTGGACCGTGGAGCTGGCCGCCAGCGGCAACGAGGCGCTGAGGCTGATGGAACAAGAGCCCCCCGATCTGGTGCTGCTCGATATCATGATGGAAGGGATCCTGGATGGCTGGGATGCCGCCCGTCGCATCCGCGAGCTGCCCGAGGGCGGAAGCGTGCCCATCCTGGTGGTCAGCTCCATTACGGAAACAGAGTACCTCGGCATGGTTCCCACCGATGAGGATCATCTGATCGATTACTTTATGAGCAAGCCGGTGGACCCAACATCGCTGAGTGCCCAGGTGCGCCGACTGCTGAGGCGCCGCTAGGCCGCGGGAGGTCGCATGTGCAAGGTTCTGGTTGTCGATGATGATCCGGACTTTTGCGAGATCACGCGCCTGATACTCTCCAGCAAGGGGTACGAGGTCGAGACCGCCTCCAATGGTGATATGGCGATGCGGCTCATGCGCGAGGATCGCCCGGCCCTCGTGGTGCTGGACGTGATGATGGCCGGGGTGCTGGATGGCGTCTCCGTTGCCCACGCCATGGCCGACGAGCCCGAGCTCTGCAACGTGCCCATCGTGATGGTTTCTTCTATCGCCAGCAGCCAGAGCGCCGATATGTTCCCCACTGACGCCTACATCCCCATCGACGCCTGGATCTCCAAGCCTGTACAGCCCGACGAGCTGATCGCAACCGTCTCGCGTCTCACGCGCTGACCCGACCGGCCGCGCCGGTCGGAGGAGGCTGACATGGTCGAGGCCACGGGCAAGACCATCTTGGTCATCGACGATGACCCCGACTTTGTGGGGTACGTCGACATCATCCTCTCTGCCAACGGCTATCGCGTGGAGACGGCCGAGAACGCCGAGGATGGCCTGACGCTGGCGCGGACAGCCCAGCCCGATCTGGTGATCGTGGACCTGATGATGTCCTATGGCCTGGCCGGTTGCATCGTGACCCGCGAGATGGCGCGGGATCCCGCGTTGCGGCGCATCCCCGTGCTGATGGTGTCGGCGATTGTGAATGACTGCGATGATGAGATCATCCCCACGGGCGAGGACGGCCATATCGACGCCTTTATGACCAAGCCCCTCGACCCATCGGACCTCTTGGCGTGCGTGGCGGATCTGGTTGGTGACACGCTGTCACCAGGGAGGGAGCTGTGATCAAGCCGGGACAGTTGGCGAGCACCGATCTCATGGAGCGGGCGCGGCTCTTGACGGCGCTCTATGTGGCCCAGGAGCAGTACGGCCACCTTACCGAGGAGGCTATCGAGCGCGTGGCCGAGCGGCTGCATATGGCGCCTGGCAAGGTGTACGAGACGGCCACGTTCTATTCCATGTATCGCATGAGGCCCATGGGGCGGTATGTCATCCAGGTGTGTGAGGGGCTGTCCTGCCACCTGGCTGGGGGCGCCGAGCGGCTGCTGGACTATCTCGTAGACAAGCTGGGCATCGCACCCGGCGAGACCACCGAGGATGGGCGGTTCTCGCTGGTCGCGGTGCAATGCTTGGCTGCGTGTGATGTCTCGCCGGCCATGCGCGTCAACGACACCCTCTACACCGACCTTTCCTTTGACGAGGTCGACAGCATCTTGGATCGTTTGGGAGGGCGCTGATGTTCGAGCCAATCCTGCTTCGCCGAGCCGACCTGCCACGTTCGGAGACCATCGAGGTCTATCTCGCCAACGGTGGCTATCAAGCCTTGGGCAAAGCTCTGGCCATGTCACCTGAGGACCTCGTGGATCTGGTCAAACGCTCCAAGCTACGGGGGCGCGGAGGCGCGGGGTTTCCCGCTGGCCTCAAGTGGAGCTTTATGCCGCGGGATCCCGAGAGAAAATACCTGGCCGTGAACACCGACGAGGGCGAGCCTGGCACCTTCAAGGACCGCAAGCTGATCGAGGAGGATCCCCATCAGGTTATCGAGGGCGCGATCATTGCCGCGTATGCCGTGGGTGCTAGGCATGCCTTTGTCTATATCCGGGGCGAGTTCTTTTTGGGGATCAAGCGCTGGAACAAGGCCATCAACGATGCCTATGCCCACGGCTATCTGGGAAGCAACATCCTGGGAAGTGGCTATGACCTCGACATGACCGTGCATCGTGGGGCGGGAGCCTACATCTGCGGCGAGGAGACGGCCATGATCAACTCGCTGGAGGGCCGGCGTGGCGAGCCACGTATCAAGCCGCCCTATCCGGCCCAGGCTGGGTATCACCAGGCACCCACGTTGGTGCACAATGTGGAGACGCTGGCCAATGTGCCGCACATTGTGCTCCACGGCGCCGACTGGTATCGCAGCATCGGCACCGAGAACAGCACGGGCCCCAAGATCTTTTGCGTCAGCGGGCACGTGTACCGGCGGGGCGTGTACGAGCTGCCGCTGGGGACGCCCCTAAGCACCATCATCTATGACCATGCCGGCGGCATCCCCGGTGGCAAGAAACTCAAGGCGGTGATCCCCGGCGGCGCCTCGACGCCCTTTGTCACCGCGCAGAACGTGGACGTCCCGATGGATTTCGAGTCGCTGGCGGGGATCGGATCGGCCTTGGGCACCGGCGCCATTGTGGTCATGGATGAGGATACCTGTATGGTGGACGTGGCGTTGCGCGCCGCCCGGTTCTTTGCGCACGAGTCGTGCGGCAAGTGCACGCCTTGCCGCGTCGGCGGGCAGCGCATCCTGGACCTGCTGCAGCGGATGGTCGGCGGCGCGGCGGCCCCCGGAGACATCGACCGGCTCTATAGCCTGTGCGATGGCATCGCGGGGCACACCTTTTGCCCGATGGGAGATGCCATGGTGGCGCCCATTCGGAGCAGCCTTGATCTGTTTGGCGACGAGTATCATCGTCATCTAGAGGGCGGATGTGCGGCGGCGCACTAGGGCGATGCGTGGATGAGCATGTGATGGGGGGGCACAGATGGCCAAGATCCTGGTAGTGGATGATGACCCGGACTTTGTGGAGGCAACACGCATGGTGCTAGAGCCCGCGGGGTATGAGGTCATCACCGCCGCGGATGGCGACGAGGGCCTGGAGCGGTCGCGCTCCGAGAATCCCGACCTGGTCATCCTTGACGTCATCATGTCCACCGTGTTGGATGGCTTGAGCATGAGCCAGCGTATGGGGGAGGATCCCGAGCAGGCCGCCATCCCGATCCTGATGGTGACATCCATCGCCAACAGCGACTATCGCGAGCTCTTCCCGACCGACGAGTATGTGCACATCGATGACTTTGTGAGCAAGCCCATCGCGCCCGAGGACCTGCTGCAGCGGGTGAGCCGCTTGCTCCAGCGAGGGCGCAGGGGGTAGACTATGGGGGGTGGCAGATCGCCCAAGATCCGCGTCGGCGGCATCATCGAGCACGTCGCTCTCGCGCTTGTGGGGGTGATGTCTGCGCCTGATCGCCCCGGCCTGGCAGGTTCGGTGTTCGGTGCCTTGGGATCCGCGGGCCTCAACGCCCAATTCATCGTGCAGAGCATCGATCTCAACAACCACTCGCACATTCAGTTTCTCGTGGCGGCGGGGGATCTTGCCCGAACGGTGGAGGTGCTCCAACCCGTCGCCGAAGCTCTGGCGGTGGAGCGCTTGACGCAGCGCGCGCCCGTTGTGCAGCTCGCCGTCTATGGTCCGGACTTTCGCGAGCGGCCGGGCATCGCCAGCGCGGTATTCGGGGCGCTGGCAGCGGCTGGAGTCAATATCCTCGCCGTGAGCACATCGATCTCGACGGTCTCGTGTGTCATCTCTCAAGATGATCGAGACGCCGCTCTAGGAGCGCTGCGAGAGGTCCTCGATCTTCCTTAGGCGACGACGCGCATCTCCGTTGCCTGGAAGGAGGAGCGTGGGCGACCTGTTTCGGATTCCCGTCGAGCGTGCGATGGGCGATCGCGCACGCTGGTTGGTGCGTTTTCGTTGGCTGCTGCTCACCTTGGCCGCCGCCATCGTGTTCGCGCTGGACCTCGCCTTTGGGTTTGGGCTGCCGCATGCTTACCTTGCCATCCTCCTCGCAGTGGTCGTAACATATCACAGCGTCTTCTGGTGGCTGGGGCGTCATCCCTTGCGGGGCGTTCCCCGGCACCGCTTTTTCACCACCCTGCTGCACGCCCAGATCATGACCGACATGGTGGCACTGACGGTGTTGCTGCATCTCACCGGCGGTCTAGAAAACCCCCTCTTTGCCTTGTATGTCCTGCTCGTTGGGGTGGGTAGCATTCTGACCAGCCCCGCCACCAGCTATGGCTATGCAGCAGTAGCCACTGGCCTTTGGGTGGCATTGACGCTGTTGGAGGCCTTGGGGGCGCTCCCGCACCACAACCTGACCGGCTTTCGACTGCCGGGCCGATACCGCGAGTGGCCGCACTTGATCAGCGTCTGGTTGGCCGTGGGGGCCAGCAGCTTTGGCATCGCGTACTTGAGCTCCGGAATCATGCAGTACCTTCGCCGGGGCGAGCAAGAGCTCTTGGAGGCGAACGCGGCCTGCGAGAGCCGTGCAGCCGAGTTGATGCTCCTTAACCAAAAGTTGCAGGAGCTCGACCAGAGCCGCTACCTGTTCATTCGCCTGGTGACGCACGAGCTGCGCGCGCCCGTGGCGGCCATCCAGAGCTATCTGCGGCTGATCTTGGAGGGCTATGTTCCCGAGGAACGCCTCATGGAGATCATCGGCAAGGCCGAGCGGCGCGCCCATGACCAGCTAGAGCTGATCGGAGACCTGCTCGACTTGGCGCGCGTGCAGGATCTGCGCGAGCGCCACGATATCAAGCTAGTGGACGTGGCCGCCGTCTTGCGTGACGTCCTCGACATGATGGCTCTTCGAGTCGAGAACCAGAGGCTCTCTGTCGAGGTCGACGTCGCCTCCGATTTGGCGCCTGTCCAGGCGACCGAGGCGCACATCAAGCAGGTGTGGACCAACCTGGTCAGCAATGCCATCAAGTACACGCCAGAGGGTGGCGCTGTCTCGATCCATCTCTCTCGCGACGGTGACATGCTCAAAGGTACGGTGAGCGACACCGGCATCGGTATCCACCCCGAGGAGCTGGGCCATATCTTTGAGGATTTCTTTCGCACCGATGCCGCCAAGGCGATGGCCCGTCATGGCACGGGGCTGGGCCTTTCCATCGTCAAGAGCGTGGTGGAGCGGTATGGCGGCGAGGTGTGGGTGACCTCGGTGGTGGATCAGGGCAGCACGTTCGGCTTTACGCTGCCGGTGGCGGGCCATCGCGCCGAGGATAGAGCCATCTCCGAGCGGTGATCCTCCCCCTGTTCTTTTTCGATCCTCGCAGCACCATCTAGCAGCGGTGTGGGATGGTCCTCTTGGCGCGCGGCGCCATTGGGCGTATCATGGGCCAAGCGTGAGCCCCGTGGTTCATCGCCATGTGGCGTGGGCGGTTGGTTCGCGCGTGTCGCCGCAGGTGACCGTGGGCTGAGGCCGTGTTGCATCGCCCCAGGCCGGCGGCGCGTTGGTGTGTACATCAGCCTGGAGCCTAGGGAGGGTGGCGTGACGCCGGAATCAGCACAATGGGCGCACATTGGGGCGCGTGATATGGATGACGGATGCCTGAAAGCTTTGGAGCGCGTCGATCCAGAGCTGGCCGGCCATGTGCGGGCCGAGGAGGCGCGCCAGCGCGAGACGATCGAGCTGATCGCCTCGGAGAATCTTTCCAGCGCCGCCGTTCGCGCTGCGCAAGGGACGGTGCTCACCAACAAGTACGCCGAGGGCTATCCGGGCGAGCGCTATTATGGTGGGTGCGTCCATGTGGACGAGGTCGAGCGGTTGGCTATCGAACGGTGCCAGCAGTTGTTCGGCTGCGACCATGCCAACGTGCAGCCGCACTCGGGGTCGCAGGCCAACGCGGCTGCGTACCTATCGGTGCTGGATATCGGCGACACGGTCTTGGCCATGAGCTTGGCCCACGGAGGCCACCTCACTCACGGGCACCGGCTGAGCTTTTCGGGGCGCGACTACCGTTTTGTGCCCTATGGGGTCGATCGCGAGACAGAGTGTATCGATTATGAGGCCCTCCACGCGCTGGCCAAGCGGGAGCGCCCCAAACTGATCGTCGCCGGAGCCAGCGCCTACGCTCGCGTGATCGACTTTGCACGGCTGCGCCGCATCGCCAATGAGGTCGGGGCTCTGCTGATGGTGGATATGGCTCACATTGCCGGGCTGGTAGCGGCGGGGGTGCATCCCAGCCCTGTTCCTCACGCCGAGCTGGTGACCAGCACCACCCACAAGACGTTGCGGGGTCCGCGCGGGGGGCTGGCCCTCTGCCAGGAGGACTATGCGCGGTCGCTGGATCGGGCCGTCTTTCCCGGGATCCAGGGCGGGCCGCTCATGCACGTCATCGCCGCCAAGGCGGTAGCTTTTCGTGAAGCCATGCAGCCTGGCTTTGTGGACTATCAGAAGGCGGTGGTGGCGAACGCTCAGGCACTGGGCGTGGGCCTGGTAGATGCAGGCTTCCGGCTGGTCTCGGGTGGCACCGACAATCACATGCTGCTGGTGGATGTGGGCCAAAAGGGCATTACCGGCGCGGACGCCGAGACCTGGCTCGAGCGGGCTGGCATCGCCTGCAACAAGAACATGATCCCGTTCGATCCGCGCCCCCCGCGGGTCACCAGCGGCATCCGTTTGGGAACCCCTGCGGCGACAACGCGGGGGATGGGCGTGGCGGAGATGGCGCGCATCGCCCAGTGGATCGCCCGAGTGCTGGATGCGCACGCCGATGGCGACGTGGTGGCCGAGGTGCGAGACGAGACGCGCGCGTTGACCGAGGCGTTTCCGCTGGCATAGACGATGAATGGCAAAGTGACGAGGGGCGGCTCTATAGCCTGGAGCCGCCCCTCGAGTGCGAGATGCTCGGCGGGCTATTGGATCGGCTGCCCAACAGGCGGAGACGGAGGCTGGGCGCCGCATCCATCGACGCGGCGTAGATTGGCGCCCTCGTCATCCCAGGCATAGCCCCACTTGGGCGCTTGATTCGGCACATAGATGGCAAAGCACGGAAAATCCTCGCCAAAGCAACCGTCGCCCTGATAGACCGGGTCGGCGTCGGGGTGATAGCATCCCGACGTGATGGCCGGCCAACCTTCTACCGCCACGTTCATGGTGTTGTAGGTTTCGATCGCTGTCTGAAGGTTTTCCAGCTCGGCGGCCTGCGCCACGGTCGTTGCGTTGCCGATGACGCCGCCCAGGCTCAAGGCCACGATGCCGATGAGGATCGCCATGATGGCGATGACTACCAAGAGCTCCATGAGCGTGAGCCCTTCTTGACTCTTCATGCTGCTTCTCCCCCGGAATATACTGTGAATGATCGTCAATTCGGAGTCGCTCTCTCGATAGGCCTCCTTGTCTTTTCACTGAGCAGGTAGTGAGCTTTGCGGGCTGACGGAACGAGGCACATCCTAGCATGCTTCACAGCAATGTGTGTGAAGGCTACGTAAGAAAAAGCGCGGGGAGATCGCAAAGCGAAAAGCGAGCGAATGGTATCTGCGAGGCCATCTCCATGGATTCCAGGAGAGCGAAAAGTAAAGGCCCGCCCCTTCTAGGGGGCGGGCCTTTTGCTAGCTAGCGGAAGAAGAGGCTACTCTACGCAAGTGGCAGCCGCATCTTGGGTCAGCTCAGTCCCCCCC
>CAZUZB010000001.1:51744-54469 GCA_964624695.1 uncultured Anaerolineales bacterium | reverse complement strand
GCAAGTGGCAGCCGCATCTTGGGTCAGCTCAGTCCCCCCCGCACACCAGGCGTAGGTGTATTTCGTCTCGCGGCGCAGGTACTGCGCAAACGAAGCGCTCCCTGCAGTGATCGTGGTCGGTTTCGGCTGCGCGGCGATTTCTTTGTCGCCGTCGACGGCCACGTTCTGCGTATTGTAGACATCGATGGCCATCTGGACGGTATCCATCTCCGCGGCTTTTGCTGTGGCAGTGGCCCGGTCCGTGAGCCCGCCGAGGCTCAAGGCCACGATGCCGATGAGAATCGCCATGATGGCGATGACGATGAGTAGCTCGATCAGCGTGAATCCGTCTTGTCTCTGCATGTTGGGTTTCTCCTCTATGGATTTTGACTCACCGATATAAGATGGGTTCGTTCTAGATATATTCCCTAGGCTTGCACTCTCCCTTTTCTCGGTATCGGTTTATCTTGACGCTCGCAGTGCCTTCTCATTCTCACCGTTGCAGGGATATGGTAGCACGTGATCGGCGTGGCTGGATAAAGTCAGCGTAAAAAGGCGATGGAGGAGGCGAAAAAGTACCGTAAAAGAATCTTGACGGATGGGTAGCAGGCGTTCATGTGACGCGGCAACGCCCCGGCCGCCGATGGGCGCCGGGGCGTGCGGGGGCAGAGACGGGAGCGCTAGGAGCCTCGCAAAAGCAGCCGCATGTGCTCGGGGTTCACCGCACGCGACATGACCTCTTCCAGGGTTACCAGCCGTCGTCGATAGAGGTCCGTCAGGGCCTGGTCCATGGTCTGCATGCCCAGGCGCTGGCCCGTCTCGATGACGCCCGGTATCTGGTGTGACTTGCCCTCGCGGATCAAGTTGCGGATGGCGGTGGTCGCCACCATAACCTCCACGGCCGGCACGCGGCCGTTGCCATCGGTGCGGGGTAGCAGCGTCTGCGAAAGCACGCCCACTAGAATCTCTGCCAGCTGCACGCGGACCTGCTGCTGCTGGTGGGGTGGGAACGTGTCGATGATGCGGTCCACGGTGAGGGCGGCGCCGGCGGTGTGGAGCGTCGAGAGCACCAGGTGCCCGGTCTCGGCAGCGGTAAGGGCCGCGCTGATGGTCTCGATGTCACGCATCTCGCCTACCAGGATCACGTCGGGGTCTTGGCGCAAAGCGTGCTTGACTGCGGCGGCAAAGCTAGTGGTGTCAGCGCCCAGCTCTCGTTGCGTCACAAAGGCGCGATCATCCTCAAACACGTACTCGATCGGGTCCTCTACGGTAATGATCCGGCAGGCGTCGCGCTGGTTGCGATAGTTGATCATCGAGGCCAGGGTGGTGGACTTGCCCGAGCCGGTGATGCCAGTAACCAACACCAAGCCACGGGGCCGCATCACCAGTTCCTTGCAGATGGCAGGGATGCCCAGGCTATCGATGGGGGGGATGGTCTCGTCGAGACGTCGCACGACCATGGTGATTGACGTGCGCTGCAACGCGACGTTGACGCGATAGCGCGCCACCCCTGGCAGGGCGTAGGAAATGTCCAGATCGAGGTCTCTGGCGAAAGCGGCTCGCTGCTCTGGGCTGGTTATCTGACTCAGAAAGCGCTCCATGTCGGCATCGCTGAGAGGGCCATAGTTATTGTGCGGGACGAGACGGCCGTGCGTGCGCAGCACAGGCGGGCGACCCGCCTTCAGGTGGAGGTCTGATGCCTTGGCCTCTGCGGCAAGACGAAGGAGGTCGTCGATGTGGAGGCCTTCGAGACGACCAGGCTCCGACGTGGCTTGCGCGTCGTGCTCCAGGTTGTTCATGGAGGACATAGGTACTCCCATCGCTACTCTAGACTGAGGCTGCCCTACGCTATCGCAGATACCAAAGCAGAACGACGTCACCGAAAAGCATAACAATATAGACGCTGAGAATCATAAAGGGAGCAAAAGGGATGTAATCGGTTCGTTTCTTGATGCCGGTTGCCAGCAGGACGGCCGAGATCAGGCCTCCCAGGATGAACGAGCCAGCGACTGATAGCATAGCCAAAGGGTAGCCCGAGAGCAACCCGCACAGGAACGAGAGGCGCACGTCTCCTGCGCCCATCCCCTCCAGGCCGCGGCCGCGATACACCAGGGCTGCCAGCAGATGGATCAGCAAAAAGATGAGAAAGGCTGTAAAGGCGCCGACGACCTGGCTGATCATGGCCAAGACGCCTGGATTTATCCGTGGTACCGCGCCTGGCGCCAAGCTGGCCTGCCACCAGCCAACGAGGCTGAATGACGGCGGCTGGATCAGACGCAGCGGAAGCATCAGCAGGCCGATGGCGATGGCCGGCAAGATGATCACGTTGGGCACGATCCGATGCTCCAGGTCGATGACAAACAGCACGATCAGCACCGCTGACCACCAGGCCATCAGCAGAAGATCGAGGCCTGCGCCGTAGCGGGCGGCCAGCCAGCCATAGAGTGCGCCGGTGACCAGCTCGACAACAAGCACCCGAGGAGGGATCCTCTGGCCACAGGTACGGCATCGCCCGCGTAACGCCAGATAGCTGACAACTGGAATCATCTCTAGCGGCGCAAGCTGCCGACCGCAGCCGGGGCACCGTGAGGGCGGGCGTATGAGCGACTCGCGATGCGGGACGCGGTCGGCCACCACGTTGAGAAAGCTGCCTATTACCAAGCCTACGAGGGTTGCGATGACGATTTCCACGCTAGACCTTTTTCTGTGAGAGACCAAGGTTGGTCATGTATTCGGCGACGGGCAT
>CAZUZB010000001.1:34570-51644 GCA_964624695.1 uncultured Anaerolineales bacterium | reverse complement strand
GAAAAGGTCCGCATGATGGCCGGCTGAAAGCCTTGCACCAAGATAACGTCCAATGAAGCTTGCTCCAAGCTCACGATGATGGCATCGGGGCGGTTGACGGCGCGGATCAAGGCCAACGGCTTGAGGTCCATAACATAGGGCACGATACTGGCCGCCTCGAGCGCCTTGACTTGGGCTTCCATCAGGTCGCGAGGAACTCCCAGCAGGTAGACGCGCTGCATCTCTCCCTGACCTTCACAAGTGTCCCACGAGAGGTAGAGGTCATCGAGCGAGAGCGGCATCTCTTTGCGCGCCTCACGCGAGATAGTCTCGGCCATGAGCGAGGCCTGGAGCTTGGGCAGGGTCAGGATCCGCGGGATGCTGCGCAAGCCGGTGAGCGCGGTCACCACGCGGCGTCGATCCAGCTCCTGTTGGGCACAGATCTCGTCCAGGATGGTTCCCATCTCGACGGGGTTGGTGATCAGGCCGTTCTTGATGAGGCCGGGCGGCAGATCCACCGAGCCCCATTTGACGACGCGGTTGCCCTCGGTCGCGAGGTAACGCACATCGCTCGCCTCAAAGGCGAGGGTGGTCACGTCGCGTACCCGCGGCTTGCCGATCTGGAACATGCTGTCGTTCCTCTGCTGCTATGGGATGCGCAGGTAGCTGCCGGCGCGAATGTACGAACTGGTGAGGCCATTAGCTGCCATCAGGGCGTGGACGGTCACACCAAAACGCTTGGCGATGCTGTAAAGTGTGTCTCCATCGACCACCTGGTAGGTGCGGGTCGGCCCGGTGACGGGAGCCAGTTCGGGCCAGCCGGCCCAACCCGCGGGCGGGATGACCAAACGCTGGTATGGATAGATCGTATAGCCCGTGAGATGGTTGGCCAGCATCAAGAGAGCGACGGTAGTGCCGTAGCGTTGGGAGATGCTGTAGAGCGTCTCCCCGGCCGAGACGATATGCACGGTGGGGCCAGGGGATTGCACCGTGGGGATATAGAGGGCCCGATAGGCCCAGATCAGGGAGCTGGTGAGGTTATTGGCTGACATGATGGCCCACACGGTGGTCCCGTACTGCTTGGCGATGCGGTATAGGGTCTCGCCCGGCTGTACGATATGCACCAGCGGCCCGGCAGGCGGAGAGCCGCTGGCGGGAATCCAGATCACGCTGCCGGCCCGCAGGAAATAGCTCATCATGCCGTTGGCCTGCATGATGGCCTGCACGGTGGTGCTGTAGCGCTTGGCGAGCGAATAGAGCGTGTCGCCAGGCTGGACCGTGTAGCTGATCGGCTCGGGCAGATAGACGGGCGTCGGCGTTAGGTGCGGCTCTGGCGTGATCGACCCCGTCGGCGATGGCCCCGGCGTGACAGTGCTGCCTGGTACGGGTGTGGGGCAGTAGCGGCTGACCAGCTCGAGCCCCATGAGGGCCTCTTCCCCGTCGGGTTGGAGGGCCAAAGCCTCTCGGAACATGGCCAGGCTTTGCGTGCAGCTGCCGGCGGTAAGCAGCTCGTAGCCATAGTTGATCAGCGCATAGTAGCGCTTGCCTTGGATGTCGTCATAGTTCGGGTCAATGGCGATCACCTGGTTGATCAGGTCGAGCACCAATGGCCAGTTCTGCTCGTTCCAGGCGGCATTGATCTGGTCCATCAGGTTCTCGATGGTCGTGAGTGTCGCCGAGCTCTCCCCGGTGCTCTCTGGAATCGCGTGCATCGCCTCTGATGCCTGGCGATGGTGGAGTGGACTGGTCGATGGGATCGGGTCTGATTCGCCCTGCGCCAGCGCAAGGCTGGTAGCTGGCGCGATCCCAGAACTCAGCAGCATGGCGACGAGCCAGACCAGAGCGAGCACTGCGCGCGGCTTGTGTGCCGGGTGCCGTCTGGCTTGCTGTGAAGAGCTTTTTCTTGTGAGCAAAAGGGCCACGTAATGGTTCATCATGGGTTCGCGAGCCTTTCGAGGCCCTCTACGGCCTCTTGTCCCTCGGGGCGGATCTGTCGGGCCGCCTCGTACCTCTCTCTGGCCGAATCCAGATCCCCCGCTGTTTCGAGCTCGTTGCCCCAGCGGATCTGGGCCTCATAGGCCCAGAGGGAGGCCTCTACGTGCGCAGGCTCCAATTCTAGTATACGCCGAGTATAGTTGACAACTGCCGACCAGCTCTGCTGATAGCGCGCCGCCTGTGCCAACTGCTCGAGCTCACGCACGCTAGGGTTCTCTGCAGCCAAGGTGCCTCGCTCCTCTAGGGCCGCGTCAGAGGCGTAAAGAACGAGATCGATATCAGCCCGTCCCCCATCGGTGGACTGGATGGATACGTTGGTCACGCGTAGCGTCGGCAGGGGCAGGCTGCCCAGGCGGCTGACAAAACGCAAGAGCTCGGGCATCCCCCCCTGGGCCACGACATTGTAACGTTGCACCGTGTAGGCGGTGAGCATCTCTTCCTCGATCGTGCTACGCAATGGCTCTAGACTGACAAGCTGCACGCCCGTCTCCATGGCATACTCGTAGAGACGCGAGGCTTGGTCAGCGGCCTCCGCGCCGGTCGGAAAGCCCTGTAGCAGCGCCGCGATCTCCCGGTTGGTCTCGGCGAGATGGTGGCGGATCGCCTCTGGGTTGGCCGTCTGAAGACTCTTGATTCGATCGATGCTCTCCTGGACGTCTGCCAAGGCGGCCTCGGCCTGGGTGGCTCCCAGCCAATTGTTGGCTAGGCGCGTCCCTACCAGGGTAGCCGCCACGATGGCGACCACCAACAGCCCGATGCCCCCGGCCACGATGGGGTTGGGCATCTTGATGCGCTTGAGGAGGTCGCCCACGTCAGTGTTCATGGTGCGACGCTCTTGAGGCGCAACAGCAAGGCGAACTCGATGGCGACATTGCTGGGGGTGGTGCCAGCATCTATCTGTGGGAGTGGCGCTGCCAAGCCCACGCGGCGGAGCATCGTGGCAGCAGACGGCGTATAGGTGGCCGTCGGCGTCGCCGTGGCTGTGGGCGATGCCGTGGTGGGGATGGGCGTGTTGGGCGCTGCCCCCACCTCTTCACATACGAGATAATAGTAGATGGTGGGCCCAAAAGACCCCTTGTTGTAGATGGTGATGCTGACCTCACCATCGGCTGTCGCCTCGAACGAAAGCCACGAGTTGAGCATGCCGGTGCCCGGATAGGCGTCGTCGCTCTGGCAGCTCGCCGGGTCGCAGCCCGTGATGGGACCAGATGCCACCAAGACCGTATCGGCCCCTGGGGCCAAAGGCAAGCACACATCCGTCGTGTCAGCTACTGGTGTCGTCGTGGGGATGGGGATGGCCGTCTGCCCGGCGCGCGGCTGGTATGGGTTGCCACAGGTATAGAGTACATAGCTGCGGCCCTCCTTGACGCGCAACCATACGCGGTCCACGTCCATGGCCGGGAAAAAGGTATGGTACTGTACCTCGCCCACCGAGATGTAGCGTTTGATCTCCAGGTCCGGCTCGTAGCTATCGGCGCCCTCTGCACCCAGGTCATCCACCTGGATGGTATAGCTCTTGTCCGGGCCATAGCTCCCCTTGTTATAGATGCTGACGATTACTTCGGCGTCGAAATCGAACGTGTTCTGCAGTTCGAGGTAGGACGACAGATCGCCGGGCTGACGGTCATCGTTGCTTTGCTGGATCGACCCCATCTCGACGACAATGCGCGTATCGACACCGGGGGCTAGGTCTTGGGTATAGATGCGATAGCGTTGGCCGCGCTTGGCGACAAAGGTCACCCGGTCGACGTCCCCAGCGGGATAGAACGTGCGCGCTTGCGGATATCCCAGAGCGATGGCGACTGGTTGCGTGTCATCGGGCTCGTAGGGGTCGCCGTGCCCCGCATCGGAGACTCGGAGAGAGTAGGTCATATCGGGTCCGAACAAGCCCTTGTTGGTCACGGTCACAAACACGGGCGCGTCCGCTCCGGTCAGGTTCTGGATGCGAACCAGAGAGGAGAGGTCTTGGTGCGCGCGATCGTCGTTCGTGTAGACGGCGCTGCCGAGCTGAACTCTCAAATGGGTGTCCACGCCCACGGCCAGATTGGCCGTCTCGATCTGGTAGGAATAGCCGGCCTTGGCGGTAAAGACCACGCGGTCTATATCGCCAGCGGGGCAAAAGGTGCGCGCCTGCGCGGCGCCTACCGCGATCATCCGCGCCACATGGTCATCTGGCTCGTACGGGTCGCCGCAATCGACGGTGGGGGTGCGCAAGTCGGGGGTGAGGGTGAAATCGGGCGTGGGCGTGCCAGCCAGCTCGCGCACCGTGACCCAATACTCCTTGTCGGGGCCGTACTGGTCGCGGTTCATGATAGTGATGGCCGCGACGCCGTCTCGCGCTGCGGTGAACACGACTCGCGAGGAGAGGTCGCCGGGCTGGATATCATCGTTCTGATACACCATGCCATCCACCAAGACCGAGAGGACTGTATCAACCCCTACTGCCAGGTCATAGGTGCGCACCTCATACGTGCGGCCGGCCTTGGTCTGTAGTTCGATGCGGTCCACATCGCCCTGCGGGTAGAATGTGCGTCGCTGGCGCTCATAGACAGAGATGGTCCCCGGCCGGTAATCGTCCGGCTCATAGGCGTCGCCGCCGCCTTCCAGCAACTGCAGCGAGTAGGTCATCTCGGGGCCGTAGAGGCCCTTGTTGGTGATGGTGGCATAGGCCGTCCCATCGGTGGCGGCCACAAAGGCGACCCGTGAGGAGGCGTCTCCCGGCGCGATGTCGTCGTTGCTGTAAGTGACGCCGCCTGAAGACACGGTCAGCACCGTATCCACGCCGATGGCCAGGTTGGTTGTGCGCAGCTCATAGGCGCGGCCGGCCTTGACCGCAAACCGAACGCGATCGACGTCCCCATCGGGATAGAAACTGCGCGACTGGGTCTCTCCCACGGCGATGGGGGCCGCGGTCGTGTCATCGGGCTCATAGGCGTCGCCGGCTGTGTCTTGCACCAGCAATGTATACCACATGTCCGGGCCATAGACGCCCCGGTTGGTGATCTTGATGTGGACCTGCTGATCCGTGTGACTGGCGATCTGCACCTCAACCAAGGATGCCACGGTTCCCGTCACTGTGTCAGCGGGGCACCGGCACGCAATGGCAGCGCCGGGTTCATCCTGGCAGTTCTCGCTGCGGTAGGTCTGGCCGGCGACGGTCACTTCCAGAATGGTATCGACGCCCAGGGCCTGTGGCAGGGCCAGGATGCAGTAGCGCTTGCCAGCCCGACCCGTGAACACGGCCCGATCGATATCGTGGGCTGGGTTGAAATTGCGCCATTGGATCTCGCCTGGAATGATCAGTCGCGCCTCAAAGTCGTCGATCTCGTAGGCATCGTAGGGGGCCCTGGTCGACGTAGGCGAGACCGTCTGTGTCGTTGTTGCCGCCGTGGTCGGCTGGATCGTGGCCGCCGAGGCGGTCTCAAAGGGCACGGAGCCATCGTGCATCGACTGTACCAGCACGCGCTCAAACACACCCGAGTTCTCGAGCTGGCCTGCATAGGCCAACACGTCGTCCCGTTGCGCCGCCAGGCCGCGCACGGTCAACTGATCAATATCCTGATCCACTTGGGTGAGGCGGATTCGCGCCGGATCGTATACCAGCAGGGCAGCGGAGATGGCCTCCCAGTCGTGGTAGGGCGCCATGATGGTGGGATGGACGGTCTGGAGCACGGCCAAGTCGTCGCGGGCTTGATACATCTGAGCGGCCAGGGTCTCTGCCGCGGGCTCTGGGGTGCGCAGGTCACGGAGCTCGATTTGTGCGGTTTGGAGAGCGACCTCGGCGTTCGCGGCCCGCTGGCCTTTGATGTGCGACAAATAGACCATGGGCAGCACGAGGACAAGCAACAAGGCTGCGATCCCCCATACCAAGAGCAGCGCAGGCGGCACCACCTTGGGCCGATAGCGCTCCGGTAGGATGTTCAGATCGATTGCCCCCGAGGGCTCCGGTCTTGGCGGCATGTTGCCTCTTGAGGTCTGTGACGGCCAGCCTAGGCCAACATGGCACGGCCATCATGGCAGGAGCCTGGTTCGCTGCCACGAGGCCGGCAAAACAGATGGGCGCATTCTAGCACAGCGAACAGGGCATGTCATCCCTCCCAGCGATAGAGAGCGACAGCACACCCGAGCACCGGCCGGCAGAACTCACTGGGATGTGGTCTCGATGGCCCACGAGAGGATCTCTACCTCGCCTGTGTCATAGCAGAGGCGGCACCGGGCGCTGGTGCGAGTCTCGCCAGTCCATGCCATGATGTCGATGGTTTCACAACGTTCCTGCTCCACCAAGCTCGGCGCAGGTTCGACGCGTAACCCCGAACCAGAGATCACCACCGAATCACCCACGAACGCCCCCGCGACCGATCCCGAGCCACGGATCTCGATCTGGCCGCCTGGCGCATAGATCCAGCCATCGAGCACATCGTGATCACTGCCGACGATCTTGATCACCCATTTGTTGCAGCGGGTGTTCTGGGGATAGGTGTGGGTGGAATAGAAGACGAGACCATCCACATAAGGGGTGATGTCGATGCCCGATCCGTTCACCTCGATGACGCCATCCACCACAAAGGTGGCCGTGCCCGTGATATTGTTCCCGTTGATATGGAGCTTGCCCTCGACATAGTGGATCCCTGTGGGGATGACCTGATTGCTCCCTATGCGATAGTCGCCCGTGTGGTGGTAGTAGTGGTCTGGGCTCGCCTCGTAGGCTGGGGTGCCCTCGGCCGTTGGGTCGGTATAGTCCGATGCCACGAATAGCTGCTCGATCATCGTCCAGGGCTCTACCTGGACGGGGTTCGAGACGGTGTTGGTGAACTCGACCGTGTTATGGTTGACCATGGCGCTGCCGACGTACTCGATGACGCCCACCACCGTCACACCGCTGATCTTGAGGCCGGCATTCGAGTGGGCGTTGCCGATGAGCTGACCTTTGGCGCCCGTCCAATCGAGCGACGGTGAGCAGACTTGGCTATCGCCCCATACCGTATAGTCAAACAGACGGCTCACCACCGCGACGCGGATCTGGGGCCGCAGGCCATTTACCTGCTCGGGAAGCTGCGTGGTGACGCCCGCGGGGCCGTAGCTGCGCACCCAGCCGCGATATCCAGGGTTGGTGAGCATGCGGGCGATCATGTATTCGATGGCGGCGTCGGTGGCGTACTGCTCCTGCAGGGTGGCGTGGTACGTGTTGCTGACATGCGTTGCGGTGCGGACCGTCATCAGCAGCGGTGGCAAGAGCAGGGCGCATAGCATCAAGATCACCAGGGCCCAAACCAGGCTGACGCCCCGCTGGTCTGGCATGGCATCACGGGCTGTCTTGGCCGCCCCGCAAAAAGGCCCGCCCGCCCGCCTTCGAGCCCGTTGCCTAGCCATGGATACCGCCTCTCATCAGCCGGGCCATGGTCGCTCCCTTTTGGCAGGCCTCCCCAGGGTGCGGATTCAGCGTGTCGGGCCGCATACTTCTCATGCTACGAGGCCTGGCGCAGGTTGACGGCCATGGTCGCCTCGCGCGATCTGCCGCGGAGCTGGCTAGTCCACTGGACTGCAATCGTCGTGGCGAGGTGCTCAAAGGAGAGCTCTTGTATGTGACGGGCCACCACCACCGACTGCTCGCCGACGGTTCGCACGAGTGTGCCCTCCACCAAATGGTAGGTTATGGTGGTGATCGTTGGATCGCTCTCGCTGGCAAAGGTGTACTTGGGTATGGCGATGGTCAGAGTGTCTCCCACCTCCGAGACGATCACCTCGGACGGATCGGCTCCGACCAGGTCGCGGTTCAGAATGGCAGAGGCGCCCTGTATCTGCTGGCTCAGCACCAGGGTGTCGTGCTGCACGCGGACGACTTGGCCGTATTGGAAGACGGCCATCACCACGATGCTGGTGACGATGGCTGAGATAGCCAGGGCCACCAACGTTTCGACGAGGGTGACGCCGGCCTCGTTGGCCGGAGCACGCGGCTTACTCCACGACGACACGGCGATCTCCCTTGTACCCCTCCAGCACAAAGTCGAACGAACTGGATGGATCGGTGGACGAGATCCGTACCGTGATGCGCTGCAGGCCATGATCGCTCTCGGGCGGGGCCGTCAGGAACGCTGCGACCGGATCGGGCAGCCAATAGGCCACCTCGGTCTGGATCTGGAGGTGCGCAGGGGTAACCAAGGTGGGATAGGGCACCGCGGTGGGGTCGGGTTGATACGGTGCCGCCTTGATGAGCTCCATCTGGCGGCGGGCCAGGGTCTCGGCAGATACCCGATAGTCCACCACGCGGGCTCCCTGGCTGCCGGTGGCGAGCCCCAGCACCAGGATCCCCAACGCCAGAGCAATGATCGCCACCGCCACAAGCTCGCTCACCAGCGAGATGCCGCGCTGATCGCGCAGCATGTCTGCCAGACTGGGCGTTCTCGTCGTGGGCATCCGCATGTGGCCTATCCGATGGTTCCGATCAGGGTGTACATGGGCATGATGACCGAAATAGCTACAAAACCAACAATCCCACCGATAAAGAGCGTCAATGCGGGCTGGATGGCATCGGTGAGGGCCTTGACGACGCGATCGACCTCGTCCTCGTAAAAGGCGGCCAGGGTCTCCATATTGCCTTCCAGCGAGCCCGTCTCCTCGCCGACGCGGACTATTTGCACCAGCATCCGGGGAAAGAGGGGCTCGGTGGCCAAGGGTTCCGAGAGGCCGTGCCCTTGCAGCAGCTCCTGCTCGACGCGCTGCAAACCGGCCTTGATGACCCGATTGCTTTGTGTGCGGATCACCATGCGCAGAATCTCGGGGATGGGGATGCCAGCCTTGAGCAGGCTGGACATGGAGCGCGCCATCCGCGCTACGGCACCCTGGATGGTGATCTGGCTGATCAGCGGGATGCGCAGCATGAGCCGATCGAGGAACCAGTGCCCTGCCTCTGTACGTATAAAGAGCACCCCCACGGCGATGGCGCCGCCGATGCCGCCCAAGAGCCCGATGACGTTGCTGGTGACAAAGCCTGTAATCGCCATCAGAATGCGGGTAGGCAGGGGCAGCTCGGCGCCAAAGCTGGCGAACAGGTCCATCAAGGGCGGGAGCGCGACGAACATGAGCAGCAGGACCACGCCGATGGCGAGCACCAACACAAAGGCGGGATAGGTGACCGCGCCCTTGATCTTGCGGCTGAGCTGTTCCTCCTTTTCCAAATAGATGGCTAGCTGGCGGAGCACCATCTCCAGGTTGCCAGTGCGCTCGCCCACCTCGATGAGACGCCCATACAAGGGGGGAAAGACCCCCTCATGCTTGAGAATGGCCTCAGAGATAAAGCTGCCTTGTCGCACGTCCATGGCGATCTCGCCTAGGACGGAGCGGAGCCTTTTGCTGGTGACATGCTCTTGTAGCAGTTGCAGGGCTTGCACAATGGGTATGCCCGCCTCGATGAGCATTGCCAACTGCTGTGAGAACACCACCAACTCGCGGATCTTGACCTTTTGCCCCAAGCCAAATGGCGTGGTGTGCTCGGGAGCCACGCTGATGGAGACAATGGTATAGCTCTGTTTCCACAATATCTCCTCGGCCGCCCTCTCATTGGGCGCATCGACCTTGCCTTTGACTTTTTCCCCAGCGGGGGTGTAGGCAACATATTGGAATGCCATACTACTTTGCTACCATTCTGGGATGGATGGCCACTCAGACGTTGAGCCCCAGCACCTTTTTCGTGACCTCGATAGGGTTGGTGATCTCTTGTTTGACCTTGAGCATCGCATCATGAATCATGGTCCTCTGCCCGCTCGTATCGGCAGTCTCCCGAAGAGTCTGCGAGTTGGCGCCATCGAGGATCAGGCGACGCAGATGGTCATCGATGGACAACAGCTCAAATGCAGGCACGCGGCCGCGGTAGCCTGTTTGGGCGCAGGAATTGCACCCAGAGCCATAGACAAAGGTGTCGCGCGATTCGCCGAGCACTTGCTCGTAGAGGGCCTTTTCGCGAAAGGTGCCCTCGCGTTGCTCTCCGCAGATGGGACAGACTCGCCGCAGGAGACGTTGGGAGAGCACGCCCACCAGCGACGAAGTCACCAGGAACGGTTCGATGCCTAGATCGATGAGGCGAAAGACGGCGCCCACGGTGTCGTTGGCATGGATGGAAGAGAGGACCAGATGCCCCGTCAGTGACGCCTGGATCGCCGTGGCGGCGGTTTCGTTGTCGCGGATCTCACCCACGAGGATGGTATCAGGGTCGAGGCGCATGGCCGACCGTAGTCCGCTGGCAAAGGTGATGCCGGCCTGGCGATTGACCTGCACCTGCGAGATGGCGTCAAAGCGATACTCGACGGGGTCTTCGATGGTGATGATCTTGTCCTCGTCCTTGTCGAGCTGATTGATGCTGGCGTACATGGTGCTGGTCTTGCCCGATCCTGTGGGCCCCGCGATCAAGACGATGCCCCAAGGGGAGTGGATCAGCTTCATCCACTGCTCCAGCATCTCTGGCATAAAGCCGACCTTGTCCAGCGTCAGCAGCATGAGCTTGTCTAGCACACGCAGCACGGCCATCTCACCCTGGACCGTGTTGATGGTGGCCACACGGAAATCGATATCTCGACCGTCCACGCTGATAGAGAACTGGCCATCCTGGGGGCGGCGCCTCTCGGCAATGTTCAGGTTTGATAACACTTTGATGCGGGAGATGAGCGGCGCGTACACCCGCTTGGGCAGGTGCATGGCGTCGTGGAGCACACCGTCGATACGATAGCGCACGCGTAGGTGGTCCTCCTGCGGCTCCAGGTGGATATCCGAAGCCCGATCCTTGACCGCCTGGTAGAGCATCAGCTCCACCGCGCGGACCACGGGCGTCTGTGCTACCATCTCGGCAGAGATGCGCTCCTGGTCGTCGTTGTTGACGCGTGATGAGACGTTGATGCGGTCGATCTGCTGTTCGATCTCGACCCCGCTGCCATAGTAGCGCTCGATGGCCTCCTCGACGTCGGCCCGCTGCGCCCTGAGGGGCTTGATGCGCAGCGACGTCCGCACGCGGAGATCCTCGATGGCCCGCAGATTGGTGGGATCGGTCATGGCGACGAGCAGATGCCCCAACTCGGCGCGGAGCGGCAGCAAGGCGTATTTGCGCGCCATCTCGAGCGGTACCAGAGCGATGGCTTGCAGATCCGGCTGATATTGGCGCAGATCGATGACGGGCAGACGGGCGCGGGAGTCTTGCTTCTGTTCGATCATCTCGATCACGGTATTGATGTCGAACGGTTTGTACAGCACGCCATCGACGCCACTCCAGAGCGCTTCGGAGACGTACCCCTCGAGCTGACTATGCCCCGTCATGGCCATGGTGGTGGCGTCCGGCGCGATCTCGCGGATCTGGCGGAGGGTCTCTATGCCGTTCATGCCCGGCATCATGATGTCGACCATGATCAGGTCGAAATGGTTGCCCCGCATGAGCTCCAAGCCCGTCTGCCCATCCTGTGCGGTGGCGACGCGGTAGCCCTTGACCTCCAAGATATCCGCCAGGGTCTCACACATGGCGGGGTCGTCATCGATGATGAGTATCCCGACGTCTTTCTGTTCAGCCTGTTCCATCATTGCTTGTCCATGGCTCTGCTTGGCCCGCATCCCCAGTGCATCTACGCCGCCAGACGATTCGCTCACGAGCTTCCCGTGGCTTGCCTCTCATCAGGCCCCGCTTGTCGCTCCTCACGAACCTCCTTGGTCAAGCGCAAGAGCTCGGCGGGGTCCATCGGTTTGGTGAGGAACGCCCGTGCCCCTTGCTGGCGGGCATGATGGCGCGCGTCCTCATCGGGAGAAGCGCTCATCATCACGACGGCCAGGTCTGGGTGCGCCTTTCTGATGTCTTGCAGCACCTCCAGCCCAGTTATTTCTCCCAGGTAGAGATCTAGCAAAACCAGGTCGTATTCGGTTGTGCCTATCATGGCACAAGCATCGGCGGCGTTGCTGGCGCCAGATGCCTCGATGCCTCGCATCGAGAGGATGTCGATGAGCGTCTCGCGCATGAGCTCATTATCATCCACAACCAAAACGCGCGTGCTGCTTGAGCTCACTGTGGGGCCTCCTCGATCACTCGCGGGATGCGTACTGTGAACCTGCTGCCCTGGCCGGGTGTGCTATCCACGTGGATGCTGCCCTGGTGCGCCTCCACCAGCATGCGCACGATGGACAAGCCTAGGCCGATCCCTCGTGGCTTGGTGGTGACCAGCGGCTCAAAGATGGTCTCGGTCTGATCAGGGGGGATGCCTACGCCTGTATCCGCTACGTGGAACAGGACGTGGCCATCATCGGCCCCAATCGCGAGAGAGAGGTGGCCTCCCTCTGGCATGGCTTGGATGGCGTTGGATATCAGATTGAGCAGCACCTCTAGCAGGCGGTCGCTATCGGCATAGACCTGAGGCTCGGTGGGGGCGGCATGGAGTTCCACGGTCACCGAGGGGGGGATGGTGATCCGCTCTAGCGCTGCCCGGAGCAGAGCGGCTGGATCCACCGGCCGGGTGTCCAACTGGCGCACCCGGGCAAAGCTCATCAGATCGGTGATGATGTCGTTGGAGACAGCGACCTCGCTCTCGATGATCTCGAGATGCCGCGTTATCTTGGGGTCGTCATTGCCCAATCGGGAGCGTAGGTAATAGACCGAGTTGCTCATCACGCCCAGTGGATTGCGGAGCTCGTGGGCGATGCTGCTGCCTAGCTGCCCGATGGCGGCCAGGCGTTCAGTACGGAGGGCGCGCTCTTGGGCTTGCTGAACCTCTTGGGTGGCTTCCTGAACGCGCCTTTCCAGGCGCTGGTTCCAGGTCTCGAGTTCGTGAACCAGCCTGCAGTTCTCATAGATTGCGGCGATCTGGTTCGACATAATGGTGAGAATCTCCAGGTCGCTCTCGCTAAAGGCGACGGGAGTCTGGCTGCGCTGGGCCAGAACGGCGCCCACCAGCGCCCCCGGTGCGCGAGCGGGCGAGAGAGCCATTGCGCTGCCCACGGCTGCTGCGCCATCGGGGAGGATGCTGGCGCCATCGGCTGCTAGCACCAGCTCTGCCAGCTTGGTGGGCTCTGGGATGGGGGCTTGCCCTTGGCCGTGCTGATGGCCAAGGACGAGCTCCTCGCTATCAGCGTCCCACCGGTAAAAGCAGGCCATGTCGGCTCCCAGGGCCTCACAGATGATCGTGAGGCCTTCCTCCAGGAGCAGTGCCATATTGTGGGCCGTTACCCCTCGGAGGCTGAGGTCCAGCAAAGGCATGAGCGTGGTCAATCGGCTGTGCTCTCTCGCCAGCCGGGTCTGTTCCAGGGCATGGCTTACCGCCTGACTCAGCTCTGGGATGGTGAACGGCTTGGCGACGAGATCGCGAGCGCCTGAGCGGAGCGCCCGCAGCGCGACCTCGATGGTATCGGCATAGCCGGTGATCACTACCGCGTCCAGATCCGGCTGATGGGCCCGAGCGGCTGTGAGCAGTTCCAACCCGCTCATCCCAGGCATTCTGAGATCGGTAATCAACAGGTCGACGCGCGTGCTTTCGAGCAGGCGCAAAGCCTCGTAGGGGTCATAGGCTGACGATACCGTATAGCCGGAGCGCGCAAGCGCCCGTTCGCAGTAAGAGACCACATCCCTTTCATCATCCACAACGAGGACGTGGGCGTGAGGTTGTGTTTGGGTCTCGGTCTGCATGGTCTACTCCGTGTGGTGTCTGGTGATGATGCTGCCCCAGAGCTGAGCGAGTTCAGGATCGAACTGTGTGCCGGCACAGTCCAGGATCTGCTGACGCGCCTCAGCGGGCGCCATGGCGGGGCGGTACGGTCGGTCAGAGACCATCGAGTCATAACTATCGGCGATGGCCAGGATGCGGGCGCCGAGAGGGATCTCCTCGCCGCGCAGGCCGTCTGGGTAACCGCTGCCATCCCAACACTCGTGATGGTGCGCTACCACAGGAATGACATGGCGAAAGGCCGGCATGTCGGCCAGGATGCGTGCGCCCATTCGCGGGTGATGGCGGATGCGATCCAGCTCGGATTCATCGAGGCTGTCAGCCTTGTTGAGGGTGGCATCGTGTACGCCCAGTTTGCCGATATCGTGCAGCAAACCAGCGATACGGATGGTTTCGCGCTGCTCGTCCGGAACGCCTGCCGCCTGCGCGAGCTTGTCTGCGAACTGGGACACCCGTTCCGAGTGGTCATGGGTGTAGCGGTCATAGGTGCCGATGGCGGAGAATAGCGTGCTCACAGCGGATAGGGTGATCTCGTTCAGATCTTGGAAGGCATCCAGCATCTGCTGACGAGTGCGGGCATGCAGCATGGCGATGCCGATCTGAAAGCCGAACACCTGCAAGAGCTGGGCGTCCGTGTTGCGATAGGGCGGATCAGACTGCTGGCGGGCAAGTAGCAGTGTGCCGACCACTTCATCCGGGGCGCGTAGAGGCACCAGCAAGCAACGACCGTGGGCGTTGGCTCCTCTGGCGGCGGTGTGGTCGTCGCCGAGGTACCATGGCACCTCGGCGGCAGCGAGGGCCGCCGTCCAGGCGCGATCAGCCTGCGCCAAGGGGGTGCTGTCAATCAGAGGCGGCCCCACGGCAAAGGTCAGATCCTCCTGCCCTTGGAAGCCAAAGACGGTGATCTGGGCGGTGGTGGGCCGCATCGCCCTGCGGATCAGCTCCAGGATGGCATAGACCAGGTCATAGAGCCCTAGCTGCCCGGTTAGCAGGTTGCTCAGGGCTACCAGCGGTTCGATGGCAGAGCTAGGCGCGACGCGGCCGACCTCGTCTCGCTTGGCGAAATAGGCGTCGAGTTTTTCGGTGAGGCTGGCCAGCACCAAAGGCTTGGTCAGATAGTCATCGACGCCCATCTTGAGCGCCTCGACTGCGCTCTCGATGGTCCCATAGCCGGTGACGACCATAATGCCCGCCAAAGGGAACTGAGACCTGCAGGCATGCACCAGCGAGATGCCATCCATCTTGGGCATGCGCAGATCGGTGATGACCAGGTCATAGGGTCTCGCTCGTAATTCGGCAAGAGCCTCTTGTCCATTGGCTGCGGTGCCCACCTGGCATCCGAGCTGTTCAACGAGGCGCTGGAGGACACGACGTACCCCGTCATCGTCATCGACGACAAGCACGCGCCGGGGCGTGCACAACTCTGCTATGGCACCGGTGCGGTCATTCGCGGGATTTTTCTGAGGTGCCCCAGCCTGGTTCATAGGCGTTGCCCGCCGCTCTCCTAGAGTTGCCTACCTGTCATGCGCGTTCCATAGCGCAGCAGGTTCTGTAGGCAAGTATAGCAGCGTAGCGTTGACGGCCCATGAAAGTGCTGTAAATACCGCGTGTAAACGCCGCCAAGAGGGGCCTACGGATCGCCGCAGAGGTGTGGCTAGCGAGGGCGGGCTAGACGGTATAGCCGTGCCGAGGTACGGTACGGATCAAGGAGGGGTTCTCCGGGTCGCTCTCGATCTTGCGACGGAGGTTCATGATGTGCGTCCGCACCAGGCTGGGATCGCCCACGCCAGCGGGATAACCCCAGACCTCGGTGAGCAAGGTGCGAGCTGGCACGACCTCGCCGCGGTGTTTGATCATGAAAGAGAGCAGATCGAACTCGACCGGGGTCAGGGAGACGGTCTCTCCGTTGATGCAGGCCGTACCGCTATCGGGATAGAGGGCGATCTCCTCACACTCGATCACCGGGGGGCGGTATCGCCGCGCGGCCCGCAAAAGAGCCTCGATGCGCAGCACCAGCTCACGGGGCTCAAAAGGCTTGACTACATAGTCGTCGCCGCCGGCCTCAAAGCCATCGATCTTGCTTTCGATACCGCCCGCCCCGGTGAGAAAGAGCACCGGCACGTGCGATAGGGCGCTATGCTCACGAATCACCCGGCACAGCTCGAATCCGTCGGTCTCGGGCATGATGACGTCGAGCAGGATCACATCGGGCGTGTGTTCGTCCAAGATCGCCAAGGCCGAATTGGCGTCTAGCGCCAGATCAACCGCATGCCCTTCCGCAGCCAGGATCTTGGACACGATCTGCAGCACTTGGATCTCGTCGTCAACGACCAGGATTCGCGCCATCTGGCGGTCCTTTCTAGCTGTCACCGATCACTCGACATCGGCGGATATCCGAGCGTCTTCGCTGGGGGCCTCCAGCGCGGGCCGCTCGGGGCTGGCAGGTGCATCGGCCAGCCCCACAAAGGGGCTGGGTTCTATCTCCACCGCGCGCTGCAGCAGCATTCGCTCCTTGGGGTTCCGCGTGGCCCGCATGGCCTCCTCCAGGCGCCGCCCGATGTCGGTGGTGGTCTTGAGCGCGGCCAGCGCATTGATGACCGTCTGTCGTCGCCCTGGTGGGGCTTGGCATAGGGCGGCGACCAGCGCGCCGGTGGAGGCAATGCCCTCTTGTTGGAGCGCAATGACGATCCCCTCGTGATGCTCGGGGGCGCTCCAGAGGAGGGCTTGGGCCAACTCGTCACGAGCGCCCAACCGAGCCAGCAAGCTGGCTACCGGCCGTGTGATGCGCGGATTGGCGCTCCGGAGCGCCGTTAATAAATCCTGGCGCACATCGTGACCCATATCACGCACCAAGTCATAGGCGGCGCTGTTTGCGGCTGGGTTCTCATGCGCCAAGGCAGAGATCAGCGCGTCAAATGATTGGATGCCAATCTCGCCAAAAGCCCTCTTGGCCGCTTGCGCGACTGCCTCGCTGCGATCGCCCAGAGCTTCGATCAAGGGCCCATAGTCGATGAGATCGGCGATCTCGCCCAAGGCGGAGGCCGCCGCAGTCCGGCGAGACCGGTCGCGGCTGCGCAGGTCGGCATAGAGGCTGGCCGTGCGGCGCAGGAACGCTACGTCTCGGTAATAGGGCGTCTCCTCTTCGATGGTGCAAAAGGCGTTCACGGCGGTGGGCCAATCGCGTTCGCGGTAGGCGGCGACTCCGGTGCGATAGAGCTGGCTGCGGCGCCACGTGGCCGTCTCGGCGGCGCTGACGATGGCATCGATACGCTCCACGTCGCGGTAGCCGGGGCGTTCGCGCCGGATATCCTCCAAGCAGACGCGCGCGGCGCGCCACTGCTCCAGGCGCACGTGTTCAGCGAGCTGGCGGTAACGCTCGGCCAGCTTGCTCTCGCGTTCTGCCAGGCGGCTGCGCTGGA
>CAZUZB010000001.1:32075-34470 GCA_964624695.1 uncultured Anaerolineales bacterium | reverse complement strand
GGCGTGATCTCGATCTCGTCAGGGACGTGGTTGCCTGCACGATCTACAAACGCTAGTGACCGATCGGGGATGGGCAAGGTCAGAAGGAGCGGCGTCGCGGCACCGGGCTCCTCCACTCGCGCACGGATGGTCATCAGGCGGGGGTTATTGCGATCGGCGTCTGGGCTCAGCCGCGTGGGGTAGGTGATCTGCAGACTGATGCCCGGCAGCCCCACATCGTCGAGGGCGATCTCGTCGCTCGCGTAGCGGTCCGGCCTGGCGGCTGTCTGCACCAAAGCGACAATTGTCAGCAGCCACACCAGCCCGATGATGCCTGTCCACAAGGCCAGGCGGTGCTGCCTGAGCGTTTCGCGGATGCGCAATATAGACTCACGCAGGGCTTTCATCAGCGCTCCATCACCTGTCAGAGGGCATGCGCCCTCATGAACCGCTATCTCTTTGGCGCCTAGAGTCCGGTCGATCCAAAGCCGCCCTTGGCACCATGATGATCGTCGGGCGCGCCGGCGAGCAGATGGAAGGCATCCCGATCGATCTGTAGCGCCCACATCTGCGCGATGCGCTGCCCATGCCGGATGATGCGGGGCCAGGGACAGTAGATCAAGGCACAGATCTCGTTGCCGTTGAACTCGGACTCGATGAGGCCATCATGCACCAGGATGCCCCGGAGAAAGCCTCCGCTCCGCCCGGTTACCCGAACGACGGCGTCGTCAGGCATCTGCAGCGCTACGCCCGTGGGGATCTTGGCCGTTCCCCATACCAACTGCCAGCCGCGCTTGGGCAGACGAGCATGGAGATCTAACGCAGCGCCACGACATCTCTCTGGTTCCTGGGCGGCTGTGCCAGTCAGCCAGTATCCGATCAAGGCAGGCTCTCCCCCGGCTATCCGCGGACTCTTCATATTGTGGTCGGTGTCGGCTCTCGCGTCAAGGATTTATGAAGGCGCATGGGGACCCTAAGCAGAGGCGCAACGAGTCCGCGCCTCTGCCGGGATAGTTGGTTTATCTCGCAAGAGCGTCGCTATCCAGGATGATCGCCTGCTCGGTAGGCAAGAGGATCGTGCTAACCGTGGGTGACAGGCGCGTTGCCCACTCGTAGCGGATGAGCGCTTCGTTGTTGCGGAGCTGGGCGGCGATCAGACTCAATGCCTCGGCTTCGACCTCGGCCTCGATGCGTCGCGCCTCTGCGCGACCTTCGGCGGCAATGATGGCGGCCTTTTTCTCGCCTTCGGCCAGAGCGAGCTGGATCTCGACGTCTCGCTCGGCCGATTGCAGTTCATACTGCTTCTGGAGCGCCTCTTGTTCGGCCACCTGCTTGCGCTCGATGGCTCGGTCGAACTCGTCCGAAAACGCCACATCGGCCAGCGAGAAGGCATCGACGATGATGTGCGTCCGCGCCAGCCGCTCGCGCAGGTCTGCGACAATCTTGTCACGGATCTCGGCGCGCTGTACTAGGATATTCTCTACCCGATATTGGGCCGTGGCCGCTTTGATAGCCTCTTGCATGCCAGGCACGATCACAATGTTCTCATAATCGCTGCCTACCTCCTGGTACAGCCGGTTCACGGCCAGGGGGTCGACGTGATAGTTCAGGATGCCGCGCACCTGTAGTAGTTGTAGGTCCATGGAGGCCGCCTCGGCTGCGATCTCGATCTTTTTAGTGCGCACGTCTGCCTGCACGACTTGGCGTACAACGGGCGGCAAGATGAGATGGAAGCCCTCGCCCAGCACCGTGTCCTCGACGCGGCCGAGCATCACCACCACGCCTCGGTGGCCCGGGTCGACGATGGTATAGCTGGAAAAGACAATGACCAAGAGGACGACGATGATCACCGCAATGCCGACCGTGCGCATCGCCCCCGATTTGCCTTGCATGTTGCTGCTCCTCTGCTTGGTTGCCAGGTCACGTGGTCTATTATAGCATAGCTGCGTAACTGGACACACTGGCGGCCATGGGCTGTGCTCTGGATGCCGGAGGGAGAGACGGTGAGTGACTCGGTTCTGAGCGGCTTTTATCCGGCGGTGCGGGACTGGTTTGTCGAGCGATTTGGCGCGCCAACACCCGCGCAGCGCCAAGGCTGGCCCGCTATTCAGGGTGGCGGGCATGTGCTGATCCTGGCGCCGACGGGCTCTGGCAAGACGCTGGCAGCCTTTCTCTGGGGCATCAGCCAGCTCGCGGACCAGTTGGAGCGCACGCCCGAGCTGAGTGGCGTGCAGATTCTGTATGTGTCGCCGCTCAAGGCGCTGAACAATGACATCGAGCGTAACTTGCGCGAGCCCCTGGCGGCCATCCGGCAGCGCGCGCGTACCATGGGGCACCCCCTCCCGCGCATCCGCACCGCCGTACGCACCGGCGATACGCCGCAGTCGGCCCGCCGCCGCATGGTCTCCGAGCCGCC
>CAZUZB010000001.1:25100-31975 GCA_964624695.1 uncultured Anaerolineales bacterium | reverse complement strand
CCTCGCCCCGTCCGCATCGTCGATGCCGGCGTCTCCAAGGCTATGGATCTGCGGGTCATCACGCCGGTGCCGGATCTGCGGCGCCTGCCCGGCGGTTCCATCTGGCCGTCCCTAGTGCCCCAGGTATTGGGCGAGATCATGCGCCATCGCACCACGCTGGTTTTTGCCAACAGCCGACGCGCGGCGGAGCGGGCGGCCGATCGCCTGAACGCGCAGTATGCCTATGAGCAGAGCGAGGAGGGGCCGCCGGGCTCGCCCGAGGCCTTGATGGTGGATGGCGTGGTCAAGGGTGTGGGCATGTTCGGCACGGGCCAGGGCCAAGGGCCGTTTCAGGCTCACCATGGCAGCGTCTCACGGGAGGTGCGGCATCGCTTGGAGCGCCAACTCAAGGAGGGGGAGCTGCCGGCACTGGTGGCCACCAGCTCCTTGGAGTTGGGCATCGATGTCGGGTCGGTGGGTTGCGTGGTGCAGCTCCAGTCGCCGCGGAGCGTGGCCAGCGGGCTCCAGCGGGTGGGACGGTCAGGCCACCTGGTGGGGCAGACCAGCATCGGGCGCCTGTATGCCACCCATCGGGAGGACCTGCTGGACCTGGCCGCGGTGGCCCGTGGCATGCTGACCGCCGATATCGAGCCGCAGTATACCCCTCGTAACTGCCTGGATGTGCTGGCCCAGCACGTGGTGTCGCTTGCATCCATGGGCGACGTTGGTGCGGAGGATCTGTACCGCCTGGTGCGTCAGGCGTATCCGTATCAGGATCTCTCGCAGCGAGCCTACGACGGTGTGCTGGCCATGCTCTCGGGCGGCTATGGCGGGGCCACGCTAGAGCAGCTCAAGCCGCGCATCGGCTGGGATCGCGTTCAGGGGGTCATCCGTGGGCTGCCGGGCGCGCGCATGCTGGCTACTACCAACGGCGGTACCATCCCCGATCGTGGCCAGTTCCGCGTGGTGCTGGCCGATGGCGAGACCAGCCTGGGTACCCTGGATGAAGAGTTTGTCTACGAGACCAGCGTTGGCGATGTGTTCACGTTGGGCAGCGCGACCTGGCGGGCCATCGCCATCGACGACAACCGCGTGACGGTGGTGCCGGCCGGCGGGAGCATGCCACGCATGCCCTTCTGGCGGGGCGAGATGCCACATCGCAGCTACTATGCCGGCCTGCGCTATGGCCGCTTTCGCCGCGAGCTGGCCGAGCAGGTGGCTGCTTTACCTCCGCCACCAGATGACCCGTCAGCCGCGTGGCCCCAGGAGGCCGAGGCGGTCATCCGGTGGCTGGGCCGGGTGAGCGCCCTGGACGAGGCCTCGGCTCGCAACGCCATGCTCTACGTCCGGCAGCAACTGGACGTCTTGGCGGCTATCTCATCCGATGACACCATCGTGGTGGAAGCGTTCGACGACGCCCTCGGCGACGGACGCCTGGTCATCCATAGCTGCTTGGGCGCGCGGGTGAACCGGGGCTGGGCGATGGCGTTGTCCAGCGCTCTGCGCGAGAGGTTGGGCGTTGGCGTCGAGTGCCAGGTGAACGATGACGGGATTCTCTTCCGTCTGCCGGCGGGCGAGGGCGAGCTGCCGACCGATCTGGTGCGGCAGCTGGGACCAGAAGAAGTCCGCGAGCGTTTGCTGGCCGAGCTGCCGGGGACCGCTCTGTTTGGCGCCCAGTTCCGCATGAACGCCGCGCGAGCGCTGATGCTGCCTGGGCTCAAGGGTGGCAAGCGTACGCCGTTCTGGCTGCAGCGGCTCCGCGCCAAGGATCTGCTGGCGGCGGTGTCGGCCTATCCCGATTTCTGCCTGATCACCGAGACCTACCGCGACTGCCTACACGATGTGCTCGACCTGGAATCCACGCTGGCGGTGATCGGTGGGATCCAGCGGGGCCAGATTCGCGTGGTGACAGCCGAGACGGTGGTGCCTTCGCCGGTCTCGGCGGCGTTGCTGCATGACTTTGCCGCTGTGGGCATCTATGAGGACGACCTGCCGCGAGCCGAGCAGCAGATGCGCGCCTTGGCGGTGAACCGCGAGGTGCTGGCCGACCTGCTGGCCGACGAGTCGCTGGTCGACCTGTTGCGCCCCGAGGCCGTGGCCGAGGTCGAGGAGCAGCTACAGCGACGGGATCCTGCCCACGGACCCCGTACGCCCGAGGAGTTGGTGCTGCTGTTCCGTGAGCTCGGCGATCTGGACGCCGCCGAGTTGGCCGAGCGGGTGGCCGGCCCTTGGGAGGCTTGGTTGCAGGGCCTGGTGCGCGATGAACGTGTTCTGGCTGTGGCTTGGGGTGAGGGCGCCGCCGCCCGGAGCGGCTGGGTGGCGCTGGAGGAGTACTGGCGGTACCGCGATGGCCTGGGGCTCGATCCGGCCGATCTGTCGCCAGCCGCCGCCGCCGTGGCCGGGCCGGTACGACCACGTGAGCAGGCCCGCGAGGCGTTGCTGCGGGCCTATGCCCGTACCCACGGCCCGTTTGATCTCGATGCCTTCTGCCAGCGCTATGCGTTGCCTCTGGCCGACGGCCGCGCGCTGGCGGCTGAACTGGTAGAGCGGGGTTACCTGGTGCGCGGGCGCATTGCGCCGGGCGCCACGGGGGAGCAGCTCTGCGAGCGCAAGGTGCTGGAGCGCTTGCACCGTCGGACGCTGCATCTGCTGCGGCAGGAGGTCCAGCCCGTGGAGCCGCGCGCCCATGCGTTGTTTCTGCAGCGGTGGATGGGCGTGCATCCCGAGACCCGCCGCGAAGGACGGAGCGGGCTCGATGCCACGCTGCGGCAACTGGCCGGTTGGCGGGCTCCGGTCTCGGTCTGGCGGGGCGATCTGCTCCGCCTGCGCCAGCGCGACGAGCCGGCGCCGTGGCTGGAGGAGCTGTGCCGCGCCGGCGCGTGGTATTGGGCGCTCGATGGCGGCACCGGGGCCTCGGCCGATGCCCGCCTGACCTTTGTGCCGCGTGGGGAGGGCGGCCTGTGGCTTGCCGAAAAGGAAGCGGATGAGGCGCCAGCGCTATCGGACGACGCTCGCGAGCTGGAGAGCTTTCTGCGGGCCGAGGGGGCCGCCCATGCCCATGAGCTGTGCGACGGGCTCGGGTGGGGATCTCCTCGCCTTGTGGTCGCGCTGCGCGAGCTGGCGTGCGCGGCGCGGATGACGTGCGAATCAGCCGAGGCGCTGTGGTGGTTGCTGGAGGCGCCCGCGCTAGACGAGGGCGCCGGCGTGGCGGCATCGAGCAGCCTGGAGCGCGACTTGACGGCCTGGCGGGCAGAACGCGAGTCCGCGTCCATGGTTCGGCGCCGTCCCACCCGGCGGCAGCGGCTGCGGGCCGCCAGCCATGCGGGCCTGGCGATCCTGCCCGAGGGGCGCTGGCGGCTGATGGCAGGGTTCGGCGTGATGGGGCGGCAGCGGAGCGATTCCGAGCGGATCGAGGCGCGCGTGATGGCATGGTTGGAGCGGCATGGGGTGCTGTCTCGTGAGGTCCTCGAAGGAGAGGGGCTGCCTGGCGCGTGGCAGCAGGCGGTGACCCACCTGACGCAGATGGAGCTTCGTGGGCAGGTGCGACGGGGCTATTTCGTGAGGGGGCATTCCGGGTTGCAGTACGCCTTGCCAGAGGCGCTCGAATCGCTGCGCGCGGCGGCCGAGATGCAAGATGACGCGCACTTGGTTGTGCTGAACGCCTACGACCCCGCCTTTCGGCTGGCGCTGGGCGCTGATGGACTCGCTTGGCTCCCGCCTCATCTCGCGCGGATCGCGGCCAACTATGCTGTCTACTGCGGGGGCGAGCCGATCCTGGTGTATGAGCATGGGGGCGAGCGCTGGTACGCCCCGGATGGTGACGAGGAGCGCACGGCCCAGGCCGTGCTGGCGCTGCGGCGTCACCTGACGGCTGAGGGCGGCCGCTGCAGCCACCCTCGCCGGGTGCGGGTGGCCTCCTGGGGCGGCCTAGTGCCGGTCGGCTCGCCTGCGGAACCGCTGTTGGCTGGCCTCGGCTTTCAGCGGGAGGCGCTGACCATGGTCTGGACGGGCTGACCCCTGTTCTAGGTCAGGTGCCCGCGCTCCAGATAAGTGGCAAACAGGCGCCCCCAAGGCGTCTCTCGCCGCCACCGCTCATAGACATGGCGCTCTTTCAGAGGCCACCGGAAATAGTCGTGGTACGCCTCGGACACGAACGCGGTGGGGTGGACCAGCGGTGTGTGGAACAGCAGCTTTTGCAGGAACTTGGTTGGGCCATACCAGGATAGCCAGCCCAGCATCCGGTGAAAGTTCATGCCGATATGAAAGCCCCAGTTCTCGCCCGAGATGTCATCGCCCACCACCTCGATCTCTTCTGGGCGGCCGATGCCCAGCCCCTGCTCGTGAGCCAGCCGGATGTAGCCGATCTCCATGGGGTCAAAGCCCATCATCTTGGCGGCAATGGCGTCGATAGCCACCTGATCGCCACTGGCCAGGATCACGTTCTTGATCTCGGGCTTCATAATGCGGGGGCCCGTGCCGTTGCCGGCGGTGGTGCCATCCATCACGGCAAAGATGCCAGGATGGATCTCGCGCTGGATCTTGAGCAGGTCCACCAGGGTCTCGTGGATCCAGGTGTGGGTATAGTGACGATGGGTGGAGAGCAGCCCGCCAAAGGCGTTCTTCATGGCACCTGTGGTGGTGGTATAGATGTGGCATTTCACCGTGGGCAGGTGAATGATGCTCTTGCCAAAGAAATAGTCGGGCAGGTGGATCCCTTTGGGATAGATGCGCGGCAGCACATTCAGCTCGGCCTTGGGCTCGTAGGGCACCCACCGCATGTCACTGTCGCGAAAGTTATAGAGCACCGGGATATTGTGCCGGCGAAAGATGGGCACATAGTTGTTCAGGTCTTCGCCCTTGAAGGTATCGATGACCACGGTCTTGTTCTGAACGCAGACCTGCTTGTCATAACCTCTGCTCTTGAGAGCCAAGATGGTTCCCTCGAGCTGCCAGGGCGTGGTATTGGCGCCAGGGAAGGGATAGTGCCAAGAGATGTTGTCCTTGAGGATGACGGTGGTGTCTTGGGGCAGGTAGGCCGGCGAGTCGGCCAGATCGAACAGCCGGTCATAGTCTTGCAACACGGTCTCGGGTTGGGTGCGAAGCACGGCGACGCGTGCGCTCATGGAGGTCTCCTTGTCCAGGACAGCAACCGGGTCAGCCTCTGCTTGCGTAGGCTATCAGCAGGAATCTCAGCTTGCGTTGATTCTATGGCGGCGGGCAGGTCCGGTCAAAGGGAGCCTGCTCGTTGCGACGCATCGGCAGGCATGGTAGAATCCCGCCGATCGGTCCGTGTCGTCAAGATGTAGGAGGGTGTACCCGTGAGAGAGCAGATCACCGCGGCCAAGGGCGCCAAGCCCGCCGGGCCCTATTCGCATGCCATCGCGTGCAGCGGAACGTTGGTGTTTGTGTCGGGGCAGGGGCCATCGAACCCCGCCACGGGCGAGATGCCGGACACGTTCGAAGAGGCGGCCCGACAGACGCTGGAGAACGTCAAGGTAATCGTCGAGGCAGCCGGCGCCACCATGGCCGATGTGGTCAAGGTGCATGCCTATCTGCGTGACATGGATGACTTTGCTACGTTCAACGAGGTGTATCGCACCTTTTTCAGCGATCCCTATCCCGCGCGGACGACGGTGCAATCCGACCTAAAGATCCCCATCGAGATCGATGTCATCGCGGTGTTGCCGGCCTAGTGTTGGGTTAGGAGGCCTCTTCAGGGCGGATCTCCATCTGGAGAGCCAGGTCGCCGGGCTTGTAGCCGCTGAGGACGAATCGTTCGGCGGCGCGCTGGTCGCCCTGGGCATAGGCGTCCACGAGGCGGGGCAGTTGCTGATCGATGATGAGCCGCCGGTGGTTGATATCGACCAAGCGAGCGGCCAGCCCACGCAGGGCATTGACGGTCTCCTCCAGCCACTGATCGGTGAGGCCGGCGCCGGGGAGCAGGGCCACCTGAAGGTCCTCGAACCCCAGGCGTTGCAGGGCGACGGCGGTGGCCTTGAGATCCACCGCCAGCGAGACAGGGCGGCCCATGAATCGCCCGAGGGTGCGGGTGATCTCGTTGCGCTGGCGCCAGGCGGCGTTATAGGGCATATCCGTGGGCTCGACCAGGTCCGCAATGCGAAAGCGACCGCCCGGCACGAGCACCCGCCACAGCTCGGCCAGCGTAGCCTGCAGATGCGACGACGGGACGTCGCGGAGCGTGCCGATGTAGAGGACGAGGTCGGCCGTCTCGGGGCGTAACGGCAGGTGCTGCATCTGGGCCTGGCAGACGTCCGCAACGGTCTGGCTGCGCAGCGGCTGAAGGCTGGCAGGCTCCCAGGAGGCTACCAGCAGGGTGCCCTCGGCGGCCTCGATCTCTTGGGAGAGAGATGCCAGCAGCCGACCCGATCCGGTGCCGACGGCGACCGTCACGCCAGAGAGATCCAGGCCTTGCCAGATCGATCCGCTATCGTTCTGTGTTTGTTCTGTGTCCGTCATGATGGAACCGAGTCTAGGGTCGCGAGGGTGTCGTGTCAAACGCTACCCCTTGCGCCCGCCAGCCAGCCCCTTGTTGGAGGAGCAACCGTGAAGATCAACCTACGATCGCATCACATCGCGCTCAGGGTTACCGACTATGCCCGGGCGCGCCAGTTCTACACCGAGGTGCTCGAGATGCCCGTGTTGGGGCAGATCCCCGGCAGGGAGATCGAGTTCTTGGGCATCGGGGGGACGACCATCGAGCTGATGGGCGGCGCTGAGCCCGAGAGCCTAGCCAAGCCGCAGGCCGGCCTGATGCACCTGGCTTTCGAGGTGGAGGATGTGGATGCCACCTATCTCGAGCTGCGTGACCGGGGCGTCACCTTTACCATCGAGCCCAAGTCGGTGGGGGATCTGCGGGTGGCGTTCTTTTTGGATCC
>CAZUZB010000001.1:9327-25000 GCA_964624695.1 uncultured Anaerolineales bacterium | reverse complement strand
GCCGGGCGGATGCCGTGCTGATCCAGCAGGCGTCGAACCTGGTCCAGGCCCAGCTCTCGGATGATGCCATAGTCCACCGTGATGCCCTCAAAGCCGTGCCGGGCGGCCAAGGCTACGGCTTCGGGAAAGGGCACCTGCACGCCGATGGCGCCTGGCGCTAGTGTGCGGTACAAGGCTCACCTCCTCGTTCGCGTGTCTGTCGCCGAATCGTTCGTGTGGGCACTATGCGCATCATCCTATGGCCAGAGCTTGCCTGTGGACCAGAGGATCCCCTCTAGCAGCGTGTGCTTGAATCCGGGCTCGGTCCAGGCGCGCTCGTCGTGGCCCGACACATAGCAGAACACCCGCGCATTGCCCAGCATGCGCGTCCACGCCAGCGCCCGCATGCTCTTGGGATGATCGGCGGTCAGGAGCACCGTCGAGGCATCGTCGGGCTCTGGCGTCTTGTAGGCCTCGTCGACCATGGGCCAAGGCGCGAGCCCTTCGGTGACAGGGTGATCGGCCTCGGCGATCTGGGTCTCGATCGTCTGGCCCGGCGCGTACTCGAGCTCGCCGCGGCGGGGGAGGCCCGTCACATCGGTCCACAGCTTCCAGTCGGGCCAGCTCAGCAACGCATGGTGCAGCACCACCACGCCCTTGTCTGACTTGCCGAGCCCCTCCAGCGCCAAGCGCGTGGCATCATCAGGCGCCTCGCGGTACATGCTGTAAAAGACCACCGCATCGTACAGGCTGCGGATCCGGGCGGCATCGGCCACCCAGTCCTCCAGGTGCTGGATGTAGGCCTCGATGCGCGTCATCCCCTGGAACAGGTCGCGAAACGCCGGTACGTCGAACGGGTGGCCTCCTGTGACGACGGCGATCTTGGGTTTGGGTCCGCTGTCAAAGCTGCTCATGGTGGCACTCCTCTTGCGGTGGGCGTTGTTTCCCGGTGGTAGGTTGGTCGGTAAGGAGCCGGTTACGCGTCCTGCGGGACGAGCTGGCTCCACGAGAGCTGGCTGCTCTTGCGCGCCCAGTAGGCGCTGCTGCGGAACAGGCTGTCAAAGGTGCCCGCGTCGGACCAGAAGCCGTCCAGCTCGGCCCAGCGCAGCTGGCCCGCCCGGACGTAGCGGTTGTTCACGTCGGTGATCTCTAGCTCACCTCGCTTGGATGGCTCGATGCTGCGGATGAACTCGAACACTTGCGCGTCATAGAGATAGAGTCCGGTGACGGCATAGGGGCTCTGGGGTCGCTCGGGCTTTTCCTCAATCGCGATGATCTTGCTGGGATCAGCAGGATCGAACACGGGCACGCCAAAGCGCTCTGGATCGGGCACGCGGCGCAGAAATACGGTGGCCCCCTCGGCAAAGGAGCTCACGGAGGCACTGATGTCGGCATCGGTGGTATTGTCGCCCAGAATGACGGCCAGGCTGCCGCCATCGGCAAAGTCCTCGCAGAGCGACAGCGCGTGGGCGATGCCGCCCTCGTTCTCCTGGTAGGCGTATTCCAGGTGGCGCAGCCCGAGATCCTTGCCGTTTTTCAACACGCGCAGGAAATCGCCCGCAAAAGGCCCGCCGGTGACGACGATCACCTCGGTGATGCCGGCTTGCACCAAGGTCTGGATCGGATAGTAGACCATGGGACGGTCGTAGACGGGAAGCAGGTGCTTGTTGGTGGCATAGGTGAGCGGGTAGAGCCGGCTGCCCAGCCCCCCCGCCAAGACGACACCCTTCATGCGTGTGACCTCCTCGTGTGGCTATGTGAGCCGGGCTAGCGCTGCGCCTCGTCCAGCATGGTCAAATAGTTCTCCAATGGCACATAGCTGGGAATCGAGTTCCCCGAGCCGACGGCGAAACGGCCGCGGGGATGGCAGACATCGATGACGCGCCGCACCTCGTGGCGCACCACGTCGGCGGGGTAGCGGCTCAGGATGTCCACGTCGATGCCACCCAGCACCCCGATACGGTCGCCGTAGCGGGTTTGGAACTCGTCCACGGGCATGATGGCGTTCTCGTACGAGTGTTTGGCGTCGATGCCCACGTCCTCGATCAGATCCTCCATGATGCCCACGATGTTGCCGCAAGAATGCAGGAAATAGGGCAACCCCCGTTCGTGCGCCAGCTCGGCATAACGCTTGTGCCAGGGCAGCGTGTAGCGCCGCAGGGCATCGGGCGGCAGCAGGGTGCTGGTGCGGAAGCCCATGTCATCGCCAGGAAAGATCGCCACCACTCTGTCGAGCTCTACGAGCTGCCGGTACACGCTGTACATGAGTTCACCGATCCGCTGGGCCACCGCTTCCACCAGGTCGGGCTGGTCATACAGGGCCAGGCAGAGCCCCTCGTAGGAAAAGATCCCGGCGAGATGCTCGTACGGCCCCCCGCCGTGGCAGCAGATCAGCCCCATGCCTTCGGGGAGGTGGTCGTTTAGGTAGGCATAGTTGGCCAGCGTCGCATCGGTGACCTGCGGCCACGGGTAGGCCTCAAAGTCGGCCCAAGAGGCGATGGTGCCATGGTGCTGGTCGCGCCAAGTGCGGGTGCCGCGGCTGGCAGTGGTGTCCTCGCCGACTATGTCGGTCTCCACAAAAGGCAGCGATTCTTCGTAGCGGACGATGTCATAGCCCAAACCCCGCCACACCGCGATCTGGTTGTCCAGGTAGCGCTCGACGCTGGCGCGGTCATTCGGCGTCGGGTCCACCCAGGTGCGCCCCAGGATCTCTTTCACGATCGGCTCCAGCAACGTGGCGTCGACCAGGTACTCGATCATGGGCGGCCGCTCGGTGGCGCGGCGTCCCAGCATCACGTCGATAAAGCGCTGCGCATCGGGCTGAGCGCGATCCAGCGGCAGGTTGGCGAACGGATGAGACATGGTCGCTGCCTCCTAGTGGCTGGTGTAGCCGCCGTCCACCAGCAGCGTATGCCCGCTGATCAGGCTGGCGGCGGGAGAGAGCAAGAACTGCACCGCGCCCAGCACATCTCTGGGTGTGCCAAAGCGTCCCAAGGGGATCTTGGGCAGGTTCTCCTGGACAAAGCCGGGGTCCGTGAACATGCTGGTGGTCAGTGGCGTCGAGACAAAGGTCGGACCCACCGCGTTGACGGCGACGCCGCGAGGCCCCAGCTCGAGCGCAAAGGCGCGGGTGAGCTGGGCGACGCCCGCCTTGGTGATGGCATAGATAGAGCGCTCCGCCATGGCCACCTGGGCGAGCTGCGAGGCGATGTTGACAATGCGGCCATCGCCCTGCCGCACCATCTGGCGGCCGGCGATCTGGCAGCAGAAAAAGACGCCCTTGAGATTGACGGCGGCGATGCGGTCCCATTCCTCTTCGGCATAGTCGAGCACGGGTTTGCGGACGTTGATGCCCGCGTTGTTCACCAAAAAGTCGAGCCGGCCGTAGCCGGCGACAGTTTGGGTGACCAGTTGCTCGATGCTGGCGAGCTTGGTGACGTCCAGTTCGGCGGGCGAGGCGGACCCGCCGCGTTCAACGATGCCACGGGCGACCTCTTGCGCCTGCTCTTGCTGAGCGGGGAGGTCGGCGACGACGATCGTCGCGCCAGCGGCGGCCAGCCCCTCGCACAACGTCCGGCCGATGCCATTGGCACCGCCCGTGACGATCCCTACCTGTCCCTCCAGAGAAAAACTGATCGGCTCCTGGCTATCGCCCACCACTCCCCCAAGGCATGCACCGCCGAGTTCATCGAACGTATAATAGTCCAGCGTGTGGAGGCTGTCGAGTGCGTGGCGTGGGCTCGATGCGGTTGGGTGGCGGGATCCGATCGGCTATACTCGCGGCAAAGCAGCTCCACCCAACGATAGGGGAGCAGATCGAGGACAGGAGAGCGAGATATGCGCCATGTGGACGGCAACGTGATGGTGGGGAGCCCCCCCACGGGCGTGCGGGTGGCGTGTCCCGATGCCGAGGCCCTCTTGCGCGAGATGGACTGGGCGGGCGTCGAGGAGGCTCTGGTCTACCATGCGGCCATGCTGCACGGTTCGCCGTTGCAGGGGAACCGGTTGGTGCTTGACGTCACGGCCTCCAGCCCGCGGCTGCACCCGACGTGGGCGTTGCTGCCGCCCTGTACGGGGGAGCTGGGCACCACCGACGAATTGCTGCAAGAGATGCGTGAGAACAACGTGCGGGCGCTGTGGGCGTTCCCTCGGGAGCATCACTATGTGCTGAATCGCCTGACCATGGGCTCGCTCCTGGATGAGGTGGCCGCACGGCGCATCCCGCTCCTGGTGCCACGGGGCGATGGTTGGGCGACCATCTCTGAGGTGCTGGCCGACTATCCAGAGCTGACGCTGGTTGCTGTCGGCCATGGCCCTTGGGGCGAGGATCGATTCTTCCGTCCGCTGCTGGAACGCTATCCACGGTTCCATCTGGATATCTCGCGCTATGAGCTGCTGGGCGGATTGGCGGAGCTGGTCGGCCGCTACGGCGCCGAGCGATTGCTGTATGGCAGCGGGTATCCGCAGTGGGCCATGGGCGGCCCCCGCCTGATGCTGGCCCGCGCCGAGATCAACGAGGAGGACCGCGCCCTGGTCGCCGGGGGAAACCTGCTGCGACTGCTGGAGGAGGCCGAACTGTGAACCCATCAGAGATTGCGCAAGAGTTCCTGCGGATGGGTCGATGCGAGGCCTGTCCGGTGGTCGACATGCATGCCCACTATGGGCCGTATCAGGGCATCTATATGCCGCAACACACTCCGGAGGCGATGATGGCCGCGGCCGAGCGCTGCGGCGTGGAGGCCATGGTCTCCAGCGGACATCTGGCGTTGGTGGATATGGTGCTGGGCAACGCCGAGATGGCGGCGGTGACCGAGGCATACGCGGGCCGCTGGTATGGCTATGCCGTGATCAACCCGAATTTCGCCAAGGAGGCCGAGCGGGAGCTGGCGTTGTATGACCAGCGCCCCACCTTTGTGGGGCTCAAGTTCCACCCGAGTATCCATAGCTACCCGCTGACGGGGGAGGGGTACAGACCAGCCCTGGCGTTCGCGGCTGAGCGGCACCTGCTGGTGCTGACGCACACCTGGGGACATTCGTCGTATGACGGCCCCTCATATCTGGCCGAGGTGGCGGGGAGCTATCCTGACGTCACCTTTTTGGCGGGGCATTCGGGCTATGGCGAGTTCGACGCCTGCATGCGGGTGGCTCTGGAGCATGAGAACGTGTACCTGGAGCTTACCGCAGCGTACGCCGTGGCCGGGCTGCTGGAGGATATGGTGGCGAGGGTGGGCGCCGAGAGGATCGTCCTGGGATACGACCTGCCATGGTTCGATCCGTACTATGCCATCGGCTGCGTGCTCATGGCCCACCTAGACGAGGCGGCGCGTCGGGCCATCCTCTTTGAGAATGGACGCCGCTTGCTCGCCCCGCGGCGCCGCATCTAGCCCCATGCAGACAGCGGCAGCCGAGAACCTTGCGGTTCCAGGCTGCCGCTCCTCCGGAAAGCTGATCCCCGCGGCCCGCAGGTTTGGTTTTGCGTTGGTGTTGCGGGCTGCCGCAGGCACGTATGCGGACTAGGATGAGAGTGTGGTGTTCCCCGCCCCATCGCTGGAGACGATATCGGGATGGCATCCAAAAGCGATTGGCGTGTATGCGACTGGACGGCCCCGCGATCCGCTAGCTACGATGAACTGCTCCCAAAGGCGCAGCGCGAGTTTCGATGACACGGAAGGCAGAGCGCGCCCACGCTAGAGACCATCTCCCGGAACGGCTCGCGCCGGGGAGGCAGGATGAAGCTGTGATGCCCCGGCCAAAAGCCACGCTGCACCATAGACGCAGGCGGAGGCGATGTCAAATCCCGCTTTCTGGGGTGGGTGAAACGGTTGGCTCGGGCGGATCGTCGCTGGTGGGGCTATGGAGCTCCTGGAACACGTCGAACCATTCGGTGAGCTCGTTGCGCTGGCGTGACGCCTCGCGCTCGCGCTGGGCCTCGCGATGGGCCTCGATGCGCCGAAAGATCTCGCGCTGCACCTCTCGTGGGCGACCTACGCGGCGAAAGGCGAACTGGCCGGGTCCCGCGGTCTCGACCACCACGTCGCCATAGTTGAGCAGGTTCGCGACCATGTGCGGGATGCGCAGCGACACGTGCTGGATCATGCTCAGGCTGGCCTCACGCCGTGCCTCGGAAAAGAGGAGCGGCCGTCGCTCGACATGAATGATCCGGTCGGCGGTGACCACATAGACGTCGTTAGCCCAGTCCAGCAAGACCCAGACAAGCCACGCCAACGCAGCAACGAACAGGACGATGGTGGCGACGCGCAGGTCGCCGCTGAGCGTTCCAGGTACCAGGCGATGGCGCAGCGGGGTGACTGCCAGGAGCGTGAGCGCCAGCAGCACCAGGCCGGGCAAAAAGGCCGCCCCAACGGCCGCCAGCCAATGCTTGCGCCACACGGCGGCATCCTCGGCTGCCAGCGTCCCTGCGGCGATGCCGGGCCCCAGCAGCCGGCTGACCCAGCGGCGCCAGGCGCTGGCGGGCGGGTGCTCGGTCGGCGACGGCTCTTGGCCCAAGGGGGGCTCTTGAACGAGAGCGTCCTCTTCGGATGGCGGGCTGTCGGGAGCGAGCTTGACGGCGAGGCTGTGCTTGATCAGGCGGCGTTCGGCGGCCCGACGGGCGGCCACAAAGCGGCCCTGCTCCTGGAAAATCAGGTCGCGCAGCGATTCGGGGTCGGGTGCGGCGGTGAACTGTAGGAACCCACTCCGCGCGGCGGTTTCCAGGGTGAGGTCGCCAAAGCCGATGGTGGCCCCCCAAAAGTTGCGGCTTACCTGCAGGTTCTGGATGCGATCCAGGATCACCTCGTCGCGCGACTCGTAGAGCAGGGCGATGCGCTCTTGGTGCACCACCCGACGGTTGGTTACCGCCAAATAGTCGTTGGTCCAGTCGACATAGATCCAGGCGAGGCTCAACAGGTAAAGCGCTATGGCTGGGAGGACAAAGAGGGTCCAGGGCGCCAGGGCGGCCCCCTGCCCGGAGACGACCAGGAGCAACGCGCTGTACGCCAATAGCGCCAACGTGGGGAGCAGGCATGCCGAGAGCAACATCCAGGGGTGACGGCGTGTCCGGGCGACGACGATCTCCCCCGGTTCAAGCCAGTCTTGTTGCGAATCGGTCAGCCGTTGGAGCAGATCGTCGGGCAGGCGGAGGTCATCCCAGATGTCGGGCCGCTCATCGAGCAGCGCGTCGAGATCCTGGCGCTCCAGAATCCACACGCGCATCGCGGTGGTGGCCGTGACGGTGACGTCGCGCGGCTCGCCAAGGAACAGGGACGCGACACCGTAGGCGTCGCCCGGCCCCAGCATGCCTACAGGACGCTGCTTGCCCTGCTCATCGATGCGATGGGTGATCGCCTCGCCGCTCTCGATCAGCAAATAGGTGCTGCCGAGGTCTCCCTGCTGCGTCAGCACGGTGCCCGGCTCGGCCTCTCTGGCCACGCATAGCGCCGCGATCTGGGCCAACTGCTCATCGGAGAGCGTCCCAAAGAGCGTCGTGCGCCTCAAGAGATCAACGACCTGCATGTATGGCTCCCCCTAGCTGGGGCCATTGTATGGGCACGGCGACGCCAGCGCAAGCTCAAGGGGCGGCGCCTACATGGCGCCGCCCCTTTTTCTCTCTTGCAGGATCTCGACCTGCCTTGGCCGCCCTAGAATGGCACGATCAGGCTTTCTGCGCGTACGACCACCAGCGCCGAGAGGAGGATGTTCGCGACCCTCTCCACTCGCTCGCGGCCGTCGGAACGGGCTTCGTCGATGCAGAGCGAATCGCCCGGAACCGTACGTCGTAGGCTACAAGCCTCTTGCGTGTATGGTCGAAAGATGGCTTTCTCTTTCATGATGCCCTCCCGCTCCTGACAGCCTTTCGGCTCTCTGGAAGCTCTCTGCTACCCAATCCTGAAGATATTATAAGTAATAGTAGTGATTTTGTCAAGATAAAGAACGAGGCGTAATCCCTCGCTGATGTGGCTTTGCGTTCTGGCTCAGGGCCGCGCTTGGCGTCCGTCCGCGATGGATCAGGCTCGGCCGCTTGAGCCCCTCGCTCCAGCGGATATACTCGTCTCGGTGGATACCCAAGGAGGTTACCTTGCCCATCGACGAGCGCCCCAACATCCTCCTGATCATGACGGATCAACAACGCGGCGATGCGCTAAGCTGCGCGGGGCACCCCGTCCTTCTGACGCCCAACATGGATACCATCGCCGAGGCCGGCGTGCGGTTCACGCACTGCTATAGCACCTGCCCCACCTGCATTGCGGCGCGGCGCAGCCTGCTCTCGGGTCAGTTCCCACGTACCCACGGCATGGTGGGCTATCGCGACGGCATCGCCTGGGAGCCGCCGGCCACGCTGCCCGGCGTGTTGCGTCAGCATGGCTATCAGGCCGTCCTGGTGGGCCGGAACATGCACCAGCATCCCCCGCGCCGGCGTTTTGGCTATGACGAGATGACCCTTTACCCACAAGACTATGACCGGTGGCTGGCCGAGCGTGCGCCCGAGGGCGGTGGGGTCTTTGGCGGCGGAGTGATGCACAACGACTGGACCGCCCGCCCCTGGCACTTGGCTGACCATCTCCACCCCACCCACTGGACGGTGGAGCGGGCGCTCGAATTCCTGCGGCGGCGTGATCCGTCGGGCCCGTTCTTTCTCACCGTCTCGTTCATCGCGCCGCACCCGCCCCTGAATCCCCCTGCGTTCTACCTGGAGCGCTATCTACGCCAGGAGCTGCCCCAGCCGGTGGTGGGTGACTGGGCTTCGCCCGAGGGCTATGACCTGGGCGGTAACGATGGCGTCGCGCCTTCTCGCATCCATCTGCGTGGTGAAGCGCTGCGCTCGGCGCGGGCCGCCTACTATGGCCTCATCAACCATGTGGACGATCAGCTCCGCCGGTTGCTCAACCCGATCACCGGGGTGGACCCTCAGACGGATCGCAACACTATCGTCCTGCTCTGTTCCGATCACGGCGAGATGCTGGGTGACCACTACCTCTGGCGCAAGTCGGTACCCTACGAGCCCTCGGCGCGGGTTCCCCTGCTGGTGCGCGCGCCGGAGCGATTCGGCCTTTTGCCCGGCAGCCTGGTGGACGCCCCGGTTTGCCTGGAGGATCTGATGCCGACGCTGCTGGAGCTGGCCGGCGTTCCCATTCCGGCCTCTGTGGAGGGACGGAGCCTGGTGCCGCTGCTCCGTGGCGAGGCGGTAGCCTGGCGCCAGCACCTGCACATCGAGCACGCGCCGTTGCATCACAGCCTCACCGACGCCCGCCAAAAGTACGTCTGGTGGGTTCGAGACGGCCGCGAGCAGCTCTTTGATCTCACCGCGGACCCCGACGAGCTCCATGACCTGGCCGGCGATCCCCAGTATACCTCTGTGCTCCAGCGCTGGCGCCAGGCTCTGGTGGAGACCCTGTCCGAACGGCCCGAGGGGTATGTGCAGCAGGGGCGCCTGGCACCGGGGACGCCCTATCCGCCGGTGCTATCCCATGCCTTGGGCAGCAATCCGCCGGCGACGGAGCGAGCCGGCCGCGCCGGCAACGACGAGCGATATGTCTGAGGGATCCTGAAGAAACAGAGGAGGTCGACGATGCGGATCATGGCCTTTGGTGCACACCCTGACGACGTAGAGATGAGTTGCGCGGGGACGCTGGCCAAATACGCCCAGCAGGGGCACGCGGTGGCCATCGCCGTGATGACCAATGGCGAGGTGGGCTCTCCCACGCTGCCCAAGGAGGAGATTGCCGCCATCCGCGAGCGAGAGGCGCGCGCAGCCGCGGCGGTGATTGGCGCCCGGCTCTTTTGGATGGGCTACCCCGACGAGTTTCTCTTTAGCACGCCCGACGTGAGGCGGCATGTCATCGACGCGATTCGCCAGTTCCGTCCCGACATGATCCTGGCGCCTGACAAGGATCTGGACTATCACCCCGACCACACCACCACGGGCCAGATCATCTGGGATATCCACGTCATGGTCACGGTTCCGAATATCGAGACGGGGACGCCGCCTTGCGAGCGGATCCCCGAGATCTGGTTCATGGATACGGTAGCCGGGATCAACTTTCAGCCAGAGCAGTGGGTGGATATCACGTCCGTCTGGCCCCAGAAGGCGGCGATGCTGGCCTGCCACCAGAGCCAGGAGATCTGGCTGCAAGAGCAGTATGGGACGGGCGTGGTGGATAACGCCGCCATCCAGGCCCGCTTTCGTGGCTATCAGGCGGGGTGTGCCTATGCAGAGGCCTTTCGGCGGCCCCAGTTCTTCCCGCAGCCGACACCGCCCCAGGGGCTGCTGCCGACGGCCTGGGAGCAGTAACCGTCTGAGCGAGACTCAGGAGCCTTCGGCGGCGTTTCCGTAGAGCTCGGTGATGCACGACGGACAGAGGCTGTGGGTGAAATCCGCCTGTGTGTGCGCTCGTATGAACTCTTCGATGGTTTGCCATGTGTCTTCTGATGTGCGGACGCGCTTGCAGGCCGCGCAGATGGGAATCATTCCCGATAGCGCCGAATAGTGCTCCAGCGCATGCTTCATCTTGGCGACCAGGACCGTCTGTTCATGGGATAGCCGCTCGCGCTCGTCGCGCTCCAGGCGCGCCTGACGCAGCGCGAGAAAGCGCGAGCGCGCCATGGTGATGGTGCGTGTCAGCTCGCGGGGCTTGGGAGGCTTGACCAGGTAGGCGTCCACGCCCACGTTGGCCGCGCGCTCCATCAGCTCGGGCGCCTCATAGGCCGTCAAGATCACGACGGGTGTGGGGCAACTCTCGGCAATCGCCTGCGCGGCCTCCAGACCGTCCATCCCCGGCATGCGAATATCCATGACGACCACATCGGGGGCGAGGGCCTCGGTCAGTTGCACGGCCTCGCGCCCATCCAGCGCCGCTCCCACCACCTCGTATCCCTCTTGGCGTAGCTGCCCCGCCACCATCTGATGCACCAGAAAATCGTCTTCAGCTACCAAGACGCGCACTGCTTGTCCCTCGCGTCCCACGCTCATGAATCCTCCTGACCAGGGATATCATCCAGCTCGATCCAGGCCACCGCTCCATCATCGTTGAACAGCCTGATGGTGCCTCTGAGGCTGCCCCGAACGAGATTGCGAACCAGATCCAGCCCCACCCCACCCGCTCCCGCCAGCACATCTGCAGGATAGCCCGCGCCGCTATCCCGAAACGTGATGACCAGCTTGGGGCCTTCCAGCCAGCTAGCGGTCTCGCAGGATACCTGCCTCTGCCCATCGGCGGCGTGCCGCGCCACATTGGTGGCTAGCTCACAGAGCACCATGGTGAGATGCTGTGCGGCCTCGCTGGCCAGCATCACGTCAGAGGGCCGAATGTGCCAAGCGACGGCGTTCGGCGCATCGGGTGCCCCCAGAACGGATCCCATCACCTGCCCCGCCAGCTCGTAAAAGGGGATGGGTCCCCAGGCCGCCTGCGAGATCAGCTCGTGGGCGGTGGCCAGCGCCTGCACCCGTGCCGCCAGCTTGGCGAGGATCTCCTGGTAGACCTCGCGGTGCTCTGTGGGCACCGTGCGCTCTTGCGTATACAAGAGGCCGATGATAGCGGCCAGGTTGTTCTTGACGCGGTGATTCACCTCGCGCAGCAGAACGGCACGTTGGGCAGCATCTCGCTGCGCCTGATCCAGCAAACGGGTTCGCTGGATCACCAGCGTGGCCTGGTCGGCAAACATCGAGAGCAAACGGGCATCGCCGTGGTCGTAGGCCAACTGGCGATCATCATCTCCCACGTACAACGCTCCGATCACACGCCTATCCAGGCGTAGAGGGACAGCGACGGCGGGGCCGAACGGCGCATCCGGGTACGACTGATCCCGCTCTCCCCAAGAGCGCTCCGCTCCCACGAGGACGACCGACTCTTCCAGGGCAGCGCGCCCCGAGACCCCCTCGCCGAGTCGAAGCTTGGTCTCGATATAAGCGCCCGGCGCGCCGTGGCTCACTGCCAACTCTAGCAAGCCATCCTCGCCCATCAGGTAGAGTCCCCCTCGGGGGGCATCCAGCAGCCCGGCTGCCCTGGCCACGATAGTGCTCAACAGCGCGTGCAGGTCGGTCTCGGCATTCAGGTGAAGGAGCGTCTCATGCAACGCTGCCAGCTCGCGAGCGCGCCGCGCTAGCGCTTCCACGGCATGCTGACGGACAGCCGCATCCTCGATCAGTATGCCGTACCGTCCTGGCCCCACCGTGAACGCAAGCAACCCCTGTCGAGTGGACCCTGCTGGGGCGGGCTCGTCGTCTCCTGCAAGATTGATGAACTCCAGGCTCAGTCGGATATCGGTCAAAAGCAGGGGTGCGGCGGCTTTCAGCGGCCTGCCACGGATCTCTTCCGGTGCGGCCACGCCTGCCAGCCGCGCCATGGCAACGTTGCAGTCCCGCACCAGCAGATCTCCCACGTCGGCCAGTCGAGCCCCCCGCGGTGACTCTAGTTCGATGTAAGGTATGGGGAGATGCCGAGCCAACTGCTGGTACGCGTGCCGTCCCTCCGTCTCGGTCCGGTCGCGTTGCTTGGCCTCAACCACGTCCATCGCTTTCAGGTCTCCAGCAGCGCCGGGTCTTCTCTCGGCCGCGCTGCCCCCAAGCACGCTGTTGCCAAGACAACCGTGCTAGTTCTATTATGTCTCCAACTGTGGGGGGCCTGCCTTTGGCTGGCGTAAATCTCTCGTGGGGCCTTCTTGACGGATGCCTTTTGCTCGCAGACCGCTGGTCCCCTAGAATGGCTTGGTAGTCTGGTACACCCGTTCGCCGTTTCACATTCCGAGAAAGGATCATCTGATGGCCCCCGTCATGCTCTGGGACTTCGATGGCACCCTGGCCAGCCGTCGTCAAGGATGGAGCGCCACCATTGCCGAGCTAGCTCGGCAGGCAGGGCACGCGTTGAGCACCGAGCAGGTGCGTCCCCACTTGGCCGGCAGGTTTCCTTGGGAGCAACCCGCGGACGACCATCGCGCGTATGCGGAGCCAGAGGCTTGGTGGCACAGGATGACCACGGGAATCGCTGGCGCCTACAGGGCTTGCGGACTATCGGATCCATTGGCGCGCGATCTGGCAGGGCAGTTTCGTCACGCTTATCTGGATATCTCGCAGTGGCAGCTGTTCCCCGATACGATCCCGGCGCTGGAGGCTCTTTCAGGCCTCGGCTGGATCCACGTGGTCTGCTCCAACCATGTGCCCGAGCTGCCCGCTCTCGTCGAATCGCTGGGGCTGCGCTCGCATTTGGCGCGGGTCGTCTCCTCGGCGCTGGTAGGATGGGAAAAGCCCAACCCGGTCATCTATCGGGCGGCTCTTGCCGGCTTGGCCCGCCCCGAGCAGGCCTGGATGGTAGGGGACAACTATGAGGCCGATGTAGCTGGACCGCAGAAATTGGGAATCCGGGCGATTCTGGTGCGTCGCGAACATCCGTCCGCAACGCACCAGTGCCCGGATCTCTTGGCTGTGGCAGAGATGCTATGTGACGTGGCTTAGCAGCTCTCTGCAACTCTCAGCACGCCCCCCTGGCCTGGCGCCAAACAGAGCGGCTCGTTCTCGTCGCGCTCCATCCAGCCCGCCCCGGTGAGCGAGAGCTCTTGCACCGGCCGGGGAAAGGCCAGCGTCACCTTGGCGGTGCGATCGAGGTCCAGGTTGACCACCACGCAGCAACAGGCGCCATCGGCATCCTTGAAGGTGCCCAGCATCAGCGGCTGCTCTGCACTCACGGCCGATGCCAACGGCTCTGGGGGCGCTGGCACAGGCTCGGTCAGGTTCGTCGTGGTGAAATAGAGCCCCGTCGAGCGCATCGCCTTGAGCAGCGGCCCCACCAATGCCAACTGTCGATTGACCTCAGCCAGCCAATACCAGGTCAGGTTACGTCGTTCTTGATCATCGACCGGTGAGAAACGCATCCCGTGGTCATAGTAGCAGTACCAGGCTACGCTGCTGCACCCCGCCGCCAACGACGTCCACGCCTGGAAAGCCAGATTGGCCGGCGTCGGCACGGCCGAACGGGGAAAGATCCGGCTGGGCGATACCGTCTGCCAGTAGGGGAGGCCGTGCCGCTGGGCGACCGCGCGCATCTGGACCAGGTTGGTATAGTAGAGGGTCATCTGGGCAACGTCGCGACCATCGTCGGAATACTGCGGCATATAGTTGTCCCACGAGAGCACCTGCGGGCGCACCTCTTGCACGAATCGTTCCAGATGCTCTTCGTACGTCTCGGTCTGGAGCTGGCTGTCCTCGCCCCCCATGGTGGCATAGTTGGGGAACAGATTGATATAGGCCAGCTTGTTGGGAGCCAGTCTTCGCACTGCGTCCACCGCGCGGGCCAGGCCGGGAAAAGCGGCCGCGCCGGGCTCGTCATAGATGTAGAAACCATAGACCGACGGGCTGTCGCCGCCGTTGGCCATCCAGCCCCGGATTACCTCGTCGATCTCGGCCTGCGAGAGGCTGTTCCATGCGGGCTGGGCCCTATGGCAGAAGACCGGATCATAATAGAGCGCCGACATGCCAGTGGCCTCGCAAGCCGGCAGATCCTCGGTCTGGATGAACCCTCCGATCGTAAAGTTGCAGGCTGCGATGCTCTCCAGCCCTTGCTCATGCTGCTCGGTGCCACCCCAGCCTCGCTGGGGGTTCCAGGGAAAGACCGCGAAAAAGCTATCCTGATCGAACGTTACCATGTGTGACCTCCAGAACTGTGATGTCGTCGCCACGTCTTCCGATGCTTGATTCTCGAGATAACTAGCGCATGCGCAAAAGCACGCCCTCGCCCGCGGTGAGCCAACGCTCCTCATCCGCCTCCATGGCGCGGAACCCGCCCGCCGCCGGGCAAAAGCGCGCGCTAACACTACGCCCCGGCGCCAGCCGCAGACGGAACCTGGCCGAGCGTTCCAGGCTGGTGTTCACCACCATCGCATAGTCTCCCCCTTGGCTGTCGGCAAAGGCGCCCACCATCAGCGGCTCGGCGCACTCGGCATCGAGCACGACCTCTCCTGGCAACGCGGGGAGGCCGGGCACAGGGCCTCCGTGGCTAAAGCGCACCTCTCGCGACGTCAGCCGGTTCATCACCGGCCCCAGTTCCTTGATCTGGCGGTTGACCTCGCTCAAATAGTACCAGGTGGCCGAGCGCTGGTCGTCCTCGTCGATGGGCGCATAGCCATACCCACGCGCATAGTAGGTGTACCAACCCACGCTACGCCCCCCAGCAGCCAAGGTGGTGTATGCCTGTAGCAACAGGTTGGCTGGCGAGGGGATCGTCGTGGTCGGACGGATCTGGTTCGATGAGACGATCTGCCAGAAGGGGATGCCGTGTTGCAGCGCCACTTGGCGCACATCGAGCAGGTTGCGATAGTAGCTGGTGGCAGGCTCCAGGTCGCGCATATCCTGCGAGTACTGGACCATATAGTTGTCCCAAGAGATGAACTGGGGCCGCACCTCGCGAACATAGCGCTCGAGATACTCGCTATAGGAGTCGGTCTGTAGCTGTGAGAGATCCTTGGCCAGTTGTCGCGTGCCGATGGTGGCATAGTCAGGAAACAGGTTGATATAGGCCAGTTTGCCCGGCGCATGGCGTTGCACAGCCTGCACCGCTCGGGCCAGCCCTGGAAAGTCATGGGCGCCCGGCTCATCGCCTAGATAGTAGCCGTACACCGCCGGGCTGTCGCCCGTCGATTCGACCCAACGCCGCACGGTGGCGTCGATGGCGGCGTCATCCATGGCGTTCCACTGCGCCGCGCGTACGCG
>CAZUZB010000001.1:5455-9227 GCA_964624695.1 uncultured Anaerolineales bacterium | reverse complement strand
GTTCGAGCCGTTCGCCTGGGACAACGAGCCCGTGGCCTGGGCCTGCCTGCCCAACCAGGGCCTGAGGATCTATGCGCCCAGCCACACCGACCTGTTTGTGGACCCCATGGGCGTGGCCAGCGCCGATTCGGCGCCCTTTATGTGGGTGCCCATGACGGGCGATTTCGTCGCTAGGCTGCACGTGCAGCCGGGGTTCCAGGGCGACTATGACGCGGGGGGGCTGCTGGTCCGCCAGGATGGCCAGCGCTGGATCAAGCTGGCCTATGAGCGCACCGACCTGGGCAACCCAGCCATTGTCAGCGTCGTCACCAACGGCGTTTCTGACGACGCCAATGGCGCCGATCTGAACAGCCCCTCGGTGTGGCTGCAACTGGCCAGGGTGGGGGACGTCTTTGCCCTGCACTATGCGCTGGACGGCGAGCGTTGGCGCATGACGAGGCTGTGCCGGGTTCCCATGGAAGCCACGGTCCAGGTGGGCGCCATCGCTCAGTCCCCCCGTGGCATCGGCTGCGCCGTGGATTGGCTGGCGCTGATGATCGAGTCTCGCACACTGTCGCGGCCGCGGGCGGGGGTCTAGCCGCCAGGACGCAGCAACGCCGGGATTTGCCCGGCGTTGCCGCGTCACTGTGTCTCCGTTTCTCGGGGCCTAGCCTCGGATCACGACGCGGGCCCCACCGCTGCGGCCAAAGGTATCCGGGAAGTACATCTCATACGCCTCGGCTGGCAAGGCCAGGTAGCTGCCTGGAGTGGTGCAGCGCACGGCGTACACATACTCGTAGGTGCCCGCCGGCAGATACTCGGCAAAGAGCGCGGCGCGGTCATCACGCAGCTCGGTGTGATCGGCCCAGTTCCAGTACCAGCCCCAGTTTTGCGAGCCCGAGAGGGTGGTGATCACACGTTCTAGCGTGGGCCAGGGCGCCGCCATGCTGGTGGTGGCGAGGCTGGTGTCCACCGGCTCGCACCCCGCCGGAAACGGATCCTCGACCACCAGATAGTAGAGGTCTTGCTCGGCCACGATGGTCAAGCGGACGATCAGGGTGTCGTTCACGCGCGCGCCCGTAATCGGTTTATCCGGGGCCTCGGCCAGCGCATAGGTGCGCGACACCGCGATGCCTCGCGACACCGCTTCGACCTTGTCGGCCGGCAGATAGGCGCGCAGGTAGGCGCTATAGTAGGCGCTCTCCTGCCCGCCCTCGGTGGTCAGGCGCACCCGGCTGGGCTGGCCGGGCGTCAGCTCATCGGCTGGCACCTGGCAGGTCACGCCGGTGCCGGTCTGGTCCAGATAGCCGCCGCACACGAGGCGGCCATCCATCTCGATCGCGTACCCATCGACCGGCTCGCCCTGGGGTAGGCTCGCTGCGTACTCGGCCAGCGCGATGACTGCCCAGGCGTTCTCCTGGGTCGTCGCCCACACGCCTTCTTGGCGAGCCACCATCAGCCAGCGGGCCGCCATGGGGATCATCTCGCTATCGGGCTGGAGGCGCAGCAGAGCCCGCAGCACCAGCGCCGTGGTTCGGGCATCGCTGCCAAAGCGCCAGCCTCCGACCTGTTCCTCGTGCCACTGGGCGCCAGCCGCGCTCAGCGTGGCGGCAGCGTCCAGCTCGTTGCCCAGGGTTTGCAGGCGGTTGGTCTGGTTCGGCAACAGCAACGCCATGGCCAGCGCCAGCTCGGCCTTGGCAGAGAGGGACAGATCGTCGCGCCGCTCAAAGAGGGCTGACGTGCGACCGGTATCGCCCGCGCCCACCTCCGCCAGCGCCAGCAGCACCGTCGCCTCCATATCGCCGGTGGTGCCGGGCTGAGAGTTGCGGCTCTTGAGCCATTCCTGCAGATAGCTGACGGCGCGATCGGTGACATCGATCGGTACCAGCAGGTCCGCGTTACGCGCCTGGGCCAGCCCCTGGAGCACATAGGCTGTCAGCGCTGGCGAGCTATTCTGCCCATACCACCAGCCCCAACCACCGTCCAGATTCTGCTCCGCATAGAGGCGCTGCAGCGCCTGCGTCGCCCTTTGCACCACCTGCGTGCTTTCCGCGGCGGACATGCGAGCGCCCAACGCCTGCCACAAAGCCAGCTCGGGGAAGAACCGGCTCACCGTCTGCTCGACGCAGGCATAGGGATAGTCTCGCAGATAGGCCAGCGGAGCCGCTAGCCCCGCCACCAGGGAGGGCTCCAGCGATATGGTCAGCCCACCCAGGCTGGTATCCGCCAACGATGGCAGCTCGACGACCTCAATCCTCTCTGCCGTGGCGGCCGGGATCTCGCCCGAGGTGCCGGCTACGCTGGGCGTGCTCGGCGGGCGCACCGGCAGCGTCAGCTCCACGGCGTCCGCCAGCGCGCCGGCATCGGCGCTGAACCGGAGCACTATCCGGTCACCCGGCAGCACGCGGGCATCCCAGGTCACCGATACCTGGCTGTTGGCCGGCACTGTCACCCGCTGGGGCTCGGCATCGTACGCGATGCCCTCGGCTGCCAGCTCGACCAGCGCCTCCACCGGCTGGGCCGTGCGGTTGTAGACCAGGCATCCCAGCGTGGGCGCATCGCCTACCACCGCAAAACGCGGCGTCACCGGCTGCACCAGCAGATCCAGCGTGCTGATGATATCCACATAGGCAGAGCCTACCTCGGTCGCCGCTGTGACGGCCTGAGCGCGCATGCGCCAGGTGGTCAAGCTATCCGGCAGCGGCACTGTAACCTGCAAGCTACCGTCATCGCCCGTGCGGAGCTGCGGCGCCCAGTAGGCTGTGTCGGGCATGTCGGCGCGCACCATGGTATCCATGCCGTCGCCGCCGCCGCCACCCTTTTCGCCGCGGGCGCGATCCAGGTTGTGCTGATCCACCGAGCGCGCGAGAGTCGTGCTGGTATCCACGCCCAGCCCGCGCTCCCGGTAAAAGGTCTGCAAGATGTCGGGGGCCTCGATGCCGGCCAGGATCTCCACGGCGCGGTCCACCAGCGCCAGCGAGATCTCGGCGTCTACCGGCTCGCCTTGCCAATCCAAGGCTGTCACGTCATAGCTCACGGTATCACGCGGACGGAAGGGGCCTTCCTGCGACGGCGCCACCGACAGTTCCAGCAACTGCTGCTCCGCGGAGACGAGGATCTCTGCATAGCCCAGGAAAAAGCTGCCGGGTGCGTTCTGTTCGGCCGGCACGGCCACAAACACCGAGACGAACACGTTGGGGGCATAGTCGGGGGTGATACGCAGCTGGATGCGGTCGCTGCTGCTCTCCAGCGTGAACACGTGCTGCTCAATCAGCTCGCCTCGCTCGATGGTCATCAGCGCCTGCACAGGCCCTCGAACGGGCAGTGGCACCAGGATACTGGCCACGTCGCCGGGGGCATAGCTCTCTTTGTCGGGGACCAGGTTGATGCGCGGATGGTTCTCGCGGCCCCAGTTGATAAAGGCGTCGTCGCTCACCCAGAGGTAGGCGGCGCTGCGCACTGGATTGCCGCGTCCATCTCGGGCGCGGGCCACCACGCGATAGAGGCCGCCCTCTTCGGGCACAAAGCTGCGTTTCGCGCGGCCCATCCCATCGGTGGTCACCGTCGCGGTGTAGACCGCCGTGTCACGCGGCTCGTTGCTCCAGTAGGTATAGCCTTCGGGCGACTCGACCTGGACGGTGAGCCATTCGCGCTGGTAGAACACCAGCTCCACTGAGCGTCTGGCCAGCGGCACGCCGTCGGTATCGACGACGATGACGTGGACCGTCTGGTCCTCGCCAGCGGTGCCTACATAGCGATCGGGCGCCAGCCCTACGTACAGGTCGCCCATGTG
>CAZUZB010000001.1:0-5355 GCA_964624695.1 uncultured Anaerolineales bacterium | reverse complement strand
TCTCCCTGGACATAGTCCGAGGCATCGGCGCCCACGAGCACCTCAAAGGCCGGCTTGCGATAGGCAGCCACCTGAAAGACCTGGTAGAACGCCTCGTCGCCAACCCAGGCCCGCAGCTCATAGTAGCCCAGCGCGGCCGCATCGCCCAGGGGGACGCTGCCGGCAAAGCTGCCCATCTCGTTGAGCGTATAGCTCTCCTCGAGGATCTGCCGGCCCTGCGGATCCCAGAGCTCCAGGTTGATGAGCGTTCCCGCTTCCGGCAAGGCGTAGCGGGCGTCATTGTCGCGGCGTAGCACCCCCTTGAACTGCACCTCCTGCCCAGGCCGGTAGATCTGCCGGTCGGTCGTGAGATAGAGGAGATGCTCTTGATCCGAGCGCTCGCTGGCGAGATCGAACGCCCACGCGCTCAAGCCGTTCTCCCAGAAGCGCATGACCGCGCTGGGGGAGCCGTCGTGGTCGCCGGTCACCACCAGCGGGGCCCACGGCTCATACCCGCCGAGCGCTAGCCGCGCCAGGCCATCTGCGTCGGTGGTTGCCGTGGCGATCTGATTGTCGGCCCTGTCCCAGGCCGCCAGGTCGACGCCTTCCACCGGCTCGCCCGTTTGCATATCCGTGGCCCACACCAGGGCTTGCTCGCCCCCTGTTTTGAGCATCAAGCTCATCTCGGTGACCACGAGCACATGCCGATCTCGGGACGAGACCTCGGGGGCCGAGACCTGCAAAAAGTAGAACCCGGGAGCCAGCGCGGCTCCGTCCTGCGCCCGCAGAGGGACATCCAGCAGCGCCACGGCGTCGAGATCGGCGTTTGTCGGTAGCGACCAACGGCGTAGCAGAGCGCTCGCGTCGGGCTGATAGTTCTGCCAGATCATCCAGCCCATATCGCCACCCATGGCGACCAGGTCGTCGGCGCTCATGCCATAGAGGGCCAGATCCACGCGCGAGATGTTGGTGTGACGGACGGCCACGGTCAAGGGCCCCGCCGCGTCGTAGACGCCCATGCGGTCCGGGACGTCCAGGGAGACCGAAGGCGGCCGTGGACCCGTCACAAAGCTGATGGTGCTCGCACGCTGCAGCGGGACGCCCCACGCATCCAGCAGCTTGGTGCTCAGCGAGAGCGTGTAGGCTGTGGAGGGTTGGAGCCCACCGTAGAGGGTCACTTGGGTATCGTCTGCGCCCCAATAGGACCAGTAGCTGACAGCGGGCGTGATGGCCAGCCCATCCGTCAACGTCGTTGGGCTCATGGGGCAGGAGAAACGCAGGATGACCTGGTCTCCCATGGCCACGCCTTGGTCCCCATCGCTTGGCGTGGTCACCCCCACCTCGGGCAAGGCCGCCACTCGGAAACTCCAGACGCGCGGCAGCTCGGTGCGCGCTCCGCCGGCCAGGGCGGGCACGCCCTCGGCGATCCGTGCGGTATAGGCGCCGCCCCGTGCTAGCGGCTGCTCAGGGACGCAGATCAGTGTGTCGTCGCCCTCCCATCGGAAGACACAGGCAACGCGGCGGCCGTCGGCGTCCTCCAGAGCGAACCGGCTCTCGGCGTCTGCTCGTACGACCGCTTGATCAAAGGCCACCGCGATTTCGGGCGTGGGCGCCACATGACGGGCATTAGGCTCGGGAAGGACGGCCACCACCCGCGGCAGCGACGTGGTAAAGCGCCAGGCAAAGGTCTCGTCCAAAGGCGCACCCAGGGTATCCACGAGATCCTCGCGCAGCGTTACTTGATAGCTGGCTCCCGCCTGCAGCGGCTCATCGGGCATGAACTCGTAGAGGGCCGTGTTGACCCAGCGGCCGCTGCCGGCAACCGCCGGCGTGAACTGGAGGGGATCGAGCACCGTCGCGCCAAGTTCATCCACCGATAGCGGCACCACGGGCCGGGTAAAGGCCACGCGGATGGGCGAATCCACCTCCACATCCTCGCTGTCGGGGGCGGGCTGGACCCGCGCCACGCGCAGGTAACCAGCGGCATCAAGCGAAACGGTCGCCTCGGCCACCAGGCGCAAGCCGTGAACGTTCTGCGCTCCCTCGCCGATGGTCACCGAGAAACGCCCCTCGGGCGGCCACTCGGCCTCGGGCGTGAATCGCAGGGTCCGGTCGTCGTCCCAGCTCAACTGCCCCGAGACTGCTGGTGTGATCTCCAGCGCGGCCTCTGTGGAAGGGCGATCCATAGGCTGGTCAAAGACCAACACAATCGGGTTGCGCCGCACCAGCGGCTCCCCAGGTTCGGGCTCGGTGCGCATCAGTCGCGGCGCGATCACCGGGGTCGGCGCCGGCGTGGGCTGCTCGGCCACCTCTGTGGGCATCGTGGCCGGCTCGACCGTCTCGCGCACAGGCACCGGCGTCGGTGTGGCGCTGCTGCAAGCGCCTAGCACCAGGGACGCCACCATAGCCACCAGCACGAGAACATGAACCGTATTGTGACGCATCGCATTTCCTCCTTGGCGGAGACGGATCCTAGAATCGCCTAGTCGCCCGACCCAGCCATAGCTTCGAGAACCTGAACACATAGAGGTGTCGTCTGTATCGAGCTGCCATCGACGTCACGCATCTCGGCAACAAAACAGTGCTCGCCCGGCACCAGTTGCCAACGCACGCGATAGGGGGCGCCGTTCAACGTTTCCCATGGCTCGCCATTCCAGAGCACGATTATCCGCTCGTCGAGGTTCGGAGCGGCTAGCACCAGCTCGATCTGTTGTACGCCGGCGGCAAGATCGCTGGCCAGATGATACCGCGTGCCGCTGGCCGGGCGCAACCAGCGCAGAGTAGTTCCCCCCGGAGCGACCGCATCGGACGCCTGCGTCACCATCCCAACCGAGGCCATTCCACCCCCAGAGTCCAGCAAGCCCTCATCCTGGGCCCAGGCCAAGGCTTCCGCGGGCCATCTGGTCACCACCCGTTCCACGATCTGTTCCGTCGGTGTATCGGCATCGGCCGGCGCGCCGGTGAAGCGGTCATAGGCCACGACCATGTGCAGGTCACAGGTCTCTGTGGGCACCTGGCTGGCCGGGAACAGCTCCACACGCCGATGGACGCATCCTGGCCCGGGCAGTTTGCCAGACATGGCACAGACGACCACCTCGGTCAGCCCATCTGGCCGCGCCAGCGGCTCTGGCGCACGCCGGTGCGCCGCGCCAGAGCCGCTGGCGCACAGCATCACCTCGCGCCAGATGGGCGCCGCGCCCGTAATGCCGGTCGCATGCGCCATGGGCGTGCCGTCAGCATTGCCCACCCACACACCCACCACAACCTCGGACGAGTATCCCACCGTCCAGTTGTCACGCCAGTCGGTGGTGGTTCCGGTCTTGACGGCCGCCTCAAAGGGCAGCGAAAGGACGCCGCCGGCGCCAAAGGCGGGTGCCCGCGCAGCATCATCGGCCAGTACGTGCGAAACCAGATAGGCCGCCTCGGCTGCGGCCACCCGCGTGGGCTCCGATGCAACGGCTTTATACAGCAGCCGCCCGTCGGCGGCGTGGATGCTCTCGATGCAATAGGATGGGACTAGGTTGCCGCCCCGCGCCAGCACGCCATAGGCCTGGGCCAGCTCCCACAGCGTCAGCTCGCCCGCTCCTAGGGCCAGGGCCAGATCTCGCACCGCAAGACCTTCCCACGAGCGGATCCCCAGGCGACGGCCTACATCCAGCAACGCCTCGATGCCCAGTTCGTCCGCCAGCCGCACCGCCGCCGCGTTGTACGAGCACGCCAGCGCCGTTCGCGCCGAGACGGGTCCGTGGTAGCGTAGGTCATAGTTCTCTGGGGTGTAGGGGGCGCCGTCGGCTGCCTGATAGGCGGTCTCGACGTCCAGTAGCATCGTAGATGGCAGATAGCCCCGCTCAAAGGCGGCCAGATACAGCAGTGGCTTGACCGCGCTCCCCGGCTGCCGAGATGCCAGCACAGCATTGACGGCGCCAGAAGTCGGCTCCAAATAGTCGGGGCTGCCCACCAGCGCGCGCACCGCGCCATCGGCCACGTTCAGCACCAGCACGCCGGCATGGTCCACCACCCGTTGCGGATAGCCGGGCTCTGGCTGGTTGAGCTGGGCCAGTTGGCGACGCACGACCTCCTCGGCGGCGCGTTGCAGGTCCAGGTCCAGCGTGGTCCGAACGATCAGCCCGCCCCGGTCCAGCTCCTCTTGGGGGAGTAAGGCCTCCACCTGTTCGCGTACCATGGCCGCGAAATGGGGGGCCTCGAGTGCCGTTTGATAGGGGACGAACTGCAGCGGTTCATCGGCGGCCTGGGCCGCCTCGGCTTCGGTCAGATAGCCGGCGGCCACCATCAAGCCGAGCACGGTTCGTTGGCGGGAAAGCGCGGCCTGGAGGTTCCGATCCGGGTCGTAGCGGCCGGGCGATTGGGGCAACCCTGCCAGAAAAGCGCATTCGGCCAGGCTGAGGTCGGCCACGGGCTTGCCGAAATAGGTCTCGGCGGCGGCCGCCACGCCGGTAGCCAGCCGACCATAGCTGGCGGCGTTCAGGTAGAGCGCGAGGATCTCGTCTTTGGGCAGGGTACGCTCTAGGCGCAGAGCGAGAACGATCTCTTTGATCTTGCGAACGACGGTGCGATCCTGGCGCTCATCTGGCGTCATAAAGAGGTTGCGCGCGGTCTGCTGGCTGATGGTGCTGGCGCCAGAGACGATCCGACCGCTGGTGACGTTAGCATAGGCCGCGCGCAGAATGGCCCACAGATCCACGCCGTGATGCCGGTAGAACCGCGCGTCCTCCGTCGCCACCACGGCTTGGCGCAGGGCGTCGGGCAGCTCGTCTTTCGTGATGGGGCGGTGGATCCCGCCCTCCTGGTCGATGAGCTGAAAGAGAGGACGCCCGTCTCGTGCCGTGATGAGCCCCACCGGCGTCGGCGATGTGCTCGACACTAACTCTGCCGGCAGGGGGCGCGTCAGCCAGGCACACGCCAACCCAAGAGCGCAGAGCAGCCCGGCGAGCAGAGCGATGCGGCGACGGGCTCGCTTTGTCAAGGCAGGCATGCCCCGTTCTCCCATGTATATCGAGCCACTCGCTGAGGACGCAGACGCGATCCGAATTGTTCCGTGAGGAAGGGGCGGCAGAGGGATGAGATCGAGTACAACTTACCCGCGCTCATCCCTCGCGTCAACAGGATGGAAGGGAAACGAGGCGACTAGCGATGATCAAAGGCCCGGTTGGCGGCCTGCAGCAGCCCGCGCATATAACCGATGGCATAGCCCTCGGCCGCGTAACGCCCGCCCGCCATGGACTGGAGATGGTCCGAGATCACCGCGCCGTCGAACCCGACCTCGCGCAGCGCGTACATGATGGCCACCATGTCGCCATAGCCGTCGTCGAGGAACGTCTCCACGAAGCCTTCGGGCATGGGGGCGGTCACGTTACG